>DTRK01000001.1 GCA_012965955.1 Flavobacteriales bacterium
TTGGACAGAAAAGAGCTAACTGAAGAGGCAGAGTTGATTGCACGGCAAATTTTGCAAGACCACTTTGACGAATTCAGAAAGAAACACTATGACAAGATCACCAGTAAGTTGGAGATTGACGATGACATGCTCAAGAATGCAATGGATGAGATACAGAAATTGAATCCAAGGCCTGGGAATTCTCTGGCAGAGAGCCAAAAACCAGTACAGCATATCATGCCTGATTTTGTATTGGAAAAAATAGATGGTGAATTATCTCTGTCGCTGAACTCGAACAACGCTCCAGAGTTGAAGGTGAGCCGAAGCTATGCTGAAATGCTTGAGACCTATTCGCACAACAGAGGCAAAGCTGACAAGCAGCAGAAGAATGCAATTATGTTCGTTAAACAAAAAATCGATAGTGCCAGATGGTTTATTGATGCGATCAAACAACGACAAGAAACACTAATGAAGACGATGTCAGCCATTGTTGACTACCAGAAGGAGTACTTCCTGGACGGAGACGAAACCAAATTGCGTCCAATGATACTGAAGAATATCGCTGAGATTATTAACATGGATATTTCTACGGTATCGCGTGTTGCAAACAGCAAATACATTGATACTCCTTACGGAACATTTCTTCTAAAATCTTTCTTTTCAGAGTCTATGACCAATGAAGATGGAGAAGAAGTGTCGACGCGGGAAATCAAGAAAATCTTGCAGGATTGCGTAGGGGAAGAAAATAAAAAGAAGCCATTGGCTGATGAAAAACTTGCAGCTATTCTAAAAGAGAAAGGCTACAACATTGCTCGGCGGACCATAGCCAAGTATCGAGAGCAGCTTGGAATTCCAGTGGCACGCATGAGAAAGGAACTCTAGTGTTGCATGGGATTTCCCAAACTGATCTCCACCATATTTCATCCACTTTTTATGCCATTGCTGGGATTGATCCTCGTGTTCAATTCCAGCACTTATTTTAGCTCTGGTATCCCTCCCACAGGCCAATGGGTTACAATTCTCTTAGTATTCCTATTTACCTGCCTGATGCCTCTATTGAATGTGCTGTATTTGCACTACAAAGGGTTTGTGGATAGCATTTATTTAGAATCCAAAGAGGAGCGACGCCTCCCCTATGCGATAACTGTGGCCTACTATATTATACTATATTATCTATTGAAAGAATTGCAGCTTCCGCCCATCCTCTATCTAATCATTTTGGGCTGCATGCTTGCCAGCATATTGGCGTTTGTGATAAATCTTAAATGGAAAATTTCGGCCCACATGATTGGAATGGGTGGTTTGATTGGAGTAATTATAGGCGTTTCGGAGAGGCTGACATTAGACCTTAACGCCACACTAATCGTGCTTTTTGTTATGGCAGGGTTCGTTGGATTCTCCAGGCTCCGCCTAAACGCTCACAACCCATTCCAGGTGTACCTTGGATTTCTCGTAGGAATGGGAAGCCTCCTCATAATGATTCTTGTAGCTTAATTCGCCTGTTGCAGAACCACCTTAACTGTGTACTGAATCTCGACATTAGGAAATAACAGATTCTCGCGCTCATAATATACCAAAGAAACAATATTCCAGCTAATATTTCAGTTGCAATATACAATCATTCTGTGTGAACAAATAGTTTCCATAATTATGTATATTTATCTGAATATTCATCCTCTAATTCATCATCATGAAGTTAAAATACACCCTACCTTTTATATGCATTGCACTAGTTATTACCAGCGCCGTTCTTATCAATGGCTGCAGCGATAAAAAAACCTCCGTATATATCGACCCGGCCTTTACGGGATATATTTCTGCATTTACGTCAGGAATAATATCCAACGGCTCGTCCATTAAGATTCGCTTAATGGAGGAACAGGATGTTGAACTCCACGAAGCCATTGAAGAAGAGCTCTTCGAATTCTCGCCGGATATCAAAGGTGAAGCCAACTGGATAGACAAACGCACCATTGAATTTCTGCCGGAAGGGCTGCTACCATCTGGAAAGCTCTTTGAGGCCGAATTCCACCTGTCAAAAGTGGCAGACGTTCCGGAAAAGCTAAAGACGCTACCCTTTAGCTTTCAAACGATACAGCAAGCAATAAATGTTTATTTCGAGGGTATGCGTGCCTATGATATCCAAGATCTAAAATGGCAGCGACTGCAAGGCGAGCTGGTTACCGCCGATCAGGCATTTGATCCAGTAATTGAAGACTTGCTGGTAGCTACTCAAAACGGCATTAAACTCAATGTTACCTGGGATCATGCAGGAGATAATAAGACCCACCACTTCACTGTCGATAGCATCAACCGAACTGAGGAGCGAGAAGAAGTATTGATCCATTGGGAGGGTGAGACAATTGGTATTGACGGTGACGGCGAAAAAAACTTTGAAATACCACCCCTGGGAGAATTCAAGGTGCTCAGCTTGAAGGTAACTCAGCAACCAACCCAGTACGTCACAGTTTATTTCTCTGATCCGATAAGCCCTGATCAGGACCTCGAGGGATTGATCTATCTGGAATCTGGCGTTGGCGTAAAGATTGTCAAGGAAGAAAACTCTATCCGAATCTATCCTGATAAAAGACAAACTGGTACTACTCAACTGGTAGTGGATGAAGGCATCCGGAATATAATGAACTACCAGCTGATAGAAGGTCATTCTTCTGATATCACCTTTACCAACATCAAGCCAGCCGTGGAGTTGATTGGCAAAGGAGTAATTCTACCCAACACTAAAGGCCTCATCTTCCCATTCAAGTCAGTAAACCTCAGAGCCGTTGACGTGAAGGTCATCAAGGTCTACGAAGACAACGTCGCACAATTCCTACAGGTAAATCAATTTGATGGTTACCGGGAGATGAAGCGCGTAGGCAGGATTGTATATAAGGGGGAAGTGGCGCTAAAATCCGACAAAGCCATTGACTATGGCCTGTGGAACAACTTCTCAATTGACCTTTCTAAGCTGATGAAGGCCGAGCCGGGAGCTATTTATCGCGTGCAGCTCAGTGTTAAGAAGAAACACTCTATGTATCCCTGTAGTGAAGCGGATGATGATGGCGAAGATGATATTGTCGCAAGCCTCAATGATCTCGCTGATGATCCTGAAGAGAGCCGTTATGATGGACCGGATGATGACTACTGGTACTATGATGACTATGATTATTACGGTTATGGCTCAGAATATAACTACAGGGACCGCGATAATCCATGCAAGGACTCTTACTACATGCGCGGCAATGGAACGGTAACCCGAAACATCTTTGCATCTGATCTGGGCATTATTGCCAAGTCCGGTGCTGGAACATCGCTTACTGTTGCTGTAACGGACATCAAATCGACAGAGCCCTTAGGGGGTGTGGATATTGAAATCTACAATTACCAGAACAAGCTAATAGGAACGAATGTGACTGATGATAACGGCTTCACCACCATAGACCTCAAAAAGCACCCCTTCCTCCTCATCGCCAGAAGTGGAAAGCAAATTGGTTACCTAAGGCTAGACGATGGAACAGCATTGTCGCTCAGTATGTTCGATGTTGGCGGGCAGAGGTCTAAGAAAGGTGTCAAAGGGTTCATTTACGGTGAACGCGGAGTGTGGAGGCCCGGAGATTCCTTATATCTGTCCTTTATCCTGGAGGACAAGAATCAGGTGATCCCGGAAAACCATCCTGTTGTCTTTGAATTGTATACACCGGAAAGCCAGCTCTACCAACGGAAGGTAAGCCTCACTTCTCTCCACGGTTTCTACGACTTCAGAACCAAAACAGATCCGGAAGCTCCAACTGGTAATTGGCTTGCGAAGGTGAAAGTTGGAGGTTCGGTATTCACCAAAAGCATAAAGGTGGAGGCAATTAAACCAAATCGTTTAAAGATTAAACTGGATTTTCACGCGGATATCCTGCGGGATACAGAATCGCCTGAAGGTGATTTGCTGGTTAAATGGCTTCATGGGGCAAAGGCGCGTAATCTCAAAGCGGATGTGGAAATGACCATGACCAAGGGACGAACGGTTTTCAAGGAGTACAAGGATTTCGTCTTTGACGATCCCTCCAAGCGCTTTGATGTGGAAGAGAAAATGGTTTTTGAGGGCAGCCTGAATGCCGAAGGAGAAGCCACTGTGGTACCGAGTATTCAGGTCGCTGACAATGCTCCAGGTATGCTGAAGGCTTATTTTAAGGTTAGAGCCTTTGAAAAAGGTGGAGACTTTAGCGTCAATAGCTTTTCGGTACCCTACTCACCGTACCGTGGGTACGTGGGATTGAAGATTCCAGAAGGGCCGGGATGGAATGGAGCATTGTATTCCAATGCGCCCAACGTAATTCCAATCATTACAGTTGATGAATATGGCAAGCCCGTTGACCGGGAGAATTTGAAGATTGAGATTTTCAATGTCTACTGGCGCTGGTGGTGGGAAAGGTCATCTGATGATGATCTTGCATATTACGTTTCCAACCGCAACAGGAACCTGCTAAAAACAGAATACGTCAGCACCAAAAATGGTAAGGCGATGTATGAGATGAATTTGGATGGGCGCTACTATGGCAGGAAATTTATCCGAATTACGGACCCGGAAACAGGCCACAGTGTTGGCAAGGCCTTTTATACCACGTATAAGGGTTGGTGGAGCCAGCCTGGGGGCGACAATCCCGGAGGGGCGGAGATGCTCACATTCAGCACCGATAAGACGAAATACGATGTCGGGGAGAGCGTGAGGGTAGAACTTCCTGAATCCCAGGAAGGACGAGCACTGGTGAGCATAGAAACCGGCTCGAAGGTGGTCAAGACTTTTTGGGTGAATGCCAAGGAAGACGGAAACAAGTTCAACTTTGAAGTAACGCCTGAAATGGCGCCCAACGTTTACGTGCACATTACATTAGTTCAGCCGCATGAGCAGACCATTAATGATATGCCCATCAGGCTATATGGTGTTCAGAACATAGGAGTAGAAGATCCAAAAACCAGGCTTGCACCTCAAATCGCAATGGCCGATGTGCTGGAACCAGAGGGCAAAGTCTCTATCAAGATCAGTGAAGCAACAGGACAACAGATGGTGTACACTATAGCCGTGGTGGATGAGGGATTGTTAGATCTCACGAATTTCCGAACTCCGGACCCATGGAACCACTTTTATGCCCGCGAGGCATTGGGAGTCAAGACCTGGGACATGTATAAATATGTGATGGGCGCATTTTCGGGAGAAATGGCTGGACTCCTGGCCCTGGGAGGTGATGAAGCCGCGGTGAAAGAGGGAAAGAAAAAGGCCAATCGATTCAAACCTGTGGTAAAATTCCTGGGTCCCTTTGAATTGAAACCAGGAGCAAAGAGCACACACAGCTACATGATGCCTAATTATGTGGGGTCGGTAAGAACAATGGTGATAGCTGGTTACAAAGGCAGTTATGGCAACACAGAAAAGACCACACCGGTTAAAAAGCCGCTAATGGTTTTGGCAACTATGCCCAGGGTAATTGGGCCCGGAGAGCAATTAAAATTGCCGGTGACAGTCTTTGCTATGGATAAAAAGATCAAAAATGTTTCCATCGAAGTGAAAACCAACGACCTGGTAAAAGTGCCGCAGAATAAGCAATCCATCACTTTCAAGGAAGAGGGTGACCAGGTTGTGACCTTTGATATGAAGGTGGCGAAGAGGCTTGGTATTGCCAAAGTTGAGGTATTGGTGAAAAGCGGTAAGGAGACGGCCCATTACGATGTGGAGATCGATGTACGTATTCCAAATCCGCGAATCAATGAAGTGATCGATGCCGTTATTGAACCCGGTAAAACATGGGAAACAGAGTATGCTGCTGTAGGCATGGCGGGCACCAATAAGGGCTCCATTGAAGTGTCGAGAATGCCACCTATCAAGATAGGTGAAAGGTTGGAATACCTCATTCGCTACCCACATGGCTGTATTGAGCAAACGACATCTTCTGTATTTCCACAGGTGTACCTTGATAAGATCATCGATCTTCCAAGCGAACGCAAAGCGGAGATCCAGGAGAATATCATAGCTGGAATTGATCGGCTCAAGCTGTTCCAAATCTCAACAGGCGGCTTTTCCTACTGGCCAAATGAGTACGAAACGGCAAGCGACTGGGGCAGCAACTATGCAGGACACTACATCCTGGAAGCAAAATCCAGAGGATATAATGTCCCTTCGAAGATGATCAATAATTGGGTGAAGTTCCAGAAGCAAAGAGCCAATGCATGGACAGCTGATATGGGT
>DTRK01000002.1 GCA_012965955.1 Flavobacteriales bacterium
CTTCTTCAAAAGGTCAGCCACTACAAAGCCGTTGTGATGCACGTTTGCATAGATCGATGAAATTCCAGGCAGCCCGATATACCATTTATAATCTGAGCTCGACGCAGGATTGGTGTACTTTACCTGTGGTATTGTGGACATGTGGTAAAGCGTAGCATCCAGTTGTGCAACGGCGGCTGGCCGCATCGCCAAGAGTATGAAGGCAAGCATTAATAGGGGGTACTTGGAGAAAGGGCGCATCATCCTAATAGACAGTTTCTTATTCTCCAATCTGAAGTTTTGCTTTGACTCCCAGCTTGACCTCAATCTCATAGTCCTGATATACTTTTACCAGGTCAAATCCGTCATTGCTCGTAGTGAGCCTGCCACGAACAATCATTTCCTGCGCCCTGCCCAGGTTGTCGAGTCTTGCCTGGTTTACAAAGACCTGAGTTACTGTATGTCTAGGCGTCGACGTCCGCAGTGCGGGTGCAGGCCCAACAGACGCTCCTCTTAAGATAAATGACTGACCATTGCGAAAGAGGGAGTCAATCACCACCTGGTTGGAGTCCATAAACAACAATTGCATCTCTACATCTACCGGGAAGTCATTGTATGTGTTCACCATGAATAAGGCCTCAGTGACTACAACTTCTGAGCCCGATGGGTCATTGAGTCCTAACTCAAAAGGTATTGTATCTCCCAGAGAAACAAAATTTGCGGTTCCATGGAGGGGAAGTTCTACCTCAACCTCAACGGAGAACTCGCTGGTGTCTAACACAAAAAATGTCGGGTCTGTTGACCCAGGATTGACATCTGCCTGCACAGAATAAAAAATGTACTTAGGGTTAATTTGCAAGAAGTCCTTGATGTTGCTGTTGGTTTCATCAAATGTGTACACAGTTACAGCGGTGTCCCCCCAGACTGTTGGATATGATGGGGATGAGGGGTTGTCGAGTGCTAAGTTAGGCGGTGCTGTGTTACCCCACAACTCTATTGGCAGCGTCCCATTGATAGGCGAATAGGCATCCAAAACAACAAATGCTATATCAACGGGAACTCCGAGCGTAGAGGTGACAATCACCCGCACCGTTGGATTCTCAAAATAGAATGACCCGCCAACAACTTTATTGTAAACCTCGAGGTTCATATCAAGAGAATCAATGGGAAGGAAAACGCCATGTGGCCCTCCAATTGAGGCCCCTGTTAAGGATCCTCCCGGCAATAGGCCTGGAATAAAAGTCTGCGCCCAGGCAGAGAATAGCGTGTCTTTATAGATGAGCAGCATAAGTCCATCAGGGTCTACTCCAAGTTCATCCTGGTCATTTTCTGCAGGGGCCATTATGTCTTCTACCGAAAGTTTGGAATGGACCAAGGGCATGGCAATCTCCGGCTGCCACGTACCAGTTTGAACCAGCGTGTTCAGGTCATACTCTTCCTTGACACAGGAAGAGACAGCCAATACCGATATGGCGCAAAGAGCTAAAAGACATTTGATGTTAGTTTGCATTATAGAAAAGACTTTAAGTTTCGTTCATAGACGGGCAAACTCCTAATGGTTGCCCGGAGTGACATTACTCTAATGTGTAAATATACAATGTTCTTCCCGCTGCACCAGTGACCAGATTTACCGTGCCACCCTCGTCGATTAAGCTAAAGGGGCTATTGCCGTATAAGGGAAATCCCAAGGATAGTGATCCATCTTTGTTGAACAACAGCAATTCGTCTGACCTGTCGGCTACGATTCCTACTTTAGCAATATTCCCGGTTAAGCTGTAAATACCGGGCGAGTAAATGATATTGTTGTCAAAAGACTTGTTGATAATAAGATTCTTATCAGCATTGTACACGAGCAGTTCAGATTGGTCCAGCAATAGGTAGTCCGATTGTCCGTCCCCGTCGATATCTCCATACTCAAAATATGGTGGGTGCTTATAGTGATCGAAGATCACACTATCCATCTTGTCGCCAAAGGAAATCTTGAAAATTCCTCCGGTTGAATCTGAAGCAAGCAGATAGGTGCTCTCTATAGAATTTCCCGTTTCAATGAAGTACCTGTCATTGTACAGGTACTTGAATCGCTTCTTAACCTTGATTCTTTCACTTCCTTTTCTGTCGACCGTATAGATTTTCCCATTGGAGTCGATAAAGAAGATGTAATCTTTGCCACTGAAGCTTAGATGAGAAAATGGCGCGTATACTGGAGCTGCTGTTTTATCACATTCCCATCCTTTCACAAATTTGCCATATATGTCATAGTTGTATATGCTGCCATCTTCGGTGGCAATTAAAATTCTGTATTTTTTGTTTTTGTCATAGTCAAATGCTTTAAGCCCATTTGTGGCGGCAGATTTTAGTTTAATAGGGTATTGCTCTACGTCTCGCCCCTTTCTATCCAACATGTGGAGGTGTGTCCGCGTGTTAAACAACAATTGCAGTTTGTTGTTCTTGTAAATGTCCACTTGCTGCACGTCTCCCAATATTTGCCCATCGAGTTCTTTTTTCCATAGCACATTCCCTGATTTGTCAATCAGGTAAATCTGGTTGTTGTCGTCCTGAATAAAGATTTCGGAATTCTTGGAATAATGGTTCAAAACGATCCATGGTTTTCTGGTTAATGGGGCATCTAGCCGCGACTGTTTGAATAATTGAGCTCTTTCGGTATAGCCGGGGTTATAGCTCAGGAACAGGTTTGTGTAAAGCATTCGGTCCTCGTTATCCAGATATCCGGGGAGAGCACTCATACTATATTGAATACCAACCGCTTCGAACTCCTTTATCACCTCCATATTGCTCCTAATCTCTTCCGCAAGCTTGTCAGTGACTGCCCCCTGAAGTAATTTGCTCTTCAGGCAAATGGGTATGTTATAATAGACGTAACAGTTGGTTTGGGATGAAATGTTAGATGCAAATGATTGATAGTGTATGTCGCGCTGCAGGGTTCGTTCAGCCAGGTTTGCACCTATAAAAGACTTAATATCGTGAACAGAATTGCCAAAGATGAGATATTCATCAATTATAGTATAGAAATTTTCTTCCACTTCAGAAAAAGTTGGCCCCAGCAAATTGCCCCACACATTGCGCAAGCCAAGTACTCCAATAATGTGACCCCGGTATCGTTCAAGACTATCTGCTTTGTCAACTCCATTCGTAACACCAACCCTTACGGAGATATCTTTAAACAAGGGTTCACTTTCTTCCGCATCCCTCATTTTAATGATGAAATAGTTGGTTATTGCTTCGCGGTTAGGATTTGGTGAATTGATGTTTCCGGTAGTTACTATCGCGAACTCCGACCCTATAACTGATAATAGGTCGTTTTGCAGGTCAAGGCTGTAATCTGCATTTAATTTGTCAATTCTGCGCTGGTAGTCGTACATGGTTTTATTACCACCCATGAAGAACTTAAATGCGGTATAATAGCTTTCAAAATCGTCTATGCCAAAGTATGTGAACTTGGCGGTGTTATCAGGCATGATGTCCGTAACCTCTATTTCCTGAGGCGTTTGGCCGAAGAAGACACTAAAGAACTTATCCGAGGAATCCTCGGGCAGTGTCAATCCATTGAACATTAAGAAGTTCGGCTTGATCTTGAGATCTAGCGCTGACCAATTTGCCAAACCTTCAATAGGTGCGAGTTCTTTGGCTGTCTTTGGATTTAGGAAGTTGCCCATCAATTTGGGAAACATCTGATAATTGATATAAACATTCGCATCAGCATTTTCGCCAGAGGTAGCATGTACCTTAGCAAAGGCCGCATTCTTCGTTTTGTCGATAAGCGAGTTGCCCGAGTTAAGCTGCCGTATCGCATCTTCCACCAGCATGGGACTGAAGGATCCGATTAGGATTCCTTTTGATAACGTGTATGAAAAAGTTCTTCCTTCTCCTAAAGAGATATCAGATATGGTTACCTTATCATATAATCGTTTCTCCACTGTCAAATCCCGAGAAGCTCTTATAAATACGTCATCTATTGTTGAGATTTGGCTGATGTTCTCAAGCCCAATGAGAAATAAGAAATCATAGTCGTTAGCCCCCGTCAAATGAGCGGATATGAATGCGGGCCTACCCTTCACTAAAGCTGACACTTGTCCTTCAACTGATAGGATGGAGTCGAGGCAAGTGGTTTGGTCATTGAGGGCCTTAATAAACCCTATATCTGATAATGTTCTCCAAAAAGACGTGGTTTTTTCAAGAGATTGCCAGGCCTTTTGGAAATCATTGCTCTCCATTATTATAGCTGCGTTAGATGGGATAGCATTGATCGCTTTGCTGGATGGAGATTTCAGCTGCTTGTAAAAGAGATAGCCGACCACTCCGGCTCCCAGAATCACTAGCACAAAAAAGGTTATCAGAATATTTCGCATTTGAGGACTTCCTATTGCGGCTTAAAATTACAATGTTTGAATCATTTGGCCACCCTCAGCAGGGAGCAATCTAAAACTGGAACGGTGCAAGTCTGTAGCTCCGTATTGTTCTATCGCTGCTCTGTGCTTTTTGGTTGGGTACCCCTTGTTTTGATTCCAGCCATATTCCGGCTGCTTTTCATGAAGGCCTAACATGAATTCATCCCTATGTGTCTTTGCGAGTACTGACGCAGCAGCGATTGACAGGTACTTTCCATCGCCTTTAATAATACAGTGGTGTTGTATGTTCTCATAGGGCCTAAACCTGTTACCATCAATTAACAACGCGTCAGGCCGCACTGACAATCCATCAAGAGCCAGATGCATACAGGAGATTGACGCTTGTAGTATATTTATCACGTCGATTTCATGATTATCGATCATGGCAACATTCCACGCGATCGCCTCTTCCTCAATAATTGGCCTTAGCATGTCTCGTTGGCGTTCGGTTAATTGCTTGGAATCGTTGAGAAGGGGATGCTTGAACTTTCGTGGAAGAATAACCGCTGCTGCAAATACGGGCCCTGCAAGACAGCCGCGCCCTGCCTCATCACATCCAGCCTCAACCAATGCCTTGTTCCTGTATCTTTTCAAGTTCATAGTCCCAGTACCTTTTCCATTGATATCCAGAGTTTTTCCGCTGTTATGTCCCACGAGAACACCTCAGCCCGTTCAAGGCCTTGGGTGACTAATGCCTCATTATTATCAGGGTTGTTAGCCACGTCGCTCATCTTTTGCGCTATCGAATCCGGCGAATTAGGATCACAGAGCAAAGCTGCTCCGCCAGCTATTTCAGGCATGCAGGAGATGTCGGATGTAATCACTGGAGTACCACATTTCATGGCTTCAATTATAGGAACACCAAAACCTTCGAAAAACGAAACGTATGTCATAGCCAGAGCAGCTGGAATAATAAATTTCAGTTCATCCGGTGCCGTATGACCTTTGAATATGACGTCATCTTTGAATTTCATTTCCTTATACGCGTTCTCAATTTCCGATGTCCACCACTTTTTCTCTCCGATGATCATTAATTTAACCTGGTTGGTAGAATTGGATTTGAACAGGTCAAATGCTCGAAAAAGGTTGGCAATATTCTTTCTGGGTAGGAGGGAACCGATAAACAAGAAGTATGGATTCCCTGTAGCATATTTCTCTCGAGCTGCTGTCTTATCCTCCTCGGATATTGTCATGTAAATTTCGTTGGCCCCATTGTACACAACGTCGATGTCGTCTTCGTTAATACCGTACTTTGCAACAATATCTGCTTTAGAGTACTCAGAAACTGTTGCGATGCGAATGGCTTTACGCGCGAATTTTGGGAAGAAGTACTTGTAATACCTTCGCGTCATCGCTGGCAGCTGTTCGGGAGAATGTTCAAAATTGATGTCATGAATGACCGGAATAGACCGGGTAGGGGTGTCGAGTGATAAATAGCCATCGGTGGATAAAAACAAATCTGCCCCTAATTGACCAAGGGCTCTTTGAACCGAGTACTCAAACCAGAGATAAAACAGAACGGGATGTCGTGCAGGCAAGCCGATTTGTACTGGTATGATATTGTCAGAGAAAACAAACTCTTCACTATAGGGCCGATCGAAGAGGAAATAGAACTGGTGCTCAGGGTGGCTTTTGGTGATCCTTTTGAGCGTCTCAAAAGTGAACCAGCCGATGCCTTCCAGTTTATTCTTGAGTAACAGCCGGGTATTTACTGCGATCTTCACTTTTCAAGGATTGGACGAAAGTACTTATTAGAATTAATTTCTATACCTGATGAAATGAAAAAATGTGTTTTCTGTGGAATACAACCCTGTTTCTATCTATTTTTGTTCGATTAGAACGAAGTAAATGAAGATCTCATATAATTGGCTGAAGGATTATATCGAATTGGATCAAAATCCAGCGGAACTCTCTGTACTGCTCACTGATTGCGGGCTTGAAGTAGAGGGTGCAGAAGAACATGAGTCCGTAAAGGGGAGCATGGAGGGACTGATCGTAGGAGAGGTCAAGACCAAAGACAAGCATAGCAACGCAGACAATCTTAGCGTAACTAGCGTAGATATAGGAACCGGGGAGATGTTGCCGATTGTTTGTGGAGCACCCAATGTGTCAGTTGGCCAGAAGGTGATTGTTGCGCCTCCGGGCGTTACCTTACATCCAATTGAAGGAGAGGCGTTTAAGATTAAGAAAACCAAGATTAGGGGCGAAGTGTCTATGGGAATGATTTGTGCTGAGGACGAAATTGGACTCGGCATGGAGCACGATGGGATCATGGTCTTGGATGCCGATGCTGAAATTGGTGCTGACGCGAACAGGTATTTTGATATTTCCAGAGACACGATATTTGACATAGGCCTCACCCCAAACAGGATTGATGCAGCTTCTCATTTGGGAGTGGCTCGAGACCTGGTTGCTGTATTTGCGCATCGAGAAGCGGCGCCAGTCCTGAAGAGGCCTTCAGTAGAGGCGTTCCATGTCGACAATCACGATTTGAACATTGAAGTAGTGGTAGAGGATGAGGTGGCATGCCCGAGATATTCTGGCCTTACCATGACCGGATTGAAGGTAGAGGCTTCACCAAAATGGCTTCAAAATAAGCTACAGGCGATTGGACTCAGTCCGATTAACAATGTGGTGGATATCACCAACTTTGTGTTACATGAGACAGGGCAACCTTTACACGCTTTTGACGCTGAAAAAATTGATGGAAGAAAAATATTGATTAAAAAGCTTGATGAAGGGACTTCCTTTAAAACCCTTGACGAGGTTGATCGCAAGTTGTCAAAAGATGATCTCATGATTTGCAGTGCCACTCAGGGTATGTGTATAGCTGGTGTGTTTGGTGGTGTTGATTCTGGCGTAACGGAGGAATCCGCGAGTATATTCCTGGAAAGTGCCTATTTTGATCCGAAGACTATACGAAAAACCGCCAGGCGACATGACCTTAATACGGAAGCATCTTTCAGATTTGAAAGAGGGGCAGACCCCAATATCACCGTTTATGCCTTGAAGCGGGCAGCCATGTTGTTAAAGGAAATTGCAGGAGGAAGCATTTCTTCGGCTATAGCTGACATCTATCCAAAGAAGATCGAGGATGTCAAGGTCAGGTTCAATTACGCCAAAGCCGATCAATTGATAGGCCAACGGATTCGAAGAGATGTGATTAAGAGAATTTTTACGTCTCTGGAGATTGAGGTCATAGATGAATCCGATGATCATTTGGAAGTTTTGATTCCTCCTTACAGGGTAGACGTTACCAGAGAGGTTGATTTGATCGAGGAGGTATTGAGGGTTTACGGCTATAATAATATTGAGGTCAGTGATACAGCACATTTTACATTCGCCACTAACAGCCACAATGCCGTTAATGTAATTGAGGTGGTATCTGAGCTTTTATCTTCTTCGGGCTTTTCAGAGATCATGAACAATTCTATCACCAGGTCCTCCTATTATGGCGATGCGGATGGCATTGTTACCATAATGAATCCGCTTAACGCTGAGCTTGATGTGATGCGAAAAACGCTCTTGTACGGGGGACTGGAATCTGTTGCCAGAAACCAGAACCACCAGCGGCCGGATGTTAAATTTTATGAGTTCGGGAAATCATACTTCGTCAAGGAGGATGGAACATACGGTGAACAAAATGCTTTGACCATCCTTATATCTGGTATAATTGACGCAGAAAGGTGGAATACTGAGAAAAAGCAAGTGAATTACTATTACCTGAAGGGAGCCGTAGATAAGGTTATTGCGAAGTTGGGCATATCGAAACCAGGGGTATCAATTGAATCTGTTAATTCCGGTCAATTGAATGGTGAAGCCTACAGCATCTTAAAGAAAAACGTAGTAAAGTTTGGCGAGTTGAACAGTTCTGTTCTGCAAAAATTCGACATAAAGAACCCTGTTTTTTATGCTGTGTTTAATTGGGACAATGTAGAGTCGTTAATGAATGTCAATAAGACCAGGTTCAAGGAGATTCCAAAGTATCCAGCAGTAAAGCGGGACCTTGCATTACTCATTGACTCGAGTGTTAGATTTGAAGAGATTGAAAGGCTGGCTAAGAGTGCGGAGAAGAAACGGCTGAAGAGCGTGAATCTTTTTGACGTGTATGAGGGGGGTACGATCAAGAAGGGCAAGAAGTCATACGCTGTTAGTTACGTAATCCAGGATGAGTCCAAGACTTTGAAGGACTCCGATGTAGACAAGATCATGGGAAAGTTGATGGATGTTTACAAAAAAGAGTTAGGAGCAGAAATCAGGTGAAACATCTTTGATTCAGGAATGTTGTTTTGATGCTTGTTCGCAAACCCATTGAACCGTATAAGATCGCCGCTTACGCTGGACTGGTAGGGTGTACCACTATTATTATGTGCACATTTATTACGGCCTGGATGTTCGAGGAAGCCGGTGAACCATACTCAATATTGAATCACTTTATATCAGAGTTGGGCCATACGCAGCGAAGTGCCTATTTCTGGGTTTTCAACAGCGGACTCATTTTCGGCGGGGCCTTTATGATAATTTTTGCCCTGGGCATACGGCTTGGGTTTACCGGAAAACTGCGGGACACGATTAGCGTAATGGCATTTATCGCAGCTATATCTTGTTCACTTGTGGGTGTTTTCCCGGTGGACGATTTTGAGAATCACGTGACAGTAGCACTGAGCTTTTTCGGGATGGGATTGATAACGATCCTGGTTGTGACAACCCTGACTCTTATGGGGAAGACCCCCAACTTGCCAAAAGCCTCTATTATTCCGGGTATTATCACCGCAGCCGCTTTTGCTGGCTTCTTGTTTTCACCCAGTGACTTGTTCATGAGATGGGTGGAAGCTCCAGATGATTTTGTGCGACCCGCCATTTGGCACAAGCCCATGATAGAATGGGTATGCTTCTTTAGCATGCAGGGGTGGATTATTATGGTGTCGTGGATACAGCTAGTGCAGCCTACTTCTTCACGTGATTCGTGATGTCCTTGGCGGTAATGTCCTTGTCACAGAGGATGATCAACCGCTCCACTACGTTGCGTAGTTCGCGGATATTTCCCGACCAATCTATCTTTTTTAGCTCTGTATATGCGTCTTTTCCAAATTTCTTGATAGGCATGCCATAATCTTCACAGATCTGTTTTGCGAAGTGCTCGGTCAGGGCTGGAATGTCATCTTTCCTGTCATTCAGCGAGGGAACATGGAGGAGAATAACACTTAGCCGATGGTAGAGGTCTTCTCTAAAGTTTCCCTCTGCAATTTCCTTTTGCAAATCCTTATTGGTCGCGGCAATGACCCTAACATTCACCTTAATATCTTTCTCGCCACCAACACGCATGATCTTATTCTCCTGAAGCGCTCGAAGCACCTTTGCCTGAGCAGACAAGCTCATGTCTCCAATCTCATCAAGGAATATGGTTCCGCCTTCAGCCTGCTCGAAGTTCCCTTTCCGTTGCTTGATAGCAGAGGTGAATGCCCCTTTTTCATGTCCAAATAGCTCAGATTCGATAAGCTCTGAGGGGATTGCTGCACAATTCACCTCCACGAATGGAGCTCCGGCACGGTCACTCTTTTCATGCACCCAGCGGGCAACCAGTTCTTTACCCGTGCCATTCTCTCCGGTTATCATCACCCTGGCATTGGTAGGCGCGACTTTATCAATCATATCCTGAATGGCGTTAAGTGCCTTTGATGAGCCAACCATGTCATAGGTCTTCGATATTTTTCGCTTCAACACCTTAGTCTCACTCACTAGTGAGGCTCGGTCCAGGGCGTTTCGTACCGTAATCAGAAGCCGGTTAAGATCCAAGGGCTTTGAGATATAGTCAAATGCTCCTTTTTTAATGGCATCAACCGCCGTATCTATATTGCCGTGTCCTGAAATCATAATTACCGGAAATTCTTCCCCGTCAGCAATGATCTTGTCAAGGACTTCCGTCCCATCCATTTTGGGCATTTTGATATCACAGAGAACAGCATCAAAATCCCCAGCTTTGATCATTTTAAGCCCTTCCATTCCGTCAGCGGCCTCTTCTACTTCGTACTTTTCGTACTCCAGGATTTCACGTAAGGAGCTGCGTATGCTCTTCTCATCATCTATAACCAGGATCTTTGACATAACATCTTCGGTTTCCATAGCTAATATATGTGTTTTTAATTTCTAATGACCCATTAACTCAATTGGGCTGATAGCCCACGCTTATCAATTACTGAGCCATAATGGAGAAAGGGCGGGGGCGAAACGGATATAAGAAACAACCGACAACATTAACTAAACCAAACAATCAGGAGCTAAATCAATCTGTACCCAACTCGCTTATAACGCCCTCCCTAAGTGAGTAGGTCGAGAGCCTGATCTTGCTCAGGGAGAACTTCTTTATCGTGTAGTTGATAAATGTGCTGGCAAGTGGAATGGTTTCTATCCGATAGGCTACCAGGCCTTTCATTTGGGCCCTTTCATTAGCATTGGATTTAATTAATTTGCCGTGAAGCTCTTTAAGCTCTTTTAGGGAGAAGGAGTATTCGGTTTTTCCTCTTAATCCATTCTCACTGCCAGCGTTTTCTAAAATCATCTCTGCCAGTGACTCAAAGGAGCCGGATGACCCTATTAATCCTGATATCGCATACTTGTCTACCGCCTCGAACAGGATGGACATTTTTTCATTGAGATAAACTTCGAATCGTTTAATATCTGATTCCGTAAGCGGATCGGCTGGTTTTAAGTACTCAAAGATTCGGGAGACACCCAGGTCGAAACTGTGCTTCCAAAGGACCTGTTTATTATTTGCAATGACGAATTCAGTACTGCCACCGCCTATATCCATGATCAGCTCGGGCTCATCACCGATTTCCAATGCCCGGCTGACCCCTTTGTAAATCAAGTCTGCTTCCCTGTCTCCGGAAATGATATTGATTTCGATACCAGTTTGGTTCTCAGCCTCCTGAACGAACTCAGCACCGTTTTGCGCATCTCTCATGGCTGATGTAGCAAAAGCATAGATGTTCTCAACACGATGCTCCCTAATGGTCATTTGGTGGGCCCTAATCGCAGCTATGCCTCTCTCAAAAGCCTCGGGGGTGATGATCTTTTCGGCAAATCCCCCGGCGCCAAGTTTGGCGGGAATTTTTGTCTTGAAAACAATGCGGTACTCCTCTCCGTACTGCTTAACAATTAGAAGATTAAAGGTGTTCGTACCCAGATCAATAATGGCGGCACCATTCATTAGTACCAGAGCCATTTCCAGATCTCCCTATAGCTTACCTTCTTCCCATACATAAGGATGCCTGTTCGATAGATTCTCCCTGATAACCACACGGTAAATACAAATGCAGCGATAAGCAGAACACTGGACAACAGCATCTCCCATATCGGAACATTGCCCATGGCAACCCTAACCATCATTACAATTGGTGATGTGAGGGGTACAATTGACAGCCAAAAGGCTGCCGGGCCTTCGGGGTTTTCGATTATAAATACGGACATCACATAGGCAAACACGAGGGGCATGGTAACCGGCAGCATAAATTGTTGGGTATCTGTTTCACTGTCTACTGCTGAGCCAATTGCCGCAAATAGCGCTGAATAGAGGAGATACCCCCCAAGAAAAAAGAAGAGAAACCATCCAATCATGATAGGCCAATTAATCATGAATATTATATTGTCTTCATCTATTAGCGCCTTGGTATTGAAGGCGTTTGCAGCTTCCACTTTTTTGGCCATTTCCGGTGTCATCTGCTCCGCAACTTTGTCGACGCCAAAATTGCTCTCATAGATTACAGACTGCCCAATAGCCATAATGCCAAATGTCAGGGCTACCCAGATGGCTATTTGTGTTAGTCCGACGAGTGCTACTCCAACGATTTTGCCCATCATGAGCTGAAAGGGCTTGACGGAGGAGATAATAATCTCAACAATACGGCTGGTTTTTTCCTCAATGACACCGCGCATCACCTGAACACCGTACAGAAAGATGAACATATAGATGACCAGCCCAAATGCGAAGCCTACGTAAGCCTTTTCTTTGGACAGATCTTCTTCCTCCCCTGATTTGCTAAACAAAACAGGGTGCAGGGTCACAGTGCTTTTCACCTTGTAAAAATCTTCTCTGTCGATTCCAAACTGGACAAGGTTCAGGCTTTCGACAATTCCTTCTACCTTCTTTTCAATGCTGCGCAATACGAATGAGCTTGGATGCTTCTTGAAGAACAGCTGAGCGGCCTTGGCATTCAGAATGTTTTTTGGCAAATAGAGGACACCCGTAAAATCAGACTCAAGCAATTTTGCCTTGGCACTGTCAAGCGACATGTCCGTATACACAAATTTCACATTTCTTGTACTCTTGGATTTAAGCATTGCGAAAGCAGGGTTCAAATCGTCAACCACAATTAACTTCTGGTTTTCATTTTCAGCCATTCCCATCCATATTACCAGCATCATCATCCCCGCAATCAGCAACGGCCCCAGCAATGAGAGAACGAGAAAGGACTTCTTCTTAACCCGGGTTAGGTATTCGCGTTGTATGATGAGTGAAATCTTTCCCATCTCAGCGCCCCTTGTTCTTGTTAACCTCTTCTATGAAGATGTCACGTATTGATGGGATTTGCTCAGTGCAGAATTCCACTTCCACATGCGGGATGATTGCTTGTAATAGGGTATTCAGCCTGATGCCGTCAGCGAGTTTGATCTTTGCCTTATTCAGACCTTCATCTTGCCCTTCCTCAATTAATTCATGTCCGTTGAGCCCCTTCTTTAACGCTGCAAAATCCCCCCTGAATCCAATATTGTAGGTGTTGGATTTGTGTGATGACCGAATATCTTTTAGCTTTCCGTCCAGAATTTTTTTAGAATTATCAATCAGGGCGATGTGGTCACAGAGCTCTTCAACAGATTCCATATTATGGGTTGAGAAGATGATGGTGGCGCCATTTTCCTTGAGTGCCAGGATTTCGTTTTTAATGAGCTCCGTATTAATGGGGTCGAATCCAGAGAAGGGCTCATCAAATATCAATAGCTCAGGTTCGTGCAGTACGGTAATGATGAACTGTATCTTTTGCTGCATGCCCTTGGACAGCTCCTCTACTTTCTTGTCCCACCAGGCCTCTATTTCAAACTTGATAAACCATTCCTTGAGTCTCTCTAGTGCTACACTCTTCTTCAATCCTTTTAGCTGGGCAAGATAAAGCGCCTGCTCTCCAACCTTCATCTTCTTGTAGAGGCCTCGTTCTTCAGGGAGGTATCCGATACGGCAGATATGTTCAGGACATAGGGGTTCACCATTGAAATATGCGGTACCAGAATCTGGCGCCATGATTTGATTGATGATTCTAATGAGTGATGTTTTGCCGGCACCATTGGGGCCAAGCAGCCCAAAAACACTCTGCTTGTCAACCGTAATGCTGACATTGTCAAGAGCCAAATGATTGGCGTAGCGCTTGGTAATATTCTCGGAACGAAAGATTTCTTCAGCCATAAAGGCAGTATTTAAGCCGCAGGGAAACAAGTGTTTCTAGAGGCCCAAAGATAAAAGTATCGGGTAGAAGAACGGTGCAGAAATTAATAAATTGTACAGTGGCCTTGCTAGTACATTATGAGTTTGCCTAAAGCAATCTCACCATTATTGGACCATGCCTTGTACATGTAAACCCCTGCCATAAGCTCGGATTTATCGAGGAATAGCTGGTCTGATCCAAGAGGGAATTGCCTGGTAAGTACTTTCTTGCCCAAGAGGTCATACAAAGTAATGAAGACATCATTATTTGTGTTTGCTCGTACAAATGTTACCATCGTATTGCCTCCTGCCGGATTTGGATAAACGGAGATAGCCATCTTTTTCATGTACTTCTCAATTCCCACGTAGGCACCAATAGTTGTGCTTCCATTTATCATTGCTCCGAGCCCGTCTGTCATGGTTACTGTATACATTCCTTCACAAAGCCCTGTAGCCGTTTGAATGGTTTGAGCTGCAGGGTCGTCCCACATATAAGTAAACGGTGCATCTCCTCCCGTAGGAGTAGCTGTTGCCGTGCCATCACAATTTCCTGGACCCATTAGTCCCGTACTAGCCACTGTAAGGCCAATAGGAGGAGGGGTTCGCCTTTCCGTAGTGTACTGAAGGAATATGAGCATCATCTCATCGTTGGTGGTTATTCCAAATCCCACATCTTCCGTACTGTCGTTATTGAAAGTCGCCTCGTGTATAAGACCGTCATCCGCTTTAATCACGAATGTATCAGGATCGAAGAACCTTACTGCAGGATCTTCATAATCATAGTATCCCTGGTAGAATGTATAATCGAAGTCGTAGAACCCGTCATATACTTGCTGTCCTTTTCCGCCACCTGGATTTCTTAAATAGATGTTGTACCCAACGCCAAATTTATGCGTGTGCGATGATAGCAACCATATATACAAGCTGTCAGCCCCTCCTCCAGTCAGATCGGCACCAGTAACATCACCCTGGAACGCATAGTCCGTACCATCATTAGGGATACAGAATGGATTTACGCTACAGGGTATAACTGATAATGGCAATGTGGAATACAATACCAAATCAGAGATCATTTCTGTTGTGGAAGTTTTCTTAGGCCGTAAATACACATTGGTATAAACTTCTGCTTTCAATATGGAATCAGGCGAGTAGTTTCTGACGTGCAAGTTCATGTCTAAGGTCGTCCCCGGATCCCAAAAATATGCAGTTCCAAATGGGAGAACGATGTCATTTTCATTCTGCCACGCTGCAACCATAGTGGTTCCATTAACAAATGCGTCTGTTAATAGGGTAACTTCTCTTAATCCCGCAGGTTGGACATCAGCTGATGCTTGATTATCGTATTTGTAAATAATATAGTGATGTGACTCAACATCAATATAAGTTTCAAGGCGAGTAATCTCCATATTCTCAGTGATGTTGGGGAGTTTTCGTTTAAGGAAAAACTCTCTCTCAGAGTTGGGTTCCATAAATATTGATCCAAAGTGGATTTGAAATCCATCAGCAGGGTTAGGAGCAGCTAATGGGTCTTCATGGGCAAGGCCACCAATATTGTGATAATCCATTACTACTTGTGTGTCAATAACATTTCCGGTTTGAGGGGCTCCATTTAATATCCACGCATTGATAATGTCTATTTCTACATCAGATAGCGGCGGCGCTGTTTTAGGCATTGCTGCTCCTTGGGCTATACCATCCAGGTCATTGTCAGGGTCCAATCCATTATTCACCTTTTTCAACAAGAAACTGAAATGCGGGTAACCAGGATCTACCAGTTTATAGCCCATGGAGACTGCATCGGGATTTGTCGGTGAAACATTGACCATGCTGTTGTACACATCAGACTCGGTTCCAACGAGTGTTAGTGGATTGGGCGACACAGCACTGTGACAGGTTGTACCTGCGCAGCTGGTTTGTAAAATTGCGTGAACTTTGCTCCAGGTACTTTGAGCGGTGAGGTTTTGGGGCAGGGTAGATAGGAGGATAATTAAGGCAAGAGCTACAAATTTACCCACGAAAAGCTTATTAAACATGACCTAAGGTATTAGTTATGCATAACAAATATACCTAAAATTAGCTGTAAACTACGCCAAGCCTAATGCTGTTTGGACGAAGATTCTATTTAAAGAATTGATGCATTTTTTCAAAGAATCCCTTCTCATCCCCGGCGGGGTTGGGCTTGAAGTTCTCAGAATCTCTAAGGTCTTCGAGAATTTTCTTCTCTTCCTTGGACAACTCTTGCGGTGTCCAAACGTTGATGTTTACCAACAGATCACCGCTTCCATATCCATTGACACTAGGTAGTCCTTTCCCACGAAGCCTTAGTAGTTTGCCTGACTGTGTGCCCTGTTCCACCTTAATTTTGGCTTTACCAGTTAGCGTCGGTACTTCAGCAGTTGATCCCAAAGCGGCATCAGCAAAATGAATGTATAGGTCGTAATAGAGGTTGTTTCCGTCCCTCTTCAGGCTGGCATGCTTAACTTCTTCAATTAATACAATCAGGTCTCCTGAAATTCCTCCTCGCGCTCCAGCATTTCCTTTCCCGCTGACTGCGAGCTGCATTCCATCTTCAACTCCGGCGGGAATATTTAAAGTGATTGTGTCCTCTCCTTGTAGTATGCCATCACCAATGCATGTTTTACATTTGGCAGTAATAATTTGCCCTTCGCCTCCACATGATGGACATGTGGACGATGTTTGCATGGCGCCTAGGATGGTGTTGGATACCCTCGTTACCTGTCCAGTGCCGTTGCACTGGCTGCAATTGCTATATGCGCCTCCATCTTCCGCCCCGGTTCCGTTACAATCGTCACAGGACAGGTACTTTTGCACCTTTACTTTCTTCTCGGCACCCTCAGCAATTTCTTCGAGTGTAAGTTTAACTTTAATGCGAAGGTTGGACCCTTTGTTAACTCTTCTTCTGCCACTTTGGCCGCCACCAAAGAAGCTATCAAAGGGGCTGCCACCACCACTGCCAAAGATGTCGCCGAATTGACTGAAGATATCCTCCATACTCATTCCGCCACCAAAGCCACCGCCACCAGCCGCGCCACCTAATCCCGCATGGCCGAACTGATCGTAGCGACCTTTCTTTTCTGGATTGCTCAAGATCTCATAAGCCTCAGCAGCTTCCTTGAAATGATCTTCCGCACTTGCGTCGTCGGGATTTTTGTCGGGGTGGTACTTAAGGGCCAGCTTCCGGTAAGCTTTTTTAATTTCAGCTTTACCGGCACCCTTGGCGACTCCCAATATTTCGTAAAAATCTCTTTTAGCCATTGTCTTCGTCCTTCCCAGCAATCTGTTTAGCTTCCCACAACTACTTTTGCGTGACGGATTACTTTTCCGTTTAGGAAGAAGCCCTTTTCAATTACATCTACCACTTTGCCTTTTAGCTTCTTTTTTGGGGCGGGAATCTTGGTGATTGCCTCGTGATTGTCGGTGTCAAATGGTGTGCCCATGGAATTCATGGGTTCAAGTCCCTGTTGCGCCAATGTTTTCATTAACTTGTTTTTGATAAGCTCCATACCCTCCTTTACGTCTTTATTGTCCTTTGAGTCCTCCGCTGCCTTCATTGCCCTGTCAAAGTCATCCAAAACAGGCAACAGGGACACGATGATGTCTTCAGCTGCAGTTTTGAACAGTTCGAGCCGCTCCTTAGCCGTTCTTCTCTTGTAATTATCGAACTCTGAATAAAGCCTCAAAAACCGATCATTGAGTTCAGTAATCTGCTCCTCAGGGGTTTTCTCTTGTTCCGAAGCTGATTCCTCCTCTTCAGACCCCTCCTCTTCAGATTTCTCTTTCTTCGTGTCTTCATCATCTGGCAAAGGCTCTTCCTTTACCAAATCCTCTTTTTTATCCGCCATTTTATCCGATTTTCATTAAATAAAGTTTCCACATGCCCGAATTGCCCAGATTAAAGCCTTAGTCAAATTATCTGCCAATTGGAATGATCTGGACACATTGTCATATTATCCAGCATTTTGAAGAAAAAAGGAGAGGTTTAGTCCTCACCTTCAGGGTAGTTTGTAAATATTTGCTACTTGGTCATATGAAGCTCGATTTCATTCACCGCCTTGCTCGACTTGGCCTTACCTGATTTCTGTTTGGGTTTTTTTACAAGCTGCTCTAATGCCTGGTCTAGCGCGGCCCCTCTTAAATTTCTTGCTACAATGATGCCGTTGGCATCAATTAGCCAGCTAGCGGGAATAGAGTTGACCCGGTACGCTTTTCCTGCTGCTGAAGCCCATGATTTCAAATCACTCACATGACATGGCCACTCTAGCTTATCTTTGACAATGGCATTCTTCCAATTCGGCATGGCTCTATCCAATGACACTGAGTAGATAGTAAACCCCTTGGCATTTTTAAATTTCACATCCTTGTACTTGTGATAAACCCTTACAATGTTTGGATTATCCTTTCTGCATGGTCCGCACCAGGATGCCCAAAAATCAATGAGTACAATCTTTCCCCTTAGCGATGACAGGGCAATTTCCTCTCCATCGGGATTTTTAAAATTAAGCTCGGGGGCCTGGTTGCCGACTGCTATTCCAATGGTTGGCTCGTCGGCTGCCTTTTCGTCGTGTAGTTTGAAGCCATAGACAGACAACATAAGCACCAATCCAATCGATAATATTATGCTTGCTTTTTCCATTTTATATCTGGTTGGGTTAATACAAAGTTATAAAATATTATTGTATCCTTTTGATTTCAGCCCCCAGTGCATTCAGCCGTGTATCGATGTCTTGGTAGCCTCTATCAATTTGCTCAATATTGTGTATCACGCTGGTCCCCTCTGCTGACATGGCAGCGATGAGCAATGAGACACCGGCTCGAATATCCGGAGACGTCATTTCAATTGCCCTGAGTTTTACAGCACGATTCAATCCTATAACTGTTGCACGGTGAGGGTCACAAAGTATGATTTGGGCACCCATATCAATTAATTTGTCTACAAAGAAGAGGCGGCTTTCAAACATCTTTTGATGAAACAGCACGCTTCCTTTCGCCTGGGTTGCAATTACCAAGCCAATACTCAACAAATCAGGAGTGAAGCCGGGCCAGATAGCGTCAGCGATCGTTAATATGGATCCATCGATATAGGTTTCAACTGTGTATGAATCTTGCTGTGGAATGTGAATGTCGTCACCACGACGTTCCTGCACAATCCCCAGTTTCCCGAAAACATCTGGAATAACCCCCAGGTCATCATACGACACATTCTTGATGGTGATTTCCGATTGAGTCATGGCCGCCATGCCGATAAAACTGCCAATTTCAATCATGTCTGGTAAAATTCTGTGCTCACAACCTCCCAAGCTATCAACACCTTCAACAATCAAGAGGTTAGAGCCAATTCCGGATATGTTGGCACCCATGGAATTGAGCATTTTACTCAGCTGTTGGATGTAGGGTTCACAAGCTGCATTGTAAATGCTGGTTTTGCCTTTTGCCAGTACGGCAGCCATAAGGATATTGGCTGTTCCTGTCACTGATGCCTCATCAAGCAACATGGAAGCTCCTTGTAACTTATCGGCCTCTACCTTGTAAAAATTCTCTTTCTGGTCGTAGGTAAACGTTGCTCCAAGATTTTGGAATCCTGTAAAATGGGTGTCTAGTCTTCTTCTTCCGATTTTATCTCCACCTGGGGCAGGGATAAAGCCTTTTCCAAATCTTGCCAACATCGGGCCAACGATCATGATTGAGCCCCGAAATCGGCCTCCATGTTCCTTGAACTGGTCAGATTTTATATATTCAAAATCTATTTCAGCAGCTTCAAAGCTGTATTTGTTGTCTTCCAGCTGCTCTACGCTTACTCCAAGCTGATCAAGTAAATCGATTAAAAACAACACATCCCTAATTCGGGGTATGTTGTTGATGATCACCTTTTCTGGAGTAAGAAGAACACAACAAAGCACCTGTAGCGCCTCGTTCTTGGCTCCTTGTGGATGCAAATCACCCTTTAACTGGCAACCGCCCTTAATTTCGAAAGTAGCCATATGCTAATTGTTGCTGCTTAGTTGATGTTCAGTTCCTTTTTAAGGAGCTCGGTAGTTGTAGAACTTGGACGCTCGATCGGAAGACCCAATGCACGGTCCCAGATCAATTGCGCCAATACGCCCAGGGCTCTTGAAACACCAAATAGTACCGTGTAAAAGTCGTATTCCGTCATTCCATAGTGTACCAGCAATGCTCCGGAATGTGCGTCTACATTGGGCCAGGGGTTTTTCACTTTCCCAGTAGCTTTCAATATATCAGGAACCACTTCATAGATCATATGAACTGTATCAATAAGATCGTCTTGTTCAATATAGCGCTTGGCAAACTCCAATTGCGCGGTATAGCGGGGATCGGTTTTGCGTAAAACAGCGTGGCCATATCCGGGTACCACCTTACCTTCCTTAAGTGTTTTCTCAACGTAAGCTGTAATCTGATCTTTGTTTGGTTTACCACCACCCAGCTCTTGTTTCATTTCCAGGATCCAACGAACAACTTCTTGATTGGCCAAGCCGTGCAAAGGACCTGCGAGACCATTCATTCCTGAGCTGAACGCCAGGTATGCATCACTTAAAGCCGATCCCACCAGGTGTGTTGCGTGAGCTGAAACATTGCCACCTTCGTGATCTGAGTGAATGGTCATATATAATCGCATTAATCGCTTAAACTCATCGCTATCGAATCCCAGCATATGGGCGAAGTTTGCCGCCCAATCCAATTTTGGATCTGGTTCTATGTGGTTGCCGTCGTGGTACATTCTGCGATAGATATAAGCAGCTATTCGCGGCAAACGGGCGATTAGATTCATTACATCTTCATAGGTAGAATCCCAATAGTCTTTTTTGGCAAGATCGTGATACTTGTTAGCAAACTCCGATTCTGTTCCAAGTGCAAGAATTGCTGCTGAGAACTGAGTCATTGGCTGCGTCTTAACAGGCAGTGCGTCCAGAACATTGAAAACATGCTTGGGAACAATTGCCCTTCGTGCCCAGTTATTGCTTACCCCAATGACGTCCTCTTCGGTAGGCAGTTCGCCGATTAGCATTAGATAGAAGATGCCCTCTGGTAGAGGTTCAAACCCACCGGGAGCCTTTGGCAGTTGCTCTCTCAGCTCTGGAATGGAATATCCCCTGAATCGTATTCCTTCTGCAGGATCCAGCTTTGATGTTTCCGTTACCATGCCAACAATACCTTTCATGCCACCATACATTTGCGATAGCTTATAGTCTCCCATAATAGTATCACCATGTGACTTGAGCATGTTTTTGATCTCGCCGGTCATGGGCAATGCCTTCTCTGCGAACTTTTCTTTTATCTTATCCATCTCTATGCTATTGTATAATTTTATTCACTTCTCAGGAGTTTATTCAAAAATCCGTGAAAAGCAGGTTGAATAGGCCTGAGGCTAATTTACTAATCTCCTGATTAATTTGCAAGAGCTAGACGAACTTGAAATCCGAGCCAATATAATGAGCGTCAGCACCTAATTCTTCTTCGATTCGCAGCAATTGATTATACTTGGCTGTTCGGTCCGTTCGCGAGGCCGAACCAGTCTTTATTTGACCCGTTCCAAACGCCACCGAGAGATCAGCAATGGTCGTGTCTTCAGTCTCTCCGGAACGATGGCTCATCACCGATGTGTATTGATTGTCCTTAGCTAATTTAATGGCATTCAGAGTTTCTGTGAGCGTACCAATTTGGTTGACCTTTATCAATATTGAATTGGCAATTTCTTCATCAATTCCTCTTTGCAGACGGTGTACATTTGTTACGAACAGGTCATCACCAACGAGCTGCGTAGTGTCTCCCAGTGACTCAGTTATGAGTTTCCATCCATCCCAATCGTCTTCCGCCATACCGTCTTCAATGGAGATAATTGGGTATTTATCAACCCAATCCTTCCAGTAGGCTACCATCTCGGCAGGTGAGAGCTTGTCTCCTGTTGATTTGAATAGATGATAGACATTCTCATCTTCCAAAAAGAATTCAGATGCTGCAGGGTCTAAGGCGATGTAGAGATCTTCACCAGGTTTATAACCGGCACTTTCTATAGCCGTAAGAACGTAACGGATTGCGTCTTCATTGGACTTAATATTAGGAGCAAAACCTCCTTCGTCCCCGACATTGGTAGAGAGGTTTTCCTTTTGGAGAACTGCTTTCAGGGCATGAAAGACCTCGACACCCATTCTAAGTGCTTCGGTAAATGATGATGCACCAACTGGCATTACCATAAATTCCTGGAAGTCAATTCCATTGTCCGCGTGTGATCCGCCATTTAGAATGTTCATCATGGGCATGGGGAGCGTGACCTCGTCAGGTCCACCAAGGTGACGAAAAAGGGAGACTTGTTGCTCCAACGCCGCCGCCTTGGCAGCCGCCAGTGAAACTCCCAGAATTGCATTGGCTCCCAGATTGGACTTGTTGTCTGTGCCGTCAAGTTCAATCATCTTTTGATCCAGGCCTTTCTGGTCTCCCAGGTCCATGCCCTGTAACTGGCTATTTAATTGACCATTTACGTTGGCCACAGCCTTTAGAACTCCCCTTCCAAGATATTGACTCTTATCTCCATCCCTAAGCTCTACAGCTTCATGGGCGCCTGTTGATGCTCCTGACGGTACTGCAGCCCGGCCCGTGTAGCCCGAATCAGATGTTAGGTCAACTTCAATACTTGGATTTCCACGCGAGTCCAATATTTGCCTGGCGTGAATTTTGGCAATCTTCCCCATGTTATTATGACTTTTGAGCTTTGGCCCTATTGGCTTCGTCTGCAGGCATATTTACCCTTATATTTTCGACAAACTCATCAAAAAGGTACCTCGAATCTTTAGGCCCGGCGGAGGCTTCGGGATGAAATTGCACAGAAAATACATTTTTATTTTTTAACCTAATGCCCGCCAGTGTATTGTCGTTCAGGTGAATGTGGGTTATTTCAATGTTGTTGTTTTTCTCGGCTTCATCAAAGGTGACTACGAAGCCATGGTTTTGTGAGGTTACCTCGCAGTTACCCGTTAAGAGATTTTTCACGGGATGGTTTACGCCGCGATGCCCATTGTGCATCTTCTCTGTTGTCAGGTCAGCTGCCAGGGCGATAATTTGATGTCCTAAACAGATTCCAAACGTGGGAATATCAGATGCAATAATATCCTTTGCTGTTTGCACAACATTTGGCATTGCTGAAGGGTCACCCGGTCCATTCGATAGCATAATGCCATCTGGATTCCAGGAGGAGATTTCTTCGAATGTTGCATTCATCGGGAATACTTTGAGGTAGCAATCTCTCTCAATTAAACAACGCAGGATATTCTTCTTGACGCCCAGATCGAGTACCGCTACTTTTAAGCTGGCATTTTCATCACCAAGAAAACATACCTTCTTCGCGGTCACTTTTGATGAAAGCTCGAGCCCGTTCATGGAAGGGACTTTTTCGAGAACCTTTTGTAGCGTGTCCATATTGGTTTCATCAGAGGATATTACTGCATTCATTGCACCTTTATCCCGAATTTTCCTGACGATAGCCCTGGTGTCTACATCTGAAATGCCAATGAGGTTGTGGCTTTCGAAGTAATCTTGAATAGATGCGTTTGCAGATGCACGGGAGAAGGGTTTAGAAAACTTCTTACATACGAGTCCTGCTATCATCATTGACTCCGATTCAATTTCTTTGGGGTGCACCCCGTAATTTCCAATATGCGAAGTTGCTGTTACCAGGATTTGGCCGTAGTAGGAGGGGTCGGTGAAGATCTCCTGGTATCCTGTCATTCCTGTATTAAAGCAGAGTTCTCCGGTCGCTGTCCCTATCTTGCCCGCTGCCTTTCCTCTAAAAACTGAGCCATCCGCGAGTAATAATATTGCCGGTTGGCCTTGCTCGTACTTGTTCATTTGTCGTCTCGACTGTTTCTGTAAATCTGCTGGTACTTAAGCCGTTATTTAGTCGATCCTGGTAACGCCAAAAACCTCAAAAGGATCGTACAAAAGTACGGCATACATTTAAATGCAAGGCAATTTTTGTCAACAATAATCATCAAACAAGGAATCTGCCTGGGACTCACACTGGTGCTGATTAAAATAGTGTAGAGATGACCCCTTGTTGCATCCGTCGGTTAGAGCCAGGCTGAGGATGAAGAGATGCTTAATACTTGCTTGCAAGGTTGCTTTGTCGTTTCACAAGCTTGATTAACGTGATGGCAAGAGTATAAAAAACCCCGCTCCGTTTAGGGAAAGGGGTTTCAATATTATCAGAGAAATATAATAGCCTTTAGTCCTTCTTTTCTTCTTCCCCGGTTGACTCTTCTTCTGTAGCTTCTCCCTCTTTAGTTTCCTCTTCGACAGCTTCTCCCTCTTTAGTTTCCTCTTCGACAGCTTCTCCCTCTTTAGTTTCCTCTTCGACAGTTTCCTCTTCGACAGTTTCCTCTTCGACAGCTTCCTCTTCGACAGTTTCCTCTTCGACAGCTTCCTCTTCGACAGCTTCCTTGCTGGCCTCTTCTTCAGGCTCTTCTTCGGTAGTCGTTTCCTCAGCATCTGGCTCTTCCTCTTTCGTAGCGGCTTCAGAGGACACATCTGCTTCTTCTGGGGTATCAGTTGAATTTTCTTCCGTAGCCTCCACCTTTGTTGCCGCCTCAGCTGATTCCTCTGCAGGCTTGTCTTGTTTCACCTCTTCTACCTCCTCAATGATCTCGGCATCTTCTACAGATGGCTTGTCTTCTGCTTTCGCGTCCTCCTTCGCTGGCGCTTCGGCGGACAGGCCGGTTTTAGCCGGATCAGTAGCTCCGCTTCTTTTTTTGCTTCTTCCTCGACGTGTTCTAGGCTTCTTCTCAGCGGTACCAGCAGCTTTTGGCTCAGCTAGCATTGCCTCGTTAAAGTCTACCAATTCGATAAGACACATCTCGGCGTTATCCCCAAGTCGGTTACCAGTTTTGAGAATACGTGTATACCCGCCAGGACGATCCGCAATCTTAGGTGCCACGTCTCTAAAAAGCTCAGTTACCGCATATTTGTCTCTGAGGTATCTGAACACCATTCTTCTCGAATGTGTGGTATCATCTTTAGCCCTTGTCAGCAATGGCTCAATAAAAGTCCTCAAAGCCTTAGCTTTAGCAACAGTAGTGTTGATTCGCTTATGCTTAAGGAGTGAAGATGCCATATTGGCCAACATCGCCTTCCTGTGAGGCGCTTTTCTGCTAAGGTGATTGAATTTCTTCCCGTGTCTCATGGGTATGCTTGTAATAATTGTTATTCTTCTTCTCTCTTATCGCTCTATCTTGTACTTTGAGATATCCATACCAAAAGACAATCCTTTGGCATCAACAAGATCTTCCAATTCAGAAAGCGACTTCTTGCCAAAGTTTCTGAACTTCAATAAATCATTCTTATCAAACGAAACAAGGTCCCCCAATGTGTCTATCACAGCAGCCTTTAAGCAATTCAACGCCCTTACAGAAAGATCCAGGTCAGCTAATTTGGTCATCAACAGCTGTCGCATATGAAGTGATGATTCATCAAATTCCTCAGTAACCGACTTTTCTTCCACGTCCAGGGTGATTCTTTCGTCAGAGAATAGCATGAAGTGGTGGATTAGAATCTTAGCTGCTTCAGTCAATGCATCTTTTGGCTGAATTGATCCATCAGTGCTAATTTCAAAGATCAACTTCTCATAGTCAGTCTTTTGCTCTACCCTGTAGTTCTCTACAGAATACTTCACATTCTTGATAGGTGTGTAGATTGAGTCAATTGGAATCAGTCCCAGGTTTCCGTTAAGCGGCTTATTATCTTCGGCTGGAACATATCCTCTTCCCTTATCAATGGATATTTCCATGTTTAGCTTTACAGACTTTTCCATGTTGCAGATAACCAATTCTGGGTTCAGTATCTGGAATCCGGAGATAAACTTGCCTAGATCACCAGCTTTGAATTCTTCCTGGCCGGATACTGAAACAGTTACCTTTTCATTGTCAGTATCTTCAATTTGCTGCTTGAAGCGCACTTGCTTCAAGTTCAAGACGATTTCTGTAACGTCTTGAACAACGCCTTTGATAGTAGAGAATTCATGATCAATACCTTCAAGTTTCACAGAAGTAATCGCAAAGCCCTCTAACGATGCCAGGAGAATCCTTCTCAATGCATTTCCTATTGTAATACCATAACCAGGTTCCAGAGGCCGAAACTCAAATGTTCCAACAGTTTCGGACGAATCCAACATTATTACTTTGTCTGGTTTTTGAAAAGCTAAAATTGCCATTTTGTATAAGTGTTAAGTTTATTAATGTATTGTTTTCATTGACGCATACACGGCTATCAATATTATTTAGAGTATAATTCCACAATTAATTGCTCCTTGATCGGCTCAGGAATTTCGTCTCTCTCAGGTACATTTAGAAACACTCCCGATAAGCTGGTCTGATCCCATTCTAACCATGAGTAAACGCTTGGGTTTTCTGCTAACGAAGCGTTAATTGACTCGTTAGATTTAGACTTCTCCCTAACTGCAATACGGTCACCTGCCTTCAGTTGGTAAGATGAGATATTGCAGACTTTGCCATTCACCGTAATGTGTTTGTGTCCTACCAATTGCCGAGCGCCAGCCCGGGTAGGGGATAGGCCCATTCTAAACACGGTATTGTCTAATCGAGATTCACACAATTGGAGCAGCAACACACCTGTAATGCCTCTTTTCCTTGAAGCTTTATCGAACAGATTAGCGAACTGACGCTCAAGAATACCGTAGGTATACTTTGCTTTTTGCTTCTCCATAAGTTGAATAGCGTATTCAGACTTCTTGCCCCTTCTCCTGTTGTTCCCGTGATGTCCCGGTGGATAAGACTTCTTCTCAAGAAATTTATCAGCTCCGTAGATCGGCTCTCCGAATTTTCTTGCAATTTTTGATTTTGGACCTATGTACTTTGCCATGTCTTGTAATTATCTTTCTTCTACTGTTATATATTTTACTTAGACCCTCCTTCTCTTTGGAGGCCTACAGCCGTTATGTGGCATTGGTGTAACATCAACAATTTCAGTTACAACTATACCTGCATTGTGAATAGTTCTGATAGCAGACTCTCGACCGCCACCAGGCCCCTTGACATATACCTTCACTTTCCTCAAACCCAGATCATATGCGGTTTGAGCGCAATCAGTTGCAGCTTGTGCTGCAGCATAGGGAGTGTTCTTTTTGGAACCCCTGAAGCCCTTTTTGCCAGCAGAAGACCATGAAATAACCTGACCTTGATTGTTGGTCAATGAAATTATGATGTTGTTGAACGAAGCGTGAATATGCGCTTGCCCAAATGCTTCTACTTTTACTGTTTTCTTTTTTGAACTTGGTCTTGCCATTGTTTTTCAGGTATTAGCCTTTCATTATTTTTTTCTTGTTCGCTATGGTCTTCTTCCTGCCTTTTCGCGTGCGTGCGTTGTTCTTGGTCTTCTGGCCCCTTAAGGGTAGGCCAATTCTATGACGGATTCCCCTGTAACATCCGATATCTTGCAACCGTTTGATATTCACCTGTACTTCCGATCGAAGCTCACCTTCAATCTTTACCTTATCAGTGATGATCTTTCTGATCGCAGCTTGTTGATCGTCGTTCCAATCCTTCACTTTGATATTCAAGTCGATTTTCGCCTCTTTTAGAATATTTGTTGCGGTGCGTTTACCGATTCCAAAGATGTAGGTGAGGCCAATCTCGCCCCTCTTCTCCTTTGGTAGGTCTATTCCAGCTATTCGTGCCATAAATCTCTTATTGGGTAATTATATATTCAGATTTGCTTGTTCTTATCCTTGCCGTTGTTTGAACCGGGGGGTCTTCTTGTTGATTACAAACAATCGTCCCTTTCTTCGAACGATCTTGCAATCGACGCTTCTCTTTTTTATTGATGCTCTTGTTTTCATAACATTAATACTTTAGGACCTATCTCTCTTACGGTCCAGATCTTCAGCAGTTTCGCCAGGGCGATACCGGTAGATTATTCTTCCTTTCGTTAAATCATAAGGAGACATTTCCAGCCTCACTTTATCCCCAGGTAATATCTTAATATAGTACATCCTCATTTTACCTGAGATATGTGCCGTAATAATGTGACCATTTTCCAACTCAACGCGAAACATAGCATTTGATAATGCTTCTGTTATCGTTCCGTCCTGGACTATGGATTGTTGTTTAGCCATCTCTCTTAATGCACTAATTCCCGTTCATTTTTTTTTAGCTCCTCTTCGCAAAAATCGAATGAAGACAAAATATCAGCTCCGTTTGGTGTTATTGCCACCGTATGCTCATAATGGGCGGAAAGCGAACTATCGGTAGTTGTAATTGTCCAACCATCAGCTAAGCCCTGAACAGTGAATACACCTGCGTTTATCATTGGTTCAATGGCTATCACCATTCCCTCTTTTAGTTTTGCTCCAGTGCCTTGCTTTCCATAGTTAGGAACTTCTGGCTTTTCATGTAGATTCCTGCCCACTCCGTGCCCTACCAGATCACGTACAACAGAAAACCCATTAGTTTCAGCGTGTTTTTGTACTGCATATCCAATATCTCCAATCCTGTTTCCAATAAGTGCAACCCCGATCCCCTTGTAAAGGCATTCTTTGGTAATCTTCATGAGCTCAAGTGCTTCAGTGGACATATCGCCTATTGGGTACGTATATGCAGAATCACCATAAAATCCATTCATCAACACGCCACAATCAACGGAAACGAGATCGCCTTCGCCTAAAACCCTGTCTCCAGGCATTCCGTGTACTACTTCCTCATTAACTGAGATGCAAAGTGTCGACGGGTAGCCATTGTAGCCTTTAAAACCAGGTTTTCCACCATTGTCTAGAATAAACTCCTCTGCCATCTTATCTATCTCCTTAGTTGTAATGCCTGCCTTCATAATTTTTGCTATCTCACCATGCGTTTTGGCAACCAGCATATTGCTCTTTCTGAGCAGCTCAATTTCATCGTATGTCTTATAGTAGATCATTGTGAGTCTATTATTGAGTTGCCATATTTAGAGATGACCGGCCTTTAATTCTTCCAGATTTCATCAATCCATCGTAGTGACGCATCAATAGGTGACTTTCCACTTGTTGTAGTGTGTCTAGCACAACACCCACCATAATGAGGAGGGATGTTCCTCCATAAAACTGAGCGAACTGACTATTGACACCACCTAACATTGCAAAAGCCGGTAATATCGCAACCATTCCCAGGAACATTGATCCGGGCAGCGTGATTCTCGACATGATTGTATCGAGGAATTCCGCAGTTTGTCTACCAGGCTTAACCCCTGGTATGAAACCACCATTCCTCTTCATCTCTTCCGCCATATTACTTGGATTGACCGTAATGGCTGTATAGAAGTATGTAAATAGAATAATCATGATGAAAAAGATGGCGTTATACCAGAATCCCTGAAAATCTGTGAGCGCTGCCATGACTCCTTGTAGTGCATTTGAGTCTGAAAAACTTGCGAATGTCATAGGCACGAACATAATGGCTTGCGCAAAGATGATAGGCATTACACCTGCCGCATTTACTTTAAGGGGGATATACTGGCGCACACCACCATATTGCTTGTTTCCTACTACTCGCTTGGCAAATTGGACTGGCACACGCCTGGTACCCTGAACAAGTAATATTGTAACGACGATCACTAATAGAAGGAAGACCATCTCCACAAGGAACATTACCATTCCACCACCCTGCTCTTCCAGCCTCTTGGCGAACTCAGCTGCAAATGCGAAGGGCAGACTGGAAATAATACCGATCATGATCAACAGTGATATGCCGTTACCGATTCCCTTATCCGTTATTTTCTCGCCTAACCACATTACGAACAATGTACCTGTGGTAAGGATGATAACCGATGATATGGTAAAGAAGAAGCTGGGGCCCCCAATGATGGCTGCATCAGGCACTTGCGTTGCTATATAACCAGGAGCCTGTCCAAACGTTATTACTACAGTAAGCAGTCTAGTGATCTGGTTGATTTTCCTTCTACCGCTCTCACCTTCCTTCTGCATTCGCTGGAAATAGGGAATGGCAACACCTAACAACTGAATCACAATGGATGCAGAGATATAAGGCATGATTCCAAGAGCGAATATGGATGCCCTCGAAAAGGCTCCACCCGCGAACATGTTCAGTAGGCCAGCCAATCCGCCACCAGATGAGTTCCTGTTTAAATCTTCCAGTATTACCGGGTCAACCCCTGGCAACACAACATATGAGCCCAAACGATAAATAAGAATCAAGCCCAAGGTGGCCAAAATCCGGTTCCTCAGATCTTCGATCTTATAAATGTTCCTCAATGTTTCAAAAAATCCCTTCATCAGATTTCAATCAAATTCTTTACGCTTTCTCCTCTCCAGCTACTTTTTCTTTTTCTTTTTCTTTTTCTTCAACTGGAGTTTCATCCTTTGCCTTATCGTCTGTTGATTCATTTTTAGCCCCTCCCGCCTTTTTTTCTGCCTCTGGTTCCCGTTCCTGGCTTTCCTCTTCCTTGCTTTCCTCCTTTTCTTCACCTTTTTCCCCTGCCGCTTCATTAGCTGTCGGAGCTGCTACTCTGGGCTTAGTCTTTTTACGCGGCTTATTTACCTTTTTTCCTCTTCTACCTGGAAGCTCTATGGCGGTTCCTCCTGCACTTTCAATGGCTTTTTTCGCCGTTTCGGAAAACGCGTTGGCAGTAATTTCCAATTTCGCCTTTAGCTCACCTCTTCCGAGGATCTTTACTAAATCGTTCTTAGAAACCAGGCCGTTTTCGTGCAGCACTTCCTTGTCAACCTTCTTGACTTTCTTATTCTCAGCAAGAGCCTGCAGCGTATCAAGATTGATACCTTTATAGGCTATTCTATTTATGTTCTTGAAGCCAAACTTTGGCACCCTGGTTTGAAGAGGCTGCTGTCCGCCTTCAAAGCCAGACTTCCGAGAATATCCAGAGCGAGACTGCTGGCCTTTATGTCCTCTCCCAGCAGTACCGCCTTTAGTGGAACCCTGGCCTCTTCCAAGTCTTTGGTTTTTCTTAATTGATCCTTTGGCCGGTTTTAAATTGCTTAAATCCATTGTCTTGTTATATCGTATTATGCTCCTTCGACAGCAACCAGATGGCTAACTTTGTTGACCATTCCAAGTATCTGTGGGGTTCCTTCATGCTCAACTACCTGATGCATTTTTTTGATCCCCAGAGCCTCAAGCGTTCTTTTCTGGCGCTTAGTGCTGTTGATTTTACTCTTGATCTGTTTTACTTTAATTTTTGCCATCTTCTTAATGTGTTATGCTCAACGGCTTTATCCGTTATATACTTTCTCCAATGATATTCCTCTTATTTTAGAGATTGCATTAGCATCTCTAAGCTGAACCAAGGCATCCATTGTTGCTTTTACTACGTTATGTGGATTTGATGATCCTTTGGACTTGGCCAATACATCAGTCACACCGACGCTCTCGAGTACAGCTCTCATGGCACCACCGGCGATTACTCCCGTTCCGGTTGCTGCAGGTCGAATAAGGACCTTTGCTCCCCTATACTTTCCTTCTTGCATGTGAGGAATTGTTCCTTTGTGAATGGGAACTCTCAACAAATTCTTCTTTGCATCATCAATGCCTTTCTCAATTGCAGCAGCGACTTCTTTCGACTTTCCCAGTCCGTGTCCAACAATTCCGTTCTCGTCACCTACAATAACGATAGCTGAGAAACCAAATGTTCTACCACCTTTGGTTACTTTGGTAACTCTGTTGATTGCAACCAGCCTGTCCTTAAGTTCAATTTCGCTGGCTTTAATTCGCCTGATATTCTTATTAATCATAGTTTTAAATAGTTAAACCGTTCTCCCTGGCTGATTCTGCTAAAGATTTGACCCTGCCGTGATACAGGTAACCGCTTCTGTCAAAAATGACGGTTGAAATATTGGCCTTTTTTGCTTTTTCAGCAATGTCTTTACCCACAAGCTTTGCTTGTTCAATCTTATTTCCGCTTGCCTTCTTGTCTTCTAGAGAGCTGGCCGAAGCAATAGTTTTTCCATTTTCATCATTGATCAACTGCGCATAGATCTGTTTGTTGCTTCTGAATACAGAAAGTCGCGGCCTTTCGGCTGTGCCAATAAGGGTACTCTTGAATCTGGATTTTATCCGCAGTCGGCGGGCTGATTTATCTATTGCCATGATTTACGTTTTTGCTACTGCTTTACCTGCTTTTCGTCTCAATACCTCATCCACAAACTTCACACCTTTACCTTTGTAAGGTTCTGGCTTGCGAAGCGACCGGATCTTAGCAGCTACCTGGCCAATTAGCTGTTTGTCATGCGACTTAAGCGTTATTCTGGGCGGCGTACCTCTTTTTGTTGCTGTTTCGAGCTTTATTTCTTCCGGAATCTCCATGATAATGTTGTGCGAGTAACCCAAGACAAGTTCAAGAACCTGACCTTGGTTGGAGGCTCTATAACCTACCCCAACCAACTCAAGCTCTTTAGTATAACCTTTCGAAACACCCTCAACCATATTGAAAATCAGTGAACGATAGAGACCGTGGAAAGTTTTGTCTTGGATATCATCTGTAAATCTGGAAACAATTATTGATCCTTCAGCCTCCTTCACAGAAATCCGCTTATCAACATTCTGTACCAGCTCACCAAGTGGCCCCTTTACAGTTACCAGTGTATCGGCCACAGTCACCTGTACTCCTTCTGGCAATTCAATTGGTAATTTTCCTATTCGTGACATTGTTCGTTTTAATAAATGTGGCAAAGTACTTCACCACCAATATGCTCTTTTCTTGCTTCTTTATCCGTCATAACTCCCTTAGAAGTAGACACAATTGCAACACCCAATCCATTGAGTACCCGCGGAAGAGAATCTGCGTTAGCATACTTCCGCAAACCCGGTTTACTCACGCGAATTAACTTCTTAATTGCTGGTTGTTTGGTTTCAGCGTCGTACTTTAATGCAATCTTCAGGTTGTCTTGAGTCCCTATGCTCCTATTAGACTCTTTGCTGCCCTCTACTTTGTAGTTTAGGATATATCCTTTATCCAATAAGGTCTCGGTCATTGCCCGCTTAATTTTGGAAGAAGGGATATTCACAACCTTATGCTTAGCCATTAAGGCATTTCGCATTCGGGTTAAATAATCTGCAATTGGATCGGTCATCTTTATTATTTGTTATTAGTTCTTTCTAGGCTTACCAGCTGGCTTTTCGTACACCTGGAATAAGGCCTTGCTCTGCCATTTCCCTGAACACGATTCTAGAGACTCCATAGTGACGGATATATCCTTTCGGCCGGCCAGTTAAGCTGCATCTATTGTGTAGTCTTACAGGAGATGCATTTTTGGGAAGCTTTTGTAGCCCTACGTAGTCGCCAGCTTTTTTCAAAGCCGCTCTCTTTTCAGCATACCTCGCAACCATCTTCTGTCTTTTGACCTCTCGGGCCTTCATTGATTCTTTAGCCATCCTTATTGTTTTTTAAATGGTAATCCTAGTTCGCTTAACAATGCCAACGATTCTTCTTTGGTATTGGCAGTTGTTACAAATGTGATATCCATGCCGGTTATCTCTTTTACCTTGTCAATGTCAATCTCCGGAAAGACGATCTGCTCTTTAATGCCCATGGAGTAGTTTCCAAATTTGTCAAATCCCTTGAGGCTGATACCCCTAAAGTCTCTTGTTCGAGGAATTGCAACTGCAATTAGTCGCTCTAGGAACTCATACATTCTTTCTCCACGTAAAACTACACGTGCGCCAATTGGAACACCTTTTCTCAACTTGAAGTTCGAGATGTCCTTCTTGGAGATTGCAGGTACTGCTTTCTGGCCGGCAATTATGCTCATTTCTACCAGGGCATGATCAACAAGCTTCTTATCTGCAGTTGCTCTTCCCACCCCTTGATTTAGACAAATCTTGGTGAGTTTTGGTGCTTGCATAGGAGAAGCATAAGAGAATTTCTCCATCAAAGCAGGGACCACCTCCTCTTTGTACTTCGTTTTTAATGTAGGTATGTATGTCATCTTACTTAATGATTTCGCCGGTTTTCTTGGAATACCGAGCTAGTTTCCCGTTGGAGTCAATCTTTCTACCAACTTTTGTCGGCTCTCCCGTGGCCGGGTCAACCAACATCAAATTTGAGATGTGAATTGACGCCTCTTGCTTAACTATACCACCTTGCTGGTTTTGAGCAGAAGGCCGGGAGTGTTTAGAAACCATGTTCAAGCCTTCCACAATAGCTCGGTTTTGAGAAATGAACACAGAAAGAACCCTTCCTGTTTTTCCCCTGTCTTCCCCAGTGATTACCGCAACGGTCTCTCCTTTTTTGAAGCTTATTTTGCCCATTTTGTAATACTTAATATCTTATTACAGCACCTCTGGTGCCAACGAAATTATTTTCATGTACTGTCGCTCTCTTAACTCTCTCGCTACTGGTCCGAAGATCCTTGTTCCTCTCAATTCGGCTTCAGGGGTTAACAACACACATGCGTTATCGTCAAATCGGATATACGAACCGTCTTTTCGCCGCACTTCCTTCTTGGTTCTTACGATAACAGCCTTTGTTACTGTCCCTTTTTTGATGTTGCCTGCAGGCATTGCGTCCTTTACAGTTACCACGATGGTGTCTCCAACGCTAGCATAGCGGCGTTTGGTACCACCGAGAACATTGATGCACAGAACTTCTTTTGCACCACTGTTATCAGCTACAGCTAATCTTGATTCTTGTTGTATCATCTTACTTAGCTTTTTCTACAATTTCAACTACTCGCCAGCATTTGCTTTTGCTGATTGGTCGCGTTTCCATGATCCTAACCGTATCACCCACGCCGCACTCATTATTCTCATCATGAGCTAACAACCGTGTAGTCTTCTTAATGAACTTGCCATATCTAGGGTGCTTTACTTTTCTCCTAACATTGACACATACTGACTTGTCCATGCCACTACTGGCAACAAGTCCTGTTCTTACTTTTCTTAAGTTTCTGTCTTCCATGGTTCGTTAAGCTTGAGTGCCTGACAGGCAGGCAGGTTCTCTTCAGTTTATTCAGTCTCTACAGCACCCCCTGCTTTCTTTGTTTCTTCATTCGGGGCGATTTCCTCAGTATTTTTAGCATTTACCTGAGCTGTCTGGGAAGTTGTCTCTGCATCTTCCCCTGCTCTTTTGGTCAATTCAGTTGATAAACGAGCAATTGTTTTTCGGGCATACTTCAATTTCAAGGGGTTTTCCAGACTGGAAACCACATGGTTCATCTTCAACTTTTGATATGCGTTTTTCTCGTTATCAATCATCTCTTGTATTTCTACTGAGGACATCTCTCTGATTACAGCTGCTTTCATGATAATTCGTTCTTAATAATCTAGTCTCTGTTAACAAAATCCCTTCTTACCATGAATTTGGTTTTGATCGGGAGTTTCTGGGAGGCTAGTCTCATTGCTTCTTTTGCGATGTCCAGAGGTACACCTTCAGATTCAATTAGAATTCTACCAGGGCTTATTCTTGCCACAAAGTATTCTGGAGCCCCCTTGCCTTTCCCCATCCTTACTTCAGCTGGTTTCTTGGTAACGGGCTTGTCAGGGAATACACGTATCCACAACTGACCTTCCCTTTTCATGTAACGCGTTACAGCGATACGAGCAGCTTCAATCTGACGACTGGTCAACCAACACTCTTCCAGCGCCTTAATGCCAAAGGAGCCAAAAGCCAACTGGTGCCCTCTCTGGGAGTTGCCCTTCATCCGCCCTTTCTGCATCTTGCGGAATTTTGTTCTTTTTGGTTGTAACATCTCTATAATAAATACACCTGAAACCCAGGCATTAATGAATCTCTTTTATCTGTTCTGGTTGAATCTTGGCGAAGGTATTTTCCTACCCTTGGGAGCTGCTTTGTTCTTTTGCATGCCAATGTTTGGAGAGAGATCCCTCTTTCCATATACTTCTCCTTTACATATCCACACTTTCACGCCAATTTTCCCATAAGACATCTGAGCTTCTGATAATGCATAGTCAATATCTGCCCTAAATGTATGAAGTGGAATCCTGCCGTCTTTATACTGTTCTGTTCTCGCCATCTCGGCACCATTCAGGCGCCCCGAAATCATGATCTTAATTCCCTGAGCACCCATCCTCATGGTTGAGGCAATGGACATTTTCGTTGCTCTTCTGAAAGAAATACGACCTTCTATTTGCTTCGCAACACTGTCAGCAACCAATTTCGCATCTAACTCGGGCCGCTTGATCTCAAAGATGTTTATCTGCACCTCTTTCTTGGTGATCTTTTTTAATTCCTCCTTAAGTTTATCAACTTCCTGTCCTCCCTTGCCAATGATGATGCCTGGTCGCGCTGTATTGATAGTAACGGTAATTAGCTTGAGGGTTCTTTCGATGATAATTTTCGAAACACTGGCTTTCTCCAATCTGGCCCCTAAATACTTGCGGATCTTATCGTCCTCTAGCAATTTAGCTGCGCAATCTTTTTCACTGTACCAGTTAGAGTCCCATCCGTTGATGATACCCAGTCTGTTACCTATAGGATTTGTTTTTTGGCCCATTTAGTTTAAGCTGTTTCAGTTGTAACCATAGCGTCGACTATTAAGGTTACGTGATTAGATCTCTTTCTTATTCTGTGCGCCCTTCCTTGCGGAGCAGGCCTTATTCTCTTTAGCTGACGTGCGCTATCCACATAAATGCTCTTTATATAAAGATTTCCATCTTCGAGCCGAACACCTTCATTCTTAGTTCTCCAGTTAGCAATTGCAGACATGAGAAGTTTCTCAACCCTGCCAGACGCTTCCTTGGGGCTGAACTTTAGTATGTTCAAAGCCTGAGTTACCTCCTGGCCTCGGACCATGTCAGCGACAAGTCGCATCTTGCGAGGTGATGTAGGACAGTTATTTAGCTTGGCTAGATAAGTTGTCTTTCTCTCTTCCTTGCGCTTAATTGCTGTTTTTTCCTTTCTTGAACCCACTTTATTGTCCTTTTAAGATACTTTGTTATGATTTTCTATGCCCAGAGTGCCCTCTATACTGCCTGGTTGGAGCAAATTCTCCTAGTTTGTGTCCCACCATGTTTTCAGTCACATAAACTGGAATAAATTTGTTGCCATTGTGAACAGCGATAGTAAGCCCAACGAATTCCGGCGATATCATGGAAGCCCTTGACCAGGTTTTAATAACCGCTTTCTTTCCAGATTGCTGTTGTTCAATCACTTTCTTTTCAAGTTTGTAATCTATAAATGGCCCCTTTTTAAGCGAACGTGGCATAGTATTATAATTTGTCAGCCTGCCTGCCGGCAGGCAGGTTTATTTCTTTCGTTTTTCTACAATGTACCTGTTGGAGCTCTTCTTTTTAGAGCGGGTCTTAAACCCTTTAGCAGGTAGTCCAGTTCTAGATCTTGGATGACCGCCGGAAGCCTTACCTTCACCACCACCCATTGGGTGATCTACAGGATTCATGGCTACACCCCTGGTTCTGGGTCTTTTTCCCCTCCATCGGTTTCCTCCAGCCTTGCCGATGGTTTGCAATTGATGATCACCATTAGACACTACACCAATTGTTGCTTTGCAAGTACCGAGAATCATACGAGTTTCTCCAGAAGGCAGCTTTACATTTACGTATTTCCCTTCTTTCGCTGTGAGCTGTGCGTATCCACCGGCTCCTCTCGCGAGTACGCCGCCCTGTCCAGGTCGAAGTTCGATGTTATGGATAATGGTACCAAAAGGCACGTCTTTTAGGAACAGTGCATTTCCCACTTCAGGTGTCGCCTTCTCTCCTGATTCAACCGTTTGATCCACTTTAATCCCATTTGGTGCAATGATGTATCGCTTCTCTCCATCTGCATAGTACACTAAAGCAATGCGAGCAGTTCTATTTGGATCGTATTCGATAGCTTTCACTTTGCCTGGTACACCGTCTTTGTCTCTTTTAAAGTCAATTACACGATATAGTTTCTTGTGCCCACCGCCCACATTTCTTACAGTCATCTTGCCAGTATCATTCCTTCCACCGTGTCGTCGCTTACCTGCAACCAAGCTCTTCTCAGGCTTTGAGGCAGTAATGGTTTCAAACGCAGAAAGGACTTTAAATCTCTGTCCTGGTGTAACTGGTTTTAGTTTTCTAACACCCATCTTTGCTTAATTATACGTTGCTATAAAAGTCGATTGTATCCCCTTCAGCGAGGGTTACAATTGCTTTCTTATATGATTTTGTTCGTCCAGAAATAGCGCCTGCCTTTGTGTTCCTTGACCGGGGCTTCCCCGTATAGTTCATGGTCCTTACTTTATCAACCGTAACACCATACATCTCTTCTATCACCTTTGCGATATCAATTTTGTTGGCCTTTCTGTCAACCACGAAACCATAGCGATTGAAGCTGTCGCTTTCAGCGGTCATCTTCTCTGTAACAATTGGATTTTTTAGAATAGTCATGACTATTTGGCGAAAGATTTTTCTATTTCCGTTACGGCGCTTTCACACACCACCAAAGTCTTAGCACTTAAGATTTGGTAGGTATTGAGATGGGCTGCGCTGATTACTGTAGCTTTCGGGATATTGCGAGCCGCTAGAGTGATGTTTGTGTCGTTTTCAGCAATAATCAGCAGTGATCGACTGCCAGCCATATCCAGGTTCGCAAGGAGATTAGCGTACTCTTTGGTCTTAGGCACGTCAAATTTAAAGTCTTCAATAATAGTCAGACATTTATCCTTAACCTTGTAAGACAGCGCCGACTTTCTGGCAACCTGTTTAAGCTTTCTGTTGAGTTTGAAGCCATGATCTTGCGGACGAGGTCCAAATGCACGTCCACCTCCTCTAAAGATTGGATTTTTGATGTCACCAACCCTGGCGCTTCCGGTTCCCTTTTGTCTTCGTATCTTCCTTCTGGATCCGGTGATCTCGCTACGTTCTTTGGCTTTGCTTGTCCCTTGCCTTTGATGGGCGAGATACTGCTTTACATCCAAATAAACCGCGTGATCATTCGGCTCAATGCCAAAAACGTCATCCTTCAACTTGGCTTTCTTGCTGGTCTTTTTGCCTGCTATGGTTACTACTGGTAATTCCATTATACTCGCAATTATCTTTGTATATATACATATGAACCCTTAGCTCCGGGAATAGATCCTTTAACCACTAAGAGGTTTTGCTCTGGCAATACTTTGATAACCTTCAGGTTGATGGCTTTAATGCGTTCATTTCCCATCTGTCCGCCCATTCGCATTCCCTTAAAAACACGTGCCGGGTAAGAGGCAGCGCCAATGGAACCTGGATGTCTTTGCCTGTCTTTTTGACCGTGCGTTGCTCCACCTACTCCGTGAAATCCGTGACGCTTAACAACGCCTTGAAATCCTTTTCCCTTGGAAGTGCCAACAACATCTACCCATTCACCTTCTGTGAACATCTCAACGTTGATGATGCTTCCCGCTTTTAACGCCTCGCTTCCTTCTTCACCTCTTTGTTTTGGAATGTTAAACTCAGCCAATTTCTTTTTTGGCGTTGTCCCAGCCTTTGTAAAATGGCCTTTCATCCCAGCAGAAGTGTTCTTCTCTTTTGCTTCGTCAAAACCGACCTGAAGAGCATCGTAGCCATCCACTTCTTTGGTTTTCACCTGAGTTACAACACAGGGACCTGCTTCAATAACAGTGCATGCAACGTTGTTGCCCTTGTCATTAAAGGTGCTGGTCATTCCTATCTTTTTCCCTATAATTCCTGACATGAGTCCTTTATTATACTTTGATTTCTACATCGACCCCACTTGGCAGTTCAAGCTTCATTAAAGCATCAACAGTTTTAGGTGTGGAACTATAGATATCCATTAGCCTTTTATATGAGCTAACTTGATATTGATCTCTCGCCTTCTTATTAACATGTGGCGAACTTAAAACAGTAAAGATTTTCTTGTTGGTAGGCAGAGGTATTGGCCCAGAAATAATGGCACCGGTTGACTTTACCGTCTTTACAATTTTCTCAGCTGACCTGTCAACCAAGTTGTAATCATAAGATTTTAATTTGATCCTGATTTTGTGATTCATGCTTTTGCTTATTGTCCTTTATTTATACTTTTTCAGTCTTACCAGTGGTTTTCGCAATAATCTCATCAGCAATATTCCTGGGAACCTCGGCGTAGTGTGAGAATTCCATTGTTGAAGATGCCCTGCCAGAAGTTATTGTTCTAAGCGCTGTAACATAACCGAACATCCGTCCCAGAGGAACAGCAGCCTTAACGATAGACTTCCCTCCTTTAGAGTCCATGCCTTGCATTTGGCCTCTCCTCTTATTGAGGTCACCTACCACGTCGCCCATGTTCTCTTCAGGTGTATTGACTTCTAGTTTCATAATTGGCTCAAGAAGTACCGGTTGAGCTTTAGGTACTGCAGCTCTATAAGCCGTCTTGGCACAAATCTCGAATGACAGGGCATCAGAATCAACATCGTGGAACGATCCGTCGAGGAGCGTTACCTTCATGCTATCCATAGGATATCCTGCAAGCACTCCATTGTCCATTGCCGCCGTGAATCCTTTTTTAATGGCAGGGATGAACTCTTTAGGGATGTTGCCTCCCTTGATCTTATCAATAAACTCAAGTCCTGCTTTGTTCTCTTCACCTTCAATATTTTCTACCGGCTCTAGCATGAATACTATATCCGCAAACTTTCCGCGACCACCAGTTTGCTTCTTATAGACTTCTCTATGCTCTACATGCCCGGTAATAGCTTCCTTATATGCAACTTGCGGAGCACCTTGATTGCACTCTACCTTAAACTCACGCTTCATCCTATCAACCAGGATCTCAAGGTGCAACTCACCCATACCACTTATGATGGTTTGTCCTGAATCTTCGTCAGTTTTAACAGTGAATGTTGGATCTTCTTCTGACAGTTTTCCGAGCGCAACACCCAGTTTGTCGACATCGTCCTGTGTTTTGGGCTCAATTGCAATTCCAATCACAGGATCAGGGAAGGACATAGATTCCAAAACAATGGGGTGCTTTTCATCACACAATGTATCACCTGTACGTATGTCCTTGAATCCTACTGCTGCCCCAATATCGCCAGCTTCAATCCTCTTAATAGGATTTTGCTTATTAGAATGCATTTGAAATATTCGCGAAATTCGCTCCTTCTTACCACTTCTTGTGTTCAGCACATATGACCCGGCGTCTATAGTGCCGGAATACATCCTGAAGAACGCCAACCTTCCCACGAAGGGATCAGTAGCAATCTTAAAGGCGAGTGCGGCAGTATAGTCACTGGCTTCGGGCTTTCGTTCCTCCTCTTCCTGTGTTTTGGGATTCACACCAGAAATTGCAACAATATCAAGTGGGCTGGGAAGGAATTCACAAACAGCGTCTAAGAGTGTCTGAACACCCTTGTTCTTAAACGCAGATCCGCACAACATCGGCGTAATTGACATGTCGATTGTTGCTTTGCGAACGGCCGCTTGTAATTCATCGACTGTTATAGAGTCTGGATCGTCGAAGAACTTCTCCAACAAAACATCATCATACTCCGCAACACTTTCTACAAGTTTTTCTCTCCACTCAGCAGCAACAGGCACTAATTCTGATGGTATATCGATTTCTGTGAAGGTCATGCCTTGAGAGGCCTCGTCCCATTCGATTGCCTTATTAGCGATAAGATCAATAACTCCCTTGAAAGTCTCTTCTGCACCAATTGGAATTTGCAGAGGTACTGGATTCGCTCCCAGCTTCTCACTCACCTGGGTAACTACGCTGAAAAAGTCAGCACCAGCACGATCCATCTTGTTTACAAATCCAATTCTTGGCACGTTGTATTTGTCTGCCTGTCTCCAAACAGTTTCGGATTGTGGCTCAACGCCGCCTACGGCACAAAAAAGAGCGACTGCCCCGTCCAATACTCGTAGCGATCGCTCAACCTCAACAGTAAAGTCAACGTGACCTGGCGTGTCAATAATGTTAATCTTGTGCTTATTATTTGCGTATTCCCAAAATGTAGTGGTAGCTGCCGAAGTGATAGTTATCCCTCTTTCCTGCTCCTGTTCCATCCAGTCCATCACCGCAGCCCCATCGTGAACTTCACCAATTTTGTGAGTCAATCCGGTGTAATACAGAACTCTTTCCGTGGTAGTGGTCTTGCCCGCATCAATGTGGGCCATAATTCCAATATTCCTCGTTAATTCTAAACCTTTCATCTTTCCTTTACCCCTATGTTAGAACCTGAAGTGAGAAAAAGCCCTATTGGCTTCCGCCATCTTTCTAGTGTCTTCTTTTTTCTTAAATGCTCCGCCCTCACCTTTACTACCAGCGATAATTTCTTCAGCTAATTTTTGGTCCATGCTATGTGCGTTTCTCTCCCTGGCATATCTAATTTGCCATTTCATGCCCAACGCTACTTTTCTGTCTGGCCTTACTTCTTGTGGAATCTGGAAGGTTGCTCCACCAACCCTTCGGCTCTTCACTTCGACTGAAGGCATAACGTTCTCTAGCGCCTGTTTCCATACCTCAAGCCCTTCTTCTTTGGTCTTTTCCGAGACCATGTCAATGGCATTGTAAAAAATGCTGAATGCAGTACTCTTTTTGCCCCCACGCATGAGATGATTGACAAACCTTGTCACCATTACGTCATTGTACTTGGGATCTGGCAGTAGAATTCTCTTTTTGGCTTTTGAACGTCTCACGTCTTCAATGGTTTAAATAAATTATTTTTTCTTTGGCCTCTTCGTACCGTACTTGGACCTTCTCTGGGTTCTGTCATCAACCCCGCTTGTGTCTAACGCTCCCCTGACGATGTGATATCTTACCCCTGGCAGATCTTTTACCCTTCCACCTCTCACTAACACGATCGAGTGCTCCTGGAGATTATGGCCCTCACCCGGGATATAGGCATTCACTTCCTTGTCATTGGTCAATCTCACTCTTGCCACCTTCCTCATCGCTGAATTCGGCTTCTTAGGTGTAGTGGTATACACACGAACGCAAACTCCTCGCTTTTGAGGGCAGGAGTTAAGAGTAATAGATTTGCTCTTTTTTTTCACGTTGGATCGCCCTTTTCGGACTAGCTGTTGGATTGTAGGCATATAATATTTTTGTTTCTCTTACGATATCCCCCATCTGAAGCAAACTTGCTATCGGATTTTAAGGGGGTGCAAAGATACAATATTATCAATAGAAACAAACAGGTAGAACGAAAATGTTTAGATGGGAAAACAATAATTCGACGAACACAAAATTTGGGGTGCTATAAATGCAATTATTTGGTTCTATTTTGCCGAAATAGCTGCCCGGATTGCAAGAAATTGCTTTAGGAGTGGTTAACGTTCAGGTAACCAGTTGCTTGACTGGTTCAAATGGTCGTACTAGCGCAAGATGTAAATCCAGGAATCCGCCTTTTCTTTTCGTGCCTTATTGAGCAGCTCTTTTTTAGCATCTTCATAGGCGTCCAGCATGTTCATGTAAACATAGTGGAATCCACGAACTTTGTTGTAAACGCTCTTGTACCCTTTTTGAGATTTCATGCGGTCAGCATAACTCTTGGTTTTGAATGACGCCATAACCACATAGAATCCCTTTGATGCCGTATTGCCAAATTCATCGAGGAAGTCTTCACTTTTTACCATTCTGATATCCCCTCCAGTTTGATTATTGTCGATCATGTTTATCATGTCTTTGGGATATCGGGCATTTGGATTGAATTTAGCAGCTTGCACATATTTTGAGCGGGCAAGATCGAATTGTTTAGCCATGAAAAGGGAATCAGCTGTCTTGATAAGAGCATCGTACCTCTTTTCAAACAAGTTCATGATTTTTACTGTCTTGGCAATCTGATCTTTAGCATATTGATCACCAGGTTTGTATCTTAAGGCCTCTTCATATGCTTGTTTCGCGCCTTCATAATCCCTTGCCTTAAACAGCGCATCAGCCCTTGCAATCGCCGCGTCGTATTGCGAGTTCTTCATACTATCAATTTCAGCAATCTTATCCTTGGGGTATTGTTCGTCAGGCTTGAGTGCCAAAGCTTGTTCATAAGCAGATTTCGCCTCCTCATATTTGCCCTCTTCAAAGAGCCTATCAGCTTCAGTTATGAGTTCGTTGTACCTGGCATTAACCTCTTCTTCGTTCGCTGCCAATTCATTCGCTAAACTGTCGATCCTCTCCTGTAATTCTTCCAGTTCTGATTCATCCACTTTACCGCCCGCAAAGGTATAACCCAACATCACCTCATGACTTATGCCGCTGTAGGTGTTGATAGAGCTGGAAATAACATCATAGGTATAACCGATGCTTATCTTCTCTTTCAATTTTATTCTAGCATTGACCCCAATTGCATAGTCGCTGCGGTACGAGATAGCCAGAAAACCTGTTTCCCTCCAATTGAATATTAAGTTCGCATCAAATTGCATGGGTGCTTCAGGCATGAAGCGCACCAAAGCAAGGGGCCTAATTGATATATCCCGTGTTGCGTTGACGTAAAATTTGTAACCTAGCGAAGCCATATAATGCCTGGAAAGATTGTAATGCGCTCTGCTATTATCTGATGTAGATTTATATTCAAAAGAGGAGGCCAATATCTGTGGAATGGCTACTCCGAAGTGAAGATCTCTCCATCGATATGCAATTCCAAATGTTCCGTCCAGACCTTTTTTTCGCTCTAAAGTAGCGAGCAATGCTGGGTCATCCTGGTCTTTAACCACAATTTGAGAAAAGTCCACTCTGTTTTCCAGTCCTCCCAAGGTGACTCCAAACATCAAGTTTTGGACATCACCAAGCTCTAACCTATAGGCAAATGCTCCATATACCCCTGTTCTACTTGTGATATCGGTTTTGTCGCTATAAATGCTAACGCCCAGTCCTATTTTTTTAGGTTGTAGTGGGCCATCAAAGGTAATCGCAGTGGTGGTTGGTTGACCAGGAATTTCGGCCCACTGGGAGCGGTGCAGCAGGTACACATTGGCCGCCTCATCATACCCGGTGTACGCAGGGTTATATACGAATCTATTGTAAAAATATTGCTGATATAGAGGCACCTGCTGCGCCTGCAAAGCGGAGTTTATTCCCGCAACAAGCAGCCCCATGGCAATCAGGCCTTTTGATATGTTTAATTTGCTAAACATACTAGTTCCTCAGTATTGTTATACCACCCTTAAACACGTCAGTCTTACCCGGACAATCAATGATATAGTAATAAGTCCCATCTGGTAGCACCCGACCTCCACTGGTCCCGTCCCAATCGTTGGTGTAACCAGTTTTGGTGTATAAGAGGTATCCATATCGATTGTAGATTGAAACCGTGCACTCGCTATAGAAGTCAATATTGTCAATGTACCATGTATCGTTATATGCATCACCATTCGGAGTCATTACATTGGACACCACAAAATTGAAATCTTCCAGCACTACTACCCTAACAGAATCTATCCCAAGACAACCGCTGCCATCTGTAGCGGTTAGGACATAAGTAACCGTAGTCAATGGGCTCGCGGTAGGATTGGCAATATTGAGGTCGTTCAGAGAAGGATCTGGTGTCCACTGATAAGAAAGGCCTCCTTGCCCATTCAAAATTACACTGTTGCCAAGGCTAACGCTGGTATCTGGCCCGGCATCCACGATGAGGGCACTAAACACCACAGTCACATCGCTAAAGGCTGAACAGAGACCATTTACTTCTGTCCACCTATAAACGTAGGTCCCAGGGCCTGAGACTGTTATCCCTGATGTGGGACTAGTTGAATCCGCAAACACAGTTGTGCCCGCTCCTAAAACCTGTGACCAGGATCCACTGCCAACACTTGGGGCTGCGTTTAATGTAAAGTCCAGGTCGCACTCAATGCTTCCCAATCCGGCATCAGCAACGGGCAATTCATAATATGTCAAGGCTACGGTGTCGGAGTCAGAACAAATTCCATTGACCTCCAACCATTGATATACATAGGTTCCATAAACAGAAACTGTCGCTACGGATGTTGCACTATTGGCATTGGAGTAAGAAGTTACACCGGCAGGAGGCCCTGACAATTGTGACCAGGTTCCATTACCCGCAGTGGCAAACGCATTTAGCACAAAGGAAGAATCACAGGCAACGCCTCCACTACCTGCATCAGCAATGGGCTGTTCATTAAAAGTAACCGTTACAGTGTCGCTGTCAGCACATGCACTATTCGTTTCTGCCCACTGGAAAACGTATGTTCCATATTGAGAAACACTAACCGAATCTGTTGGACTAATTGTATCACCAAAAATGGCGGTTCCAGGGCCAGAAAACAACGACCATGCACCGGTACCTAAACTGGCAACAGCACTAAATGTAAAATCCAGGTCACATTCAGTGCCCCCCAAGCCCGCGTCTGCCACAGGCAAAGCGAATATATCAATGATCGCAGGAGCAGAGGTGTCGGCCGCACCGCAGCATGACGTTGTGCCAATAAAAGTATAGGATCCTACACTAGTAGCATAAAGCGTGTTGCTTGTAGCACCAGGTATATCAATCCCATCAAATTGCCATTGGTAGGAGGCAAAGCCCGCATTAGCAGTGAGCAGCACAGAGTCAACTCCACAGATGTCGATGCTACCGGATGGCGTGAGCACCGCAACCACGCTGCTATCTGGAACATTCATAAAACCGCTGA
>DTRK01000003.1 GCA_012965955.1 Flavobacteriales bacterium
AGGCCAATGTGTCCTCAAACCTGTAAAGACCCATAAAATCCGTGTTGGGATTTTGGGTGGTGACCCCTACACGATAATTCATGTATTGCGTTGCGGAAGTGATCTCTATGGCCAGCCCGTTAGTGTCATTTGTGAGTTGATAAGCCGGTGTTTCAGGTCCAATGGAGGCCAAAGTGGCCGTTGCTGCATTGTGAATGCAATTGCGCTTCAAATAATTGAAGTCTACAAAGAAGCTATCTATTGATCCGTCCAGATCAGTATCCACTCCCAAAACATCGGTGCTTGTGTGCTGTCGGTCACTATATCCTGGAGCTGTCACTCCCGCATCACCATGTTCATTGGCAGCACAATACCGAATGGCCGTATAAAAACGTGGTGACTTTGAAAATGGAATATGATCCCCTCCCCTTCCAGTTCGATCAGTTTGATTGATAATATTAACTGTCATTGGAACCGCAGAAATAGGAACCAATTTTTCGTCGTTCACCAGCTTCGCAAATCGGGCATAACCCCTTATCTGACTCTGCAATATATTACCATCAGAAAAAATCCTCACGTGTGTACTATCTATATGCCCCTCAAATGGACAGCTGGGCCCGGAAGAGGTCTCACCACAGAGTATCCCTCCAATAACATCATTGTTTTGTACTGCCTTGACCGCGATATTATTATCGTACACATATTGGGCAAAGGCATTCGCTCCCAAAAGACCCTGTTCCTCACCAATTGTGAGCATAAATACCATGGTGTTTGGAAATGTATATCTACTCATCACCCTTGCCAACTCCAATACCAATGCCGAGCCACTGCCATTATCTTCCATTCCAGGAGCATCGCATAGGATGTCACAGCCTCCTTCACATCGGCTATCGACATGAGCCTCCATAATAATCACGGAATTATCTGATAAATCTGACCCCGGCAAAATAGCAATCATGTTTCTATGCTGCGGCATGCCGCAAATGTCCTCATCCCATTGAAGGTAGGTAGTTACCAGCCTATCTTCCGATGCCGCGCTGAATTGATCAAACTTGCCAAGCGCCCATCGTCGTGCCGCGCCAATTCCAGTGGTAGAAGAAACAGTATCAGAGCCACTGTTCCTCGTTTGGAATGTGCTGAGATTGACCAGATAACTCTGTAGCGAATCTGCCGAAATACCAGACTGAATGTCACAAATGATGCTGCTCTCGTCGTCCAGCGTAGTTGTGGCAGCGTAATCAGCTGGATTGTAATTACCCAGCAAGATCTGCTCAGCTACAGGATTGGTGAGAACTATATTGTTCTGTGCGGTTGATAAGTGGTTTGCGCATAGAAAAAGAACCAAGAAAAGACAAGATCTAGTGGCCATTAATCTAACATACACAGATTAAACTTACCTATAATCGGCTAAAAATGCAAGAATCCCATCATACACCTGATTGAGTTCAGCTTCGGTAATGCATAAGGGTGGCAGTATATAGATCACATTACCAAGTGGCCTCAACAGGATCTTTTTGTCCATGAAGAAATTGTAGATACGGTCCCTATCCTCATTGAAATACGATGTTTCCCCCCCTGTTTTAAGCTCAAAGGCCACAATTGTCCCTACCTGCCTGATATTTTCCACATTATTGAAAT
>DTRK01000004.1:0-2080 GCA_012965955.1 Flavobacteriales bacterium
GTACACCGCCATACACAGGAACAGGCACCTACACTGTATCTGCGGGAACCTATACTTATCCAGTCACTGATGCCAACGGTTGTACTGCAACAGCATCAGCAACTGTTAGCGAGCCACCCTTGCTTACCGCTAGTGTAACCGCAACAGATCCAATTTGTGCTGGAACTTGTGACGGAACTGCTACTGCAACTGTGTCAGGAGGCACGCCTCCATATAATTATAGTTGGGATGATCCCGGAACACAAATTACCAGTACCGCAAGCGGCTTATGTGCAGATAATTACACGGTTATGGTGACAGACGCAAATGGATGCACTGAAACAGGTAGTGGTGTCATCGCAGAACCACCTGCCATTACTCTTAGCATAACAAGTACGGATATGAGCTGTACGGCATCCTGTGACGGGGATGCAACAGTAACCGTTACAGGAGGAGTTAGCCCATTTACATATTTATGGAATGACCCATTATCCCAAGCTAATGCTACAGCAAATGGCTTATGTGCAGGGTCATATATTGTTACGGTAACAGATAACGGCGGATGTACAGCTAGTGCCAATGCTACTATTTTGAATTTGAATTTGGTGCCGGTAGCTAACGCAGGGTTGGATCAACTAATATGTAATGGTAGTTCTGCTCCAATAGGAACCATGGCAATTCCCGGCTATACTTACTCTTGGTCTGTTATTGACGGAAATTGTTCAATAGTTATTCCTGCCGGCGCTGCAACGCAAAACGTTAATCCTACTTGCAATACAACATATCAGCTTGCTGTTAGCATTCCGGGTTGCGGTTCAGATATAGACCAGGTAACCGTGCGAGTTGATTACCCCATAACTCCGGTCATACAAGGGCCATCTTCGGTGTGTATAGGTGAGGTGGCATGCTATTCTGCCAATTATAAAATTATTGGGAATAATTTTCCGACCTTTTTGTGGCAGTTTGGGATTAATGCAACTCCGGCATTTTCTACTGATCAGGACGACTGCACATCTTTTTCGACTGTTGGCACTGAAACAATATCATTTACAAATACAAATGCCTGTGGAAGTGTAACTGTATCGCAAACGGTAACGGTTAATGCAACCACCTCATTGTGGCCAAAACATGTCCAGGTAACAGGGTCAGGAGTGGTGAATATTAATGACATCGCCACGGACAACGGAGAGCATTATGTAACCGGTTATATTAATGCGACAACCGACTTTGACGGGACTGTGCTGACTCCGGTGGCCGATTTTGATGCGTTTGTGGCCAAGTACTCTGATTGTGGGTTGGAATGGGTAAATCAATATGGGGCTATAGAGGCAAATATAGGATATGGCATTGCCGTTGATCCAGCTGGTTTTGTTTATGTAACTGGTGTATTCGACACCGATGCCTTTCTTTTTGGTAAGTTTGGCTTGGTTACTAATTCCGGGCGAGCCTTTGTATTAAAATTAAATAAAGCAGACGGCACTGCGGCTATGGGATTTCCTGACCCTTTAGTTGATGTTGGTGATGGTTTGAGCCCTTTAAACAGTGCCGGACTTGATATTGCCATACATGATGGAACCGGGAATATATACGTAACAGGTGAAATGAAGGGTCAGATGAATTTAGGAGGGTGTTATACTACCTCAACTTCTGGATTATCGTATGATGAAGAAGTGTACGTTACCATACTGAATGCCAGCGGTACTTGCGTGAATGCTCCTGAATTTATCGGAATTAGCCACGGTGATTTGGAGAAGGAAAGGGCAGTACAGGAAATAGAGGTTGACAACGCAGGCAATGCCTATCTTGTCGGCACGTTTGACGATAGTAACTTTGAGTTTGGGAACCCGGTAGAAACGATTAGTAACGCAGGCTACAGAGACATTTATACATTGAGTTATGATGCATCATTAAATGAACAATGGGTGAAAAGTGTTGGCGGATCTGGTGTTGATGTAGCAGGAGATATTGCTGTTGATGCTGCTACCGGAATATCTTATGTAACAGGTAGCTATGGCACTACTTCAGTTGTGGTGGCTAGCTATTATGACAATGGGGATGATAATTGGAGTATCGCATCTTTTGGAGGTGGGTTTGTTCATGA
>DTRK01000004.1:2090-5997 GCA_012965955.1 Flavobacteriales bacterium
CGGGCAGGGTATAGCAATAGATGCGACCAGTGTTTACGTGACCGGAGCTTTTACAAGTAACAACGGTACCAGTCCGCCATTCGGGTTTAATGGTTTTTTGCCAACAGTAAGTGGCACTGGAAGCTCGGAAATTTTTGTGGCAAAATTTGATAAGAATGGTGCTAGTCAAGAATGGATTGCTGCCTCGAAAGGGTCGGCTGGAACCTTTGTTGGAAATACCATCTTTACTCAAAAGATCACCGTTGAAGGGGGCGTTTCGTATGTATCGGGTTCTTTTACAAGAAGTGGTGGATCTGCGGCACTGAGTCTTGATAACGGGTTAAATACGATAACCACATTAACGGGAAACAATGATGGATTTATTGGAAGAGTTGATGGGGGAGTATTCTTCAAGAATGGAGAATCAGATGTTATGATAAAAGATGAGCCAATTATTAGTAAGTCAACCGGTATCAATCCGACCATCTATCCAAATCCCACCACAGGTATCCTGACCATAGAAGGAGCAGAAGGAACAACACAGGTGTATGATATTTACGGCAGGCTGGTGCTTACAGCCAACACCAATACCCTGGATATCTCCCAAGCTGCTGATGGCATCTATTTTGTCCGAGTAGTGGATGAGCAGGGCAAGGTGTATTCCTGCAAGATAGTGAAAGAGTAAGGATTTTGCATATTAGGGTAGCCTAATATTGCTATGATGAGTAAACTACTACTCCTACTCACCCGCTACCCTGCAATCTGCTGGGCTGCAGGTATCCCAGAACTCCCGTTCCCCAACAAACAACTCCTGTTAATTACCGATATACTTGGCAGAACCACCCAGCCTGTACCCAACAACTATTAAGCTATAGATACTCTGATGGTTCTGTGGAGAAGGAACCATGATTAGAGAGATAGGCTCTGCTACCAGAGGGCAGTGAAAGAGTAAGGTTTTGTATATTCGGGCATGAAAGATAATTCACAAAACAGGTATTCTAAAGATGAAGTAGTGGCTTCAAATGATGGAATTACTTGTTTGAAATCTGACAACAAACAATTGAATGGTCTTGTCTATTCAACTTATGTTAACGGTCAATTACAATATGAAGGAAATTACAGAGACGGAAAAAGAGATGGATTAGTTAGATGGTGGTCTGAAAGCGGTCAATTAATGACAGAGGGAAATTACAAAGACGGGAAACTGGATGGATTATGGAGTTTTTGGGATGAAAATGCTCAATTAAATTCTGAAGTAAGTTACAAAGACGGAATAGAAGATGGATTATGTAGAGAATGGTATGTTAACGGTAAATTGGAAGAAGAAACGTATTACAAAGGGGGAAAGAAAGATGGATTATTTAGAAGTTGGTCTGAAAACGGTCAATTAAATTCTGAAGTGAATTACAAAGGTGGAAAAGAAGATGGACTACATAGTTATTGGTCTGAAAATGGTCAATTATTGTATGAAAGAAATTACAAAGATGGAAAAAGAGATGGATTGGTTAGATGGTGGTTTGAAAATGGCCAATTAAAACGGGAATCCAATTACAAAGACGGGAAGGAAGAAGGATTACAGAGAAGTTGGCATGAAAACGGTCAATTCAAGGCGGAAGAAAACTACAAAGACGGTGAACAGGTATCTGAAAAAAGATGGGATGAAGAAGGAAATCTAATCAATGATGAAACACATTTTGATTAACTAACCTTCAGTAGCGTGTAAAATCCTATCGGGGTGGAGCTGGTCCAGCTTCGTCAGCTTCTCGATACGCCTGTGCATCACGTAAAACCAGATGGGCGGCACGAGGGCGAGCAGGATCATTCCCGGATATCCCGTAGGCATCTGGTAAGCTTCGTCAAAGTGCCTTAGCACCTGGTATTGCCTGCTGGACTTGTAGTGGTGATCAGAGTGGCGGGAGATTTCAAATAACATGATCCGCCCGATATAGTGATTGGAGTTCCACGAGTGTGCGGGTAAGATCTTCTCATAAGAACCATTGTCTTTCTGTTTTCTTCTCAACCCATAATGCTCAACGTAGTTAATGGTCTCAAGCATCAAGATCCCTAAGTTGGCTGCGGTGATGAAGCTTAGCATGCCGATGAGGCCAAATCCGTAGTAGATCAATCCGACAAATAACAGCTGAATTAATTGAAACCGGATCATCTCATTTCTCCATGACCAAAAGCCATAACCCTTAGCCTTCAGTCTTGCTGCTTCCAGCTTCCATGCAGACATGAATCCGAACACCACTGAGCGGAACATGAAGAAGTAGATAATCTCGCCATATCTGGCACTTGCAGGGTCTTCATCAGTTGCCACTCTTTTGTGGTGCCCTCTATTGTGCTCAATGATAAAATGCATATAAAGCGTGCTGAGTAAGAGCATTTTCGCCATGAAGCGCTCGTGCAGCTTGGCCCGATGGCCCAACTCATGGCCTACATTGATGCCAAGTGAAACACAGGCTATACCCATTGTGAGGATGCGTCCGCTGTACTCAACGATGCTCAGTCCGGGTTCTGTTATGGCGTATAGAAACAGTACCACAAATGCATATTGAACCAGAACCTGTATATAGAGGAAATAATCATACACCGGATCTTTTCTTGCCATTTCTTCCTCAGCAGCCGACATGTTTTTTTTACTTCCTTTAGCCAATAGTTCAATCAGGGGAATGAGTAAATAGACGTAAATGGGAAGTGCCCATGTCCACCAGCCTGGTTGGGTCAAAGAAACATACCCCATGGCAGGACCTGTAAAAATAGCGGTGTACTTAAAAGCGCGGATATTCATAGCTAAGAGTCAACTGGTATCATTGCCAGAAGTCACTCATCGCAACTAATATAGCGATAATGTTGAAATACCCGAATTTGTAAACCGGGAAGAAGGCTGCTTACCCTTTTGCTGTGGCCTTCAGTTTCGCTTTCGCTTTTGCCGGAGCCTTAGCTTTGACCGGAGCCTTTGCTATTGCCGGCGCCTTTGCTTTTGTCGGCGCCTTTGCTTTTGTCGGCGCCTTTGCTTTTGTCGGTGCCTTTGCTTTTGTCGGTGCCTTTGCTTTGGCCGGTTTGTCTTTAGCCTTCCTTTTAGCGGCTGCGTCTTTAACCCATTCTCCATTCTTGGATTCTCCCAAGACAATCACATCCTTGCTCTTGCGGTACGTCAGTACTGCATCTTCCATTTCCTCTAAAGTATCTCTAAAGATCTTCACACCAGAGTTGGACCCTTTGTTGCGAACTTCAAGGTAATACCCATCTCTCAGAGGTTTCGGTCTTGTAGGCGGTCTGCCCATCCTTTGTAATATTTGTAAGTTAGTATGAGCGCATCCCAATGCACCCAATAAATAGACTACAAATAGCCTAAATAGTTGCCTGCGAATGTAACGAAATGTACCGAATTTCCAAGGATTGAACTGGCATGAATGCAATTCCTATTTTTATTCCAACCTGACCCAAATGCTTTCACCTGATCATGAATGTTGATTTTCATCCCAGTATCCTAATAGCAAATAACCGCCGACAGCAGCATTCTCTCTTGGTAAGAGACGGTATCAGAAGCACAAGCTAAATGTTGTAGATTAATACCAGATAGAAAACCCCTAGTCAGCCGCTGCGTACTTGTTGTTATTGAATATCCCAATGGACTTTCCCGTGAAGGTCTTATCAATAAATGGACTATTTGCCGATTTGGACCTGATGTCACCTGATCTATAGGTCCATTTTAGCTTGGGGTCAAAGATGGTCAAATTGGCTTTTTCTCTATTCTTAATCACTGGAACCTCAATTCCGAGTATTTTTCTGGGTGATATGGACATCTTATCGACTATCTCACCAGATGTAAGCCCACTATGGGTATTGGCAACCGCATAAGCCGTTTCCAGTCCGATAACCCCAAATGAGGCAATGTCGAACTCTCTATTCTTGGTTTCTACAT
>DTRK01000005.1 GCA_012965955.1 Flavobacteriales bacterium
TGCCCCGAGCAGTTCCATACGGCCCACATTGGGCGCCTGGCGCTCCATGTCTTTCTCCCCCATGTAAACGATGCACTTCATCCCTTTCAATGCACAGACGGTGGCCGTAGCCACTCCGTGCTGGCCTGCACCAGTCTCTGCGATGATTCTCTTCTTCCCCAACTTTTCAGCAACGAGGATCTGTCCTAATGTGTTATTGATCTTGTGCGCACCGGTGTGGTTGAGGTCCTCCCTCTTCAGATATATCTTAGCACCGTAATGTTTGGAAAGCCTGCTCGCAAAATAAAGGGGAGATGGCCGACCTACATAGTCCTTGAGCAGTGCTTGAAGCTCCTGTTGAAAAGCAGGATCGGCGATAATCTCCAAATACTTGTTTCGCAGCTCTTCTACATTGGGGTAGAGCATTTCGGGGATGTAAGCACCTCCAAAAGAACCATAAAAGCCCTTGTCACTTACCGAATGTACCATGGAATTATTTCTTATGCTCTATCGGATCAAAGGTCTTGAATAAAGGGACCTCTGCGGCTTCCACCTTCTTCTGATACGCCGTCCAATCCTCGGCCACCAGCTTATTCACCTTGGCCACAATCTTATGGAGCTCCTCAATCGCGTACGCTGAATAATCCATAGCTGTTTTCGTCGGTGCCCCTTTGCTTGATTCAATATAATCTGCTGCTGTCCACAACATATCCATAATCCTCAAGGTAATGTGATCATATCCTACAAAATCTTCAGGTTCCATATACAAATTCATCAACTCTGCAGTTTTCTTAGTGATCGCTTCTCCGGCTTTCTCAATATCTTTTCTCACAGAATCCACCTCTAAATTCTCAACGTGTTTATTCACCCGCGCAACTGTCTTGTTGATATCCTTCAATCTTTGGAAGGAGGCGGTGGCTAGCTCTGTCTCATGCATCAATACCTGATGAGCGTCACCCTTTGCTTTTAAATCTTCGTTACTCACGTCTTCCCTAAGATCTTTAGTGACGTTGATCTTAGTGGAACCAGAGTAATCACCATAGGTCAGCGCAACAGTATATGCACCCGGCATTACACTTCGGCCTCCTGGAAGGTCAGCATTTTCATCTATCTTGCCATATTTCGGAAGCCTTATTAAATCCCTGTTCATGCCCCAATACGTACGATTAAGTCCCGTGTCCGGTTTGAACGAATAGGTTCGTATGGTATCTCCTGTATTATTAATTACGTCAACCCTAACCTTTCCCTTATACCTCTCCTTTTTCTTATCCACTGGCTTCTTCTTCTCCTTCTTCTCTTCCTCTTTGCCTTTTCCCTTCTTATCACCTTTCTCCTCTTCTTCCTTTTTAACCTCTTTAAGGTAGAAATTAATCATTGCAGCACTACTTCTGTTTTGTCCTTTATAATGCGCATCTGCCGTAAAACGCACACCTTGAATGGACTTAAAACTGGTCAGCATGGCATCCTGGGCATTGAATACATGGAAGGGTTTATCGAGGAGAGATATTCCCTGTTTTGCCAATTCCCTCAAAGGAGTAATATCATCCAATATATAAGAGGAACGGCCAAAGGTTCCAATAATCAGGTCACCATCACGTGGATGAATCTTCAAATCCATGGTCGAAACCGAAGGATAATCCTTGGCCCATTTGGTCCAATTAGTTCCTCTGTCTATAGAGAAATATAGTCCCTGTTCGGTTCCCAGGAACAACAACTTGGGTTCGACTAGATCCTGAACTATGGCTAAAGCATATCCATTGACCTTTGACGAGTTGACCAGGTTCACCCATGTGTTTCCGAAGTCTGTTGTTCTAAGGACATAAGGCTTCCAGTCATTACGTCGGTAATTGTTGATCACCACATAAGCCTCGCCCTCATTGACCGGGGAGGCCTCAATATGCGGAATCCATGAGCCAGTGGGCACACCCTTTATCTTTCCAATCTTATTTTCCCAGGTCTTTCCACCATCCCTGGTCAATTGCAGATTTCCGTCATCTGTACCCACCCAAATAACACCTTGCTTTACGCGACTGGGTGCAATTGAAATGATGGAGGTGAAATTTTCCGCCTGGGTCGCATCAATGGTCAGCCCCCCACTTTCAACCTGCTTCTGCTTGGCGGTATCGTTGGTGGTGAGATCTGGTGAGATCACTTCCCAGGAATCCCCGCAATTTGTGCTCTTGTGCAGGAACTGGCTACCAAAATAAACCGTGCAGTCATCAAAAGGATCCTGTGCCAAACCTGCATTCCAGTTGAACCTTAGCCTAAGGCTGCTGTCGGTGGATACCGGTTGAATATACTGTGCCCGTCCTGTTTCAGTATTGTATTTGTGCACATTACCCCCCTGATACATAGCATAACCAAAGCGACTGTCTTTCGGATGAGGGGACACATCAAAACCATCTCCAAACAAGAGTTCCTGCCAATGGCTGTTCCTGATTCCGCCTCTTTGATAGATGCGACTTGGGCCTTTCCAGGAGCCATTGTCCTGCATCCCACCATATACGTTGTATGGAATGTCGTTGTCGATATTAATATGATAAAACTGTCCCAGCGGTAAATTCTCGATAAATCTCCAGTTGGAGCCACCGTCACGTGAGATGTTCAATCCCCCATCATTTCCATCGATGATATAATCCGAATTGTTTGGATCAATCCAAAACGCATGGTGGTCGGGATGTATGCCAGTGCGATAGTTGAGAATGGTTTTGAAAGTCTTTCCACCATCAATACTTCTTGATGTAAAGGTCCACAGATTGTATATCGTGTTTTCGTTTTGAGGATCCACGTAGATGTCTGCATAGTAGAAAGGCCGGTTACCTACATTCTTATCCGATACTTTCTTCCACTTAAAGCCGGCGTCGGTAGATTTATAAAGCGCCAGCTTTTCTGACTCAATCAGGGCATATACAATCTTGGGATTGGAAGGTGCAATAGCCAGGCCCATCCTTCCCAACTCCCCTTTAGGCAATCCATCTTTATCGGTTCGTTGCTTCCAGGTATCACCGCCATCAAAGGTCACATACATTCCTGATCCCTCTCCTCCTGAATTAAAGAACCAGGGCTTACGTCCATACTCCCACATTGCAGCGATCAGTTTGTTCGGGTTCCTCGGATCTACTACCAAATCAGCTGCTCCCGTTTTATCATTCACGTAAAGTATTTTCTTCCACGACTTACCGCCATCACTTGTCTTATAAACTCCGCGTTCTTGGTTAGCTCCCCATGCTGATCCCAGGGCTGCCGCATACACTATATCAGGATTGTCGCGATGAACTATGATCCTGTGAATGGCTTTGGTTTGCTCCAATCCCATGAGCTTCCAGTTCTTTCCACCGTCTAAACTCTTATATATTCCCGCTCCACTGCTCTGGGAATTTCTTGGATTTCCTTCACCTGTTCCCACCCAAATTATATCGGGGTTGCTCTGGTCAATGGCTACCGCTCCAATGGAAATAACTGCTTCACCATCAAAAATCGGCGTCCAGCGAATTCCCCCGCTCTCCGACTTCCAAACACCGCCTGAAGCAGTTCCAATGTAGATGATATCTGGATTGGACTCTACTGCTGCAATAGAGCTCACACGCCCACTCATGCCTGCTGGCCCAATACTTCTGACTTTCATCGCCTTAAGCTTGCGGACATCCACTTGCTGCGCCTCAATCGGATGAGAAGCAACGAAACAGAACGCAAAACATGCAATAATGATGTAGTACCTTGTTAACCTATTCATTTCTTATCGCTTTTATAAATACACCCAACATTCCGCTATCCTTAACAGCAGGCTCAATTTCAAACTTACTATTTACATCAATAGCAAATAGGGCTGGCATTACCAACGACTTGATTTTGGGAACGTCATCTTCTCCTATTCCTCCACTAAGAAAAAATGGCTTCTTCCCTTCATACTTCTGTAATAAGTCCCAGTCAAATTTCTTTCCTGTTCCTCCAGGTTCTGCTCCGCTGGTATCAAACAAATAATAATCACATACCTGCTCGTAATCCTGAAGACTGGCAAAATCAAATTCTTTATTTATTTGAAAGGCCTTAATGATCTTCACTCCACTCATAAGATTCCTACAATACTCAGGACTTTCATTGCCATGAAGTTGTACATGGGTATACCCATTTTCCTCAATCTTGCCCTGTGCAAAATCCACATCAGCATTAACAAATACCGCAACAGGTTCAATATTCTCCGGCAAGCTCTGTACAACAAATTTCATCTTGAGCTTGCTCACATCACGTGGTGAATCCACGTAGTGAATGAAACCTAGATAATCAGGGGATGCGCCAGCAACCATCTGAATGTTCTCCCAAGTCCTCATGCCGCATACTTTGACCTTCATATCTATCTAAGTTCTTTCAGTTCCTTAATAAACTCAGCACAAGCGATATGGGGCCTACTGGATTTCATGAAGCGTTCTCCCATTAACAACCCATCATAACCTGCTTGCTGAAGCCCATGCGCTATCTTAGGATCTGAAATACCGCTCTCAGATATCTTAACCAAACCCTCCGGAATGTCCTTTATTAATTTCATGGAAACATCGATATCAACAGTAAATGACGTTAGGTCTCGATTGTTAACACCTATAACATCAATGTGTTGGTTCAAACAAGTCTCAATTTCCCCTTTGGAGCGGACTTCAAGCAGAACTTCCAGGCCGAGGGAAACAGCCAAAGCGGCGAGGGATTTTATCTCATCTGGAGAGAGTGCCGCGGCAATTAGTAGAATTGCGTCTGCACCAATCGATTTTGACTCAATTACCTGGTATTCGTCGATGATAAAATCCTTGCGCAGTATAGGACAGTAGTTAAATTTCCTGGCTTCGGTAAGATCAGCAGCATACCCACCGAAGAAGTGCTCATCTGTTAGTACGGACAATGCTGCTGCACCAGCCTGCATGTATCCGATTGAAATAGCTTCAACTTTAGCATGTTCATTGATATTGCCGTTAGAAGGAGACTTCCTTTTGAATTCTGCAATTACGCCGGATAGGTCCTTGCGGCAGATATAGGATTTGAAAGAAACGGTATCGGATTCAAAGTAAATGCTCTTCTGAAGCAACTTGCTGGGATACAGCTCCTTGCACTCAGAGACCTCCCCTCTTTTGAAGAAGATTATCTCATCTAACATTGTTCCCTGCTCTGCCACTGATGCCATTTACTTGGTATGTGCTAATCCCTATAGAAATTGTCGCAAAAGTTCATTATTACGTATCTGATCACAAAATGTTCCCGATTTACAAGTTACGTTGCCAAAAGTGTCTTAAGGCAATTGAGTGCTGAACCACTCATTATTGACTCTTTAGCCATTCCAATGCTCTCTTCAATTGTCTTTTCCGGATGCATACACTTGATGGCCATGCCCGCATTTGCAGCTACAACTTCATTTTGTGTTTTACTTCCGTTACCTGCTAATATTTCCATGAATATTTTTCCCGCTTCTTCTACACTTGCACCGCCATATAAATCTTCCGCCTTTACCTGTTCCAGGCCTAAACTAGCTGGGGAAAGCAGCTGTTCACCGTTGTTAGAGATGACCTTGAATTTGCCTGTCAATGATATCTCATCATACCCATCCAACGCGTGAATAATCGAATAACGCTTTTCAGAATTTTGGTACAGATAGGCATATTTACGAGCCAACTCGAGGCTAAAAACACCTACCACCTGATTCTTGGGGAATGAGGGGTTCACCATGGGACCGAGCATATTGAAAAAAGTCTTTACTCCCATTTCCTTTCTTGTAGGAGCAATATTCTTCATGGCAGGATGAAATAAAGGTGCATGAAGAAAACAGATTCCCGCTTTGTCAATTTGAGTTTTGAGCTTGTCTGGATCATCCGTGAACTCATGGCCTATATATTGAATCACATTGGACGAACCGCAAGAAGATGAAACCCCATAATTACCATGCTTGGCAACTTTCACCCCTGCTCCTGCAGTTACAAAAGATGACAGCGTAGATATATTAAAAGTGTCCTTGCCATCTCCGCCTGTCCCGCAAAGATCAATGGTCTCAAAATCAGAAAGATCAACTTTGACACAGATTTCAAGCAAGGCATCTCTAAAGCCTGACAGTTCTTCGACGGTAATGCTCCGCATAATAAAAACCGTGAGAAATGATGCTAGCTGACTACCATTGTAGCTGCCTTCAGCAATGTTAACCAATAGCCCTTTCGCCCTTTCCCTGGTAAGGGTTTTGTGCTCGAATAAATATTCAAGATATTCCTTCATGCTGACTAACCTGCGATATCGTTTATCTTCTTGTGCGATGTAATTAAGCCCTTGATGAGCGCCGAACTAAATCCCTGGTGTTCCATTTCGTTCAGGCCAGCTATGGTGCATCCTTGTGGTGTAGTAACTTTGTCAATTTCCCTCTCTGGATGTTTGCCAGTGCTCAACAGTAAAGATGTAGCTCCCCTCAACGTTTGTGCAGAGATGAACTGTGCGATGTCCGAATCAAAACCAATTTCAATTCCGCCCTGGGAAGCTGCCCGAATAAAGCGCATCGCAAAGGCTATTCCACAGGCAGCCAGAACCGTAGCAGATGCCATCAAATCTTCTTCAATTACGGCCACCTCACCGAGATTTTCAAACAGGGAATGCACTGCCTTTTCATCGGCCTTTGAACCGACTTTCCTGGTAATACACGTCATGGATTGTTGAACCGATATTGCCGTGTTGGGCATGGCCCTGAACAAGGCGATTTTGCTTCCAATTACTTCCTGAATATCGTCTGTTGAGACTCCGGACACCACTGACACTACGATCCGTTTTTTCTCAGCCAACACGGCATTGATTTCTTCAAGAACTCCAGTTAACTGTTTGGGCTGAACAGCTATAACTACAATGTCAGCATTTCGCACTGCTTTCACATTGTTGCTGCTGACCGTAATTTTCAGGTCTGACAAATCCTGAATTCCCTTTGCCGTACGCCTTGTAACAGTTAGTTGACCATTTTTAATTGCGCGAGACTGAATCAGCCCTTCTGCTATTGATCGGCCAATATTGCCGCCTCCAATGATTGTGATTTTTTGTTTTAGCATAATCTTATTCGTGCTTTAACCAATTACTCATTAATTCTTCACCATATTCCGTGAGAATGGACTCAGGGTGAAATTGAACTCCTCTAATATCATACTCCTTATGTGCTATTGCCATAATTTCTCCGTTCCCATCTACCGCTGTGATCTCAAACCCACTGTCTTCACCCAAAGAATCTATCACCCATGAGTGATATCTTCCCACCATAAATGACTTGGGCAAGCCAGTGAAGAGATAATCATCTTTTACCATCTCTATTTCCGTTGCTACTCCATGATGTACCCGATCCAAATTGACCAATTTCCCTCCAAAAACCTCACCTATTGCCTGATGTCCGAGGCATACGCCCAACATAGGCACTTGTTTGTATTGTTTGCTGATCACTTCTTTTAGTATTCCGGCTTCCTCTGGTATTCCCGGTCCCGGTGAAAGCACCACCTTGTCATATTCAGCAATTTTGGCAACACTTATCTTGTCATTTCTAAATACATCTATGTCCACCTTAGCAATTTTATCAATTAGATGCACCAGATTATAGGTGAACGAATCATAATTATCCAGGACAAGAAGTCTCATCATCATACATAATTCGCCCGTTCGATCGCTTCGTTCAAAGCTCCCAACTTGTTATTCACCTCCTGCAGTTCTTTCTCTTCATTTGAATCCGATACAACCCCAGCGCCAGCACGGTAAGTCAACATATTGTTTTTGCTTAATATAGAGCGGATGATAATGGCATGGTTAAAATCGCCATTAAACCCCATAAAGCCAATTGCGCCTCCATAGAATCCCCGGCTTTTATTTTCATACTTATCTATCAGCTCCATCGCTCTGTACTTAGGCGCGCCACTTAGTGTCCCTGCTGGAAATGTGTCCGCTACAATCTGGAATGTACTTTTACCTGTTCCTATTGTACCAGTGACCTTGGACACCATATGAATAACATGTGAGTAGTATTGGATCTCGGAGAAGGTATCAACTTTCACGTTCCGTGCATTCCTGCTGAGATCATTGCGCGCAAGGTCAACAAGCATTATATGTTCGGAATTCTCCTTTGGATCCGACCTAAGCTCCTCTGCCATCTGTGCATCTTTCTGGTCATCGCCTGTGCGCGGATAGGTTCCGGCAATTGGGAATATGCCTGCCTGATCGTCTTTTACTACAATCTGAGCCTCTGGAGATGACCCAAACAACTTGAAGTCACCATAATCAAAATAAAACAAATAAGGTGAAGGGTTGACTGCTCTCAGCGCCCTATACACATTGAACTCATCCCCTTTGAACTTTCTCTGAAACTCCCTGGAAAGCACCACCTGAAACACATCTCCCCTCTTGCAATGCTTAATACCTTCTCTCACAATTGCCTTAAAATCCTCGTCCGTAAAGTTGCTTTGCTCTCCTTTATCTGAACTAAAGTTATAAGATGCGAAATTCCTATTTTCAATTAGTGACTTTATCACGTTGATTCCCTCGTCTGATGAACCACCTTCTACATTGTGTTGAAAGATGTAAAGCTCATTTTTGAAGTGATCGAAGACAATAACATACCGATAGACAGCATACTGCAAATCTGGAGTTCTGATATCAGTCGGCTCCGAGCTGAGATTGAATTTGATCTCCTCAAAATGTTGCACCGCGTCATAATTAATGTACCCAAATAGTCCGTTGGTTATAAACTTGAATTTAGAGTCCTGTACCTGGAAACTATTCTTAAAACTTTCAATGGCCTCAATGACCGTTATCGATCCGTCCAGCTTTTGCGTATGCTCAACTCCATCCGGATAGTACTGTGCAATAATATTATCATCGACTTTAATTGAAGCCACTTGCTCACAGCAGATGTAGGAATAACTATTCTCCTTGCTGTGATAATCTGAACTCTCCAACATTATAGAATTTGGAAATTTATCACGCAATTTCAAATAGACACTAACCGGTGTGTGCGTGTCTGATAATAATTTGATATGTCTCGTCTCTAGATTATACAACGTCTTAAAAACAAAAAACCCGATTCTTCTTCTGGAACCGGGCGATCTCTTGTGATGTGAAATACAATTATATACTACCCCATTCCCTTAATTAATAACGGTTTCGGTGAATAGTATTTTTGCCACAATTTCATTGCAGGGCAAATGTAAAACTAATTTGGAGATTTATTCGTCCCATAAATTCATTTGACTCAGGTGGCAACCTTTTTTGTCTTTTCCCGTCTTTGTATTGAGAAGGGCGATATTATACTGTTCTTATCTGGTTAGGGGCAATAGGAATGCCATTATTTTGTTATTATTGTAGATGATAACTGCAAATTCTAACATGCTGGGTAGTACTACAATAGACAAATTAATTGCAGGATGTGCCAAGGGAGATAGGAAATGCCAAAGAACGGTATATGAGATGTTCTATGGCAAGATGATGGGAGTATGTTTACGGTATACAAATAACAAGGAAGAAGCGAGAGATCTTTTACACGACGGGTTTATAAAGGTATTTGAAAACATAAATAAATTTAATTATTCAGGATCGTTTGAAGGATGGATTAGGAGAATTATGGTCAACACAACAATTGACCATTTCCGAAAGAACAAAAACATATTTGTAAAAGACATAGAGGATTTTAGCAACATTGCAAGTGAAGAACCAAATGTAGATGTACTGAGCCAGCTGAGAACTGAGGATATAATGAAAGCAGTTCAAACACTTTCTCCCGCTTATAGAACGGTATTTAGTCTATATGTAATAGAAGGGTATTCTCATAAAGAAGTGGCAGAGGAATTAGGAATTAGTGTCGGGACTTCGAAATCGAATTTAGCGAAAGCAAAAAATAACTTAAAAAAACTCTTTATGGTTGTTAAGACGCCAATACAAGAGAAAGTGAAATAAACAATGAGATAAGTGAGTGATTTAGGAAAAGATAATTTTGAAGAATTCTTGAGAGATTCTCTGGAAAACTACTCCAGCAGCGATTCGCCAAATTGGGAGGAGATGGAAAACCGCTTGGATGAGGTGCAGATGGCATCATCGGGAGACTCCGGGCTGTTAAGCCACACATTGACCAAATGGATCGCAGGCTTTATAGTAATTGGAGGCACCTCATTGTTGTTAGTGAGTCTGTTTATGACTGATGAAGAGGGTAACAATGACCAGAGCAATTCGGCTCCAGTATCGTTGTTTGATAGATTTCTTGCACTCACTATAGATTACGATACAAGTGAGGACGACGTTTCTGGGGATAAGTTAGCTGAACGTGGTGGCACAAACAATCCTGGTGATGCTGAAAAGAGCAGTAATCAGAATGCTGCTTTACCAAATCCGGACTTAGCAGAATCTGATGCATCAGATGTCGTTTTCAAAAAGCAAGTGCCGCCAGTTTACTCACAGCCAAGCGGACACAATTATAGTATGTTGAGGGCGGCGGAAATGAATACACCTTCACCTAAACCTATTGCGGAGTTTGGTGCGGATATAAACGAAGGCTGCGTACCACTAAAAGTTGGTTTCAAGTTAGCGTCATCAGATATTGGAATGAAATATTTCTGGGACTTTGGAGACGGCACCTACTCGGTGGAGGAAAGTCCGGAACACATATATCAAGAAACTGGCACCTATACAGTTGAATTGACAGTAACTTCTGTGATAAACCAAAAATTTGTCACGTTGGTGAGCTCAGAATCTGTAATTGTTCATGGAGTTCCTGAAGTTGGTTTCAACTGGGAGAATGATGAAAATGAAGCAGGTAATGAAGTTACCTTCGTCGATCTTTCAAGCAATGTTGTAAAGTGGCAATGGGATTTTGGCGACCGCACACAATTATCAGAGGTCCAAAATCCAACACATACCTATGGCAAAGAGAATACTTACACCGTCAGGCTGATCGGTATCGATGCCAATGGATGTAAGGATACGTTATATTCAACTATCCGGATAAGCGGAAAGAAGTTATCCCACAATTTCTTTGCCCCAAGTGCCTTTACCCCTAACGGTGATGGAAGTAATGATGAGTTCAGAATATTGATCAACGGCCCCCAAACCCTGGAGTTTGTAATGTCAATCTATAACAGGCAAGGTATCCTTGTTTTTGAAACTGATGACATTAACCAGGCATGGAACGGGCGCTTGAAACGCGGTGGTCTCGCTCCTCAAGGCCCATACATCTGGATGGTCACCATGAAGGATGAAAAAGGCAACCACGATCAACAAAGAGGCTTGTTTACACTGATCAAGTAAAAACTTTCCAACTCCTTTCCGACTGCCTACCCTGCCTACCGCCAGGCAGGCGGCAGGCGCACGACGGGCAAACTCTAATTCTTCAAGCATATAGTTTGACATTGATTCCCACTACTCAATAAGTGCCAGATCTTTCCTGTTACTGGCTAGTCCATTATTCCTTTCTTGTTACATTGAACAGAAGGTTAGTTACAGGGCTTCTGCAATTACAGAGCACACCTGCTTCATAGAGAAAAGCAAATGATAATAGTGGTAAAAACAATCCGAGGCCAATGAAAGGGTTCACAACAAATCACGAAAATAACAAAGCAGCCAACTTTAAATAGGGGTTTTACGTCATATACTTGTCTATTGCATTAAGGGGCACTATCAAAAAGAAAATAACTCATTTAAGCATTTGCTTAAATTGTGTTATTTATATAGTTTCGCTTATCATATAAAGCAGAATTGATGTTATCTTTTATTATGACAGACTCTCTATTGAATTAGTTAAAGCATTGGCCTCCAAGTTTGTAAAATCAATCATGCTCCTGCTATTGTCCGCCACTATCGTTTTCGGACAGCAGAATAACGTACCTCCCACTTCCTGTACTACCGATCAAATGAACGATGCTCTAGAGCAATCGGACCCCGCATACCTGCTTGCCAGACAAAATGCGGAGATACAGATCAATAATCTTATAAACTTGATGCAAACGTCAAAAATGGCTGAGCAGATTTACCTGGTTCCGGTGGTAATTCATGTAATCCACGTGGGTGAAGCGGTTGGAGTAGGTTCTAATATCAGTGCCGCCCAGTGCAGTTCAATGGTTGATGGACTGAATAGGGATTTTAGAAGACTCCCCGATGATGGAGGCATTGCATTAGGGGCCGGAGTGGACACAAAAATTCAATTTTGCTTAAAGGGGATAAATAGAGTTGACGGAACTTCGGTTTCAGGTTATGCCTCTAGTGGAATAACAAGCTCCAATGAAACATCTGTAAAGGCACTGAGCAAGTGGGATAATTGCTGTTATATCAACGTATGGTCTGTGTCAGAGATTGATGGAAACAACGGAGGAGCAGGTACGCAAGGATATGCTTACTTCCCTTCCAACCCTTGTGGTTCCAACGCTGCCAGGGATGGAGTTGTAGTCTTATACAATGCGCTAGGTAATGATCCTGGTGGTGGAAATGGATATAACCTAAAGACCTACACGAATATGGGCAGGGTGATGACCCATGAGATGGGACACGTTTTTGACCTTTATCACACCTTTAACGGTGGTTCCTGCTCTGAAACCAATTGTAACACACAAGGAGACCTCTGTTGTGATACGCCTCCGCACCCTGGCGCAAACACCAATTGCACCACTCCAGAATGTGGGGGAACACAACCCGTTAATAACTATATGGACTACACCGGAGGAGCCTGCCAGAACATGTTTACGCAATGTCAAAAAGACCGCATGCGTGCAGTGTGTGCTGGACCAAGAGCCGGGTTATTTGTAGCACCTTGTGGATGCCCTCCATTGTTAGCACTGGATGCCGGTGTTATAAGCATATCATCCCCATCTGGTACATCTTGTGGCGATTCTCTTTGTCCTCAAGTGGAAATTAAAAACTTTGGTTCTGATACACTTGTATCAGTTACGATAAATTACCAGATTGATGTCACCAATTATACCTATTCCTGGACAGGTTCACTCGCCCCTAATTTTACCGAAGTCGTTCAACTACCTTGCGTAGTAGTACCGGCAGGATCCCATACTTTCACGTCCTGGACAACCCTTCCGAATGGAGGTACTGATATGGACTTGCTGAATGATAGCGCTTCTACTTCGTTCAGCACCATTCAGGGTAGTGAAGTCACCCTTACGCTCACAACTGACAATTTCGGCTATGAGACATATTGGGAAATAACAGATTGTGCTTCAACAGTACTGGCTTCTGGGGGGAATCCATTGGCCCAACCTGGTGGTACGCAAAATACTGCTCTAAGTGACCCAGGGGCTTATGCTAGCAATAACACATTTATTGAAATTATATGCCTTGCTGATTCCTGTTACTGCTTTACCATTTATGATGACTTTGGGGATGGAATATGTTGTGTCAATGGTTCTGGTTCTTATTTGCTACAAGATCAATTTGGAAATACTCTTGCTTCGGGCGGAAGTTTCACGTCCTCAGAAACATCAAGTTTTTGCGTAACTTCTATAGTGCCAAATTCAGATTTCACCGCAAATAATACTACAATCTGTGAAGGTGATGCGGTCGTTTTCACTGACTTGAGCACTGAAGACCCAACCTTCTGGTCCTGGTCGTTCCCCGGAGGTACTCCTGCTACCGCTATGACACAAAATCCAACGGTGGTTTATAATTCTGCGGGCACTTACAATGTGAGTTTAACAACAACAAACATTGTTGGACCCGATACTGAAACATTTACCGGATACATCATTGTGAATGCCAACCCTACACTTGTTATGACCGGTTCCAGTGTTAATTGTACTTGTACGGGAACAGTGGAAGTCGCTGCTTCGGGCGGGTCTACGCCATATACCTATCTATGGAACGACCCTTCAACCCAGGCAACAGCAGTTGCAACTTCCTTATGTGCCGGAACTTATACGGTTACGGTAACAGACGCAAACGGATGTGTCGATATTGGAAACGCCACGGTGATTGAAACAGGAACGTTTAGCGCTGGAGTGACTTCAAGTAGTGATATAACCTGTAACGGAGCAAATGATGGAACGGCCACGGTTACTGCCGCTGGGGGTACAGGCCCCTACACCTACGCATGGAGCAACTCAGCTTCATCAGCATCAATATCTTCACTTGCGGCTGGTATCTACTCGGTCACAGTGATTGATGCAAATGGGTGCACATCCATCGACAATGTTACTATTACTGAACCATCCACTTTATCGGTTTCAGTTACGGATAAAAATGTAATGTGTTACAGGGATTGTAATGGGAGTTCAACAGCCACCCCTTCGGGAGGAGTACTTCCCTATACGTACCAATGGGATGATCCGGCATTGCAGAACACGGCAGCCGCACTCAACTTATGTGCCGGCTCTTACAATGTAACGGTAACAGATGCAAATGGCTGCACGGTAGTGGCCAGTGGAACAGTAACAGAACCTGCACAAATCGTACTGAATGCTACGGAAGTTGATGCCACATGTGGCAATCCAGATGGTTCGGCAACGGTTGCTCCTACGGGAGGTGCCGGCACATATACTTATTTGTGGGGTGACCCTCTCAGCCAAACCACCTCAACTGCTGTGGGATTGTCATCCGGAGGAGTTACGGTGATGGTAACCGATGCTGATGGTTGTTCAGTGACTGCTACAGTGGACATTGGTGCTACTGGTGGTCCAGTAATAACGATCCCTTCAACCTCTAACGTCACATGTAGCGGAGCCTGTGATGGAACTGCTACCTCATCGGTAACGGGTGGAACGGCTCCACTTACGTATTTATGGAGTGATGCTTCCAATCAAACAACAGTGACGGCCACTAATCTTTGTGCAGGGGCCTATTCGGTGAAGGTCACAGATGCGAATGGCTGCGTTGCCAGTGCCTCGCTTTCTATCACTGAACCTCCTTCACTAAATGGTGTAATTTCAGATAGCGTGATGGTAAGTTGCAATGGAATTTGCGATGGGTCCGCTACTATTGCAGTGACCGGTGGCACAGGAGCCTACACCTATTTATGGAGTAACGGACAAACCACATCAACAGCGACGGGATTGTGTGCAGCTACCCATACGGTCACGGTCACTGATGCCAATAATTGTACAACAGTGGTGACTGTTATCATTACCCAACCACCACCACTTACGGCACCTACAACAAGTTCGGTTACCGTATGTCCTTGCCCTTGTGCAGGCGTTGTAAGAGTGTTCCCGGCAGGTGGCACACCACCATATACGGTAATTTGGTCTAATGGCTTTGCGGAACAGTTCCAAACCAAATTATGTGATGGATCTTATTCAGTAACGGTAACGGACGCCAATGGATGTATAGTCACAGGTGGCCCTGAAATTATAACGAACTAGAAGATATGAGAAGCTTTACAATAGTGAGATTTCAGCTTTTTGTTATTTCCTGTGCCTTGGTTGGTGCAACTGTACAGCAAGTGCATGCCCAATCGAATACTACTATTAAGGTGAAAGAAGAAAAGAGTATTGTATTCACCATTGTGGGCATGAAAACAATGGAAGATGCGAGGAGAACAGAAGTCTTGTTATTAAATCTTCCTGGTGTCATAAGAGCACGGACAAGCTATGCCTCTTTCATGAGTAGCTGCATCACTTCACAAGGCTCCAATATTGACCAACAAACCATAACAGACTTGTTTGAGCCAGAAGGGTTTAGCATCGTAGATTACGCGGAACATATGATACAACATCCCCTGGTGCCGGTTGAGCACAAAACCGTTCAGGGTCAAGGCCTTCAGAGTCCAGGCGACCCTGATCCAATTGAAAAAAATAAGTATAAAATGGCGACTTCTCATGTTAAAGAAAAGATCAGACAATATGAGGTGATGAGGGAAGACGCTATCAAAAGAGGTGTGCCAACAAAAAAGTATGATGACAAGATCAATTGGCTTAAAAGTCAGCTCTGAATGAAGAATTAATTTGTAATTGAAGTGTTGCTAGATATTAACAAGACGATAACGAGGAAAATTATAGGTCGGGCCTTTGTACTCCTGATTTCGTTATGGTCATTTATTGACAAGGCAAACGGGCAGTGCAATCCTCCTCCTTGCGGTGTAGGGAATGTTGAGGTCGAAATTAGAATAACCACAGATAATTTCCCCAATGAATTTAGTTGGGTAATAAATGACCTTACAACAGGTCTTGCGGGATGTGGCATTTCTCCTTTCGGAGATTGTACCGGTGGCCTGAACGGCCCACCCTGGAATTACAATGCCAATACAACGTACATCTGGACACTGTGCTTTCCTGCGGGCAATGTGCTTGAATTTATTATTTCCGATGCAGCAAGTGATGGCCTCTGTTGTCTTTTTGGTACAGGATCTTATGAAGTTAATATTTGTGGTGGGGTTACCAATATTGTTACAGGAGGCTCCTTTGGATGCGACGAAACAACGACATTCACACTGCCAATGGATTGTTGTGGCGGCGGTGACTGCACAAACGGTATTCAGGACGGCAATGAAACTGGAGTTGATTGTGGTGGACCATGTTGTCCTTCCTGTCCCCCTATCTCTGCCAGTGACTGTCCTGATGCGGTAGACGTTTGTACAAATTTAGATTTTCAGATCCAGCCTGATGGCTTTGGGTTAGTAATGGAAATACCTCCTCTTGGGTCACTAGGTAACCCAAGTAACAACAATCCGGGTGGCAGTGGAAATTGGGGCTGCCTGAGAACCGGACCACCTGGAGTACCTGAGAACAATAGTACATGGATGATGATAACTATTGATAACCCTGGGTTTCTGGAATTTACGATGGGAGGCAATGGAACGCAAAGCCCTAATTTTTATGATTGGATAATGTACCCCTGGAGCCCAACAGCCTGCGCTGACATTCCTGCCAATCTTGTAGCTCCGGTTAGATGTAATTGGAATGGTGTCAATTTTGGAGGAACAGGGCTTGCCGGTACGGTACCAGCGGGTGGTCATTTCTCTAATTATGAGCCCCCCCTCCCTGTAAATTGTGGGGATAAATTCCTATTGGTCTTCTCGAACTATAGTTCGGCTATAACAAATGTACCAATGGAGTTCTATGGGACCGCCACCGTGACTTGCACACCTGAAGAGTTGACGATCTCAGTAATTCCACCAAACCCTACAATATGTTTGGGAGAATCGGTTACCCTTACGGCAAATGGTGCGGACACATACACATGGTCCCCCTCAACAGGGCTCAGTGACAGCACAGGTACGATTGTCATTGCTACTCCTACGGTAACCACCACCTACACCTTGACTGGTACAACTGGATGTGTATCAGGAGATACTACTGTAACTGTTATAGTCCAGGCACCTAATGCAGGCTTCACATATACTGGATCCCAATGTTTGAGCAGCAACAATATCAGTTTCACCAATACAGGTGACGCACCGGGGAGCTGTGGAGCGGGATGTCCTACCTACACATGGGATTATGGAGATGGTACTGGTTCAACTGGAACAAATTCTGGAGCTGCAAATCCTACCCACGTGTATACGTCAGCCGGAACTTTTACAGTAACGCAGATCGTGGATGACGGATCATGTATCGCGGTCTATACGCAAGAAATTACCATCTCTGATCCCATTTCTTCCGTATTTGGAACTGAGGAAAGCTGCACCGACGGATGTGATGGAGCGGTCAATCTTACCGTCCTCGGCGGCAACGAACCACTTACCTATTTATGGTCCAATGGTGCGATTACTGAAGACATTCTCGATATCTGTTCAGGAACATATATAGTTACTGTCACTGACACCTACGGGTGTACTACGGTGTCGAGCACAACACTTAATCCAATTGTAGATATTATCAGTGGATTCACCTACAATGGAAATCAATGCCTGCTGAACAATAGTTACATCTTCACGAACACCGGAGATGCACCTGGAAGCTGTGGTCCTAACTGCCCAACCTATTGGTGGGATTATGGTGATGGTAACAATTCAACAGGTACTGACGCAAGTGCGGCGAACCCCACCCATACCTATTCAACTGCAGGCACCTACACGGTAATGCAGGTTATTACCGATGGGAGTGGATGTACGGACACTACAACACTGACGCTTCAGGTACTTGATCCCCCAGTTGCAGCAAGTTCGGGGGTAGACGAAAGTTGCCTGAATGCCTGCAACGGTACGGCAACGGTGACCACGAGTGGAGGGGGCCCCATTGCTAACTACAATTGGAGTACGGGAGGTAACACACAGACTATCACTGGTTTATGTGCTGGCACCTACTACGTAACAGTTACAGATATTAATAGTTGTCAAGACAGCACATCAGTAACAATTAATACCGGAACAGATATCAAGGCCGGATTTACTTATAACGGTGATCAATGTCAAAACGGCAACAGCTACCTATTTACAAACCTGGGAACTGTACCTGGCTTTTGCGGCCCCGGCTGCCCTACCTATACATGGGACTTTGGTGATGCTTCTACGCAAACCGGAACAACTGCGGGAGATGCCAGTCCAACACATACGTACAGCACACCAGGTACATATACGGTCATACAGATAGTTTCAGATGGTCCCTGCGCTGACACCATGATCCAAACAATCACGGTGTATCCCGAGCCAACCATTACCATCACACCAACGGACCTGTCATGCGCGGGAGTATGTGATGGCGCTGCTGATTTGACGATATTGACTGGAACACCTCCTTTCACATACAATTGGACGAATTTTGAGACAGCGCAGGATCTTGCGGGAGTATGTGCAGGCACATACGGTGTTACGGTAACTGATTCGGCAGGGTGCACTGTTACAGGCACGGTAACTATTGATGAACCACCACCAATTGTCATTACACTTACACCAACAAACCCCTCTTGTAACGGAACATGTGATGGATCAATCACCTCATCGGTATCTGGAGGAAGTGCACCTTACACCTATTTGTGGAACGATCCAGCCAACCAAACAAACTCCTCGGCGTCCGGCTTGTGTGCGGACACCTTCATGGTAGTAGTAACAGATGCAAATGGATGCTCGGATAGTGACACGGTTTCCATTGTTACCCCTCCGCTATTGGGAGCAACAATTAGCGGTGCTGATGCCACATGTAATGCTGTTTGCGATGGCTTCGCCGCAGTATCTGCCAGCG
>DTRK01000006.1:0-8912 GCA_012965955.1 Flavobacteriales bacterium
AGTAAAGCCAGAAGAGGAAAGATTATTTCAGTGTTCACCGGCAAGCACAATGAAGCAGGTACACTTGTAACTACTACACTGGATAATTACCACGTTAACGATTACCATGTAGAGGGTACAAAAACGGTGACCAACAATGGAAGCAATACATTTTCAATTGAGGTAGATGGAATGGTAACTTCACCTGATGGGAATGACGAGGTGTCCTGGACATCTACCAGAACCAGGACCTGGATCGAGGGACAGAATACCAATTTCTGGACGCTTAATCCAGATGGCACTTGCTGTGCGGCTTTGGACGGAATTTTGGATGATGTGTATTCTATTACTGGCACTGCAAGTGGCAATAACAGGAACGGCAGGAATTTTGAAGTGGAAATTACCGTACCCCTTAGGGTTGAGTTCTGTGGATGGATCCCAGAAATTACAGAAGGGATAGTGGAGATTCAGCCAGAGGATTTAAAGCTGAGAAAGGTGGATTTTGGAGACCGGGAGTGTGACAGAACTTATGTGGTCACTATAGGTAAGAAAGCCTACACCAAGACTTATTAGTGAATCAAAGCTCTTATTTGAGCTTCCGTTGAAGTATTTTTTCCAACTGCTCGTGACCAATCTTTTTGGCGATTATCTTCTTATCCTTGTCCAATAGGAATATCTTGGGCGTACTATCAATGTCATAGAATTCTCTAAATGGACTTCTCAATTCAAAGTCCGCCACATTGATCCAATCGTACTCATGCTTTTCCATGTAGGCAATCCACTTATCGCGTTCCAGTTCAGTGCATATGGCATAGACTTTTAGCCCTTTGCCTTTAAACTTGTCATAAACCGCTTTGATCTTCGGCATTTCCTTTTTGCAATGGCCACAGTCAGGATCCCAAAATACCATCATTAAGTAATCAGCGTCAATAGAGTAGAGCGGCATGAGTTTTCCATTTCTATCCTTTAAGTTGTATAGGGGAGGGGCCTGCTTTCCAATCAACGTTGGTTTTATAGACCTGACCCTATCACTTATTTTGAACAACTGTACAGAGTCTACCCAGGAGTCTGCCATACCTGTCATGTAGTACTTCTCTGCAAGGTGAACAAACACCGCGTCCATACCCATGATCTTTGAGGTCTCATACTTGTAGATGATCTTACTCAAGGTGTACTTAAAGATCTCGTCATTTTGAACGGCCAGCGCCAGAAGCGCATCTGCCGAAGCATTGATCGAATCAGGAATTTGTGCGGTCATCTTCTCCATAAACCGCATGAGCCGTCCATGATATATAGGTGTCCTCAGGATATTGTCAGTTGAAAAGTCAACATTATCCCAAAAGTGTCTTTTGAGGTATTTGTATTGAAATAAAGAATCAATCACCTTGCCGTTCTCATCTTTGGGTGGCTTGGGGATTTCAGGGTCTTTCATCGCCTTAAATAGGTGCGACAGAAAAGACTCTGGGTAGTTCTTCATAATTCCCAACTTATAATCCTCTACCTGGGAGTTGACTTCCCTCAGTTTCTTCCTTATGATTTTCGTGGAGTCCTTGTCGTCTTTTTCCGAAAGTCTGTCTAATGCTTTCTTATAACCAGCTGCATCTTTTTGCAAGCTGGCAACGAGGTTAAAATGCTCGTAGAAGAGTTTGTTCTCCAGTGAGTTCTTGACCTCCATATTTGCTACGAGGTTTCCCGTGTCTGTGCTCAGCTGAAATTCCTGCTCATTTATGATAAATTCGAAGTAGGTGTTGCCGGGTAGAATTATCGAGTATATACCGGGAGGAAGCGGATCATCTCCCTTAAACTCGCAAACACCCCTGGAATTAAATGCGGAAGTGTCTTTATAGTATTGCTTTTTGCCGAAATAACCCGCCAGGTAACACACTGTGTCACTATAGCCTCTCACGGTAATTGTAATGTTGTGCCCGCTGCCTTCTTTATCTCCAACCTTCGCTAAGCCAACATGTACCAGTAATAAAGCAGCGATTAGCGTTCCTATTTTTTTATACATCTCTCAAAAATGTTTAACGAACTGCGATTCGTGAAGCATAAATTATGCCGATTCAGGATGAAATCGATTTGTTAAGCTTCAATCAACTGTTCTCAACTTCTGCTAAATCCATCTTGCAGACGGGACAGGCGCCTGCTTCTTCATAGGTTTTTCCATTTTCGCAATCCATTGGGCATTGGTAGGTAGCACTTTCATCACCGTCAAGCTGCTCAGTACTGTTCTTACAATCGCCACATCCTGTTGACAATGCACCAATCGTAAATAAGCAAGCAAAACTCAATATGTATATTCCTTTCCTCATATCAGTAAAACTATAGATTTTTCGTGTTTAGTTGGCAAAATTAACGCTTTATTAACATGGTACGAATACTGATTAGTACGAATGGTGTGAATTCTCTTGAATAGTGAAAGGAAATTCTAAACTCCTTATGTCTTCCGCCGTACATTTGTAACGATTTGTATTCGTAATTATCATTTTACGGTGTATCTCAAACCCAGATACATTGTTCTGCCGAAAATTGGCCCCCAAACGAGGCTAGCATCAAAGTATGGACTGAACGGTGCTTCGCTGGCGATGATGGGGTTCTCTTGTTTGAAGTCCAATAAGTTTTCACCCCCCAGGTAAACTTCAAACTTCTCCTTCCATGTCTTGCTGACCTGCGCATTCATCAATATGTAATCCGGAGACCATTCTGCAACTTGATATGCAACAGGATTTAGCGCGGTGCTGGGAATTCTCTTTTGCCCAATCCAATTCAGGGTATAATCGAACCTCCAGTACTTTCTGGTTTCATAACCGAGATTGATAAATGATCTATGCGATGCAATAAGAGGTTTTAAAAGTAGCTCTCCATCGTAGGTGGCCTTAACCTCGTTGTACCGGTAAGCTATACGCATGTCAAGGCGATTAACTATCTCATAATCCAGCTGAAGTTGAATGTTGTGAGCGTACGATAGTCCATCGAGATTATAGAAAACGGCCTTTTGCGCATCCTGATCCAGGTCAAGGATAATCTGGTTCTCAAAATTAGTCTTATAAAGATCAACTGTAAATAGGCCATCCCTGTAATCGACAGTGAACTTTCTTGTGTAATTGAGTCCGTAGTTCTGAGCAATTTCCGGCTGCAGTCCATATGGGGTGTCGTTTCCATCTCCCTGGATGACTATTGTCCTTGAACTGGCTAATATGCCTTTGTTCTCCGAGATGATATTTGCGGAGCGGAGACCACGGCCCGCCGAGGCTCTTATGACATTCTTCTCACCAATCTTATATCTCAAGTGCATTCTGGGCGTAAATATCAATCCATAGAGATTGTGGTAATCGGTTCGTACCCCTACAACTGCCGTAAACTTCTCCTTGTTGAGATAGGTATACTCAGCAAAGGCCCCAACAACCAGTTCTTCTCTAGTGAAGGTGGTATCATTCAGCGCCTCATCGTATTTATCATCGAAGGCGCTGGCACCGATGCGAATATTGTGCTGTGTGGTTTTGAATATACTCTGGTAGATAAAATTTGCGTATAGGGTTGATTCCTTAGCATCATAACGGTTTGTTCCGAAGTAACTCTTTTGGTCATCATTGGAAGCCGAGACTTGCAATCCGACGGACTTCCATGGCCGATCTTCATATACTTTTCCAAACTTGGCCCATCCCTGAACCCTTTTTAAGTCCAGCCCCATACCCCAAATTTCGGTTGAGCCTTCATCCGTTAACGGTTCAAATATACTCTGGCCTGCAATATGTGCGCTCATCGCACCTTCGATGCCTAACTGCATTCTGAAGCCGTCATCCCCGGCGAACTTCCATCGATTGATTCCAATAAAATTCTGGTTGATCGTATGATCAAGAAATCCATCTCCATTTAAATCGTGCTTCAGAGGATTTGCTGAGGCGTGCAGTAGAATTCCAGACCCAAGTTGCTTTGACAATGCCTGGTTGAACACGACATTCCCTTCGACTCGACCTTTCTCATTTGTGTACGTTGTTAAATAGAGTTTGTCATCTATTTCTGGCTTTCTCAGTTCTACGTTAATCTGTCCTGCTATGCTTTCATATCCATTGGCAACAGAGCCCATGCCTTTGTTCAGCTGAATGCTGCTGATCCAGGGACCTGGTATATAGGTGAGGCCATAGATAGATGAGATACCCCGGACATAAGGCATATTCTCTCTGGTTATCTGAATGTAAGGGCCTGACAAACCCAGCATCTGTATCTGCTTGGTTCCCGTAACGGCATCTGTAAAGCTTACATCCACACTTGGGTTCGTCTCGAAGCTTTCCGATAAATTACAGCATGCTGCTTTGAGTAGTTCCTTCTTTCCAATATGCTCTATTTTGATGGGATCCATTGTAGATATTTGCGTAGAACGAGTTCGGTGCACCACCTCCACAACTCCCAGGTCAACTGATCTATCCAGTAGAATTTCAAGATGATTGGATTTGGTCACATTAATTGTGTCGTTACCATATCCAATAAAACTGACTATCAACGAATTGGAAAGCTCAGTACGGGCTATAGAGAACTCACCGCTCACATCAGTGCTTGTTCCTAATGTAGTACCTGACCAGTAGACATTAGCACCAATTAGTGCTTTCAGTTGCCCATGTTCATCTTTCTCCTGTATTTTACCAGAGATAACCTCATTGCTATTCTGGGCAAAACCCATGTTAGCGATCAGTAAAATCGCAACACAGTACAGCTTATGTTTGCTCAACATAATTTAATGTTTCTCAACTCCGTCTCTATAAGCGCAGCAGTTAGGAAGTTTGCCATATGCTTCTTCGGTGGCTTTGACCTTGTCGGTGTCATGGCCTATATCGGCAATAGCCTGATGGATCGCGTCCTCGGTAACTTTGTCCGAGCGATAAATCACTTTAAGCTGTGACTTATCTCGATCGTATTCTGCTTGCTTTACACCTTTGATAAGAGCGCCATTTTCTATTCTCACCTTGCACATGCCGCACACACCGCTTACCTGAAACTCAATAGTCCTGGTTTCCTTGGCTTTTTTCTGAGCTTGCGCCTCGCTAATTGCAGGCAGCATGAATGCTCCTAGCAATAGTATTTGTATGATATTTTTCATTCTGATTGAATTAAAGTTGTATACGAAATTAGTGGTCAGTACCTGGCACTAACCGAATCCTGACAACCTTAATTTAAGCGTAGAAGGTGAAGGAGCAGTTCATCTTATAGAACGGAACCGCTTCTGGAGGTGGGAGATCATAAAAGTACAAACCTGATGCTCTGGATGATTCCCCAAGCATTGGCTCTATTACCGCCAAGCATATAAGAACATCCTGCTGAGCGATTTCTGGAACCCGCTGAACTGATGCACCAAACTGGTCTAAATCTATCCTTAGTACTTGATCCTCCTCACGACAGCAGTCATCGTTCTCATTTGCTTCATCACAACCGCATCCTGCTCCTGTGAACAACGCAACATCAGCTAGATGCCCGCCACAGAAGTGCTTTTCAATAGACACTCCAAAAGTTGGAAGAACCAGTAGTAACGATAATAATATGGCGTTAATCTTATTTATCATCTGGGTGCAAATATAACGATATCACCGCAAAAAAGTTGCCAAAAGCAATTCCTAATCAGGTACCCTGGTAGAATCAACCTAGATATACGCTTCTAATCCAAAGCTTCATAGACCGAGTTACTGCTTTTAAACTCCGGAACTATTTCCTTCATTTTCTTTACGATAACCTCGTTGTCTTGGGCGGCGAACATGTTAATAAGTGTGTCAATTTCCGTGGTGATGCTCTCCCAGTCATACTCTCGAACTTTTGCTATCATGATCTTTGAGTTATGCGTTGGCCTTGTGTTCTCCTGATTTGCCAGTAACTCTTCCTTCAGTTTCTCGCCTGGCCTGAGCCCGGTATAAACTAGTTTGATGTCTTTGTTTAGCTCGAGCTTTGACAACTTTATCATCTTCTTGGCCATGTCATCAATCTTCATCGACTTGCCCATATCAAATATGTAAATCTCTCCACCAACGCCAGTAGCCCCAGCCTCTAGCACGAGCTGGCAGGCCTCGGGAATTGTCATGAAGTATCTACTCACCTCGGGGTCAGTGACCGTCACGGGGCCCCCTTGTTCAATTTGCTTGCGGAAGCGCAATACTACAGACCCATTGGAGCCTAGAACGTTGCCAAACCTCGTGGTGATAAATTTGGTCTTCCCCTGGCGCTTGGATAATCCCTGAATATACATTTCTGCTAAGCGCTTGGATGCTCCCATCACATTAGTGGGATTCACAGCTTTGTCGGTTGAAATAAACACAAAATCCGAAACGCCATGCTCCACAGCCTTGTCCGCCAGTATTTTGGAACCTTTGATGTTCACCAAAATGGCCTCCGAAGGATTGTTCTCTATGGACGGAACATGCTTGTAGGCTGCAGCGTGATAGATGATTTCAGGATTGTAAGTGCGAAATACATTTTCCATTCTATCGGCATTCCGCACATCGCCAAGAACTGCTTCAAAGTTCTCTAATGAAAATTTCTCTTTCATTTCCAATTCAAGATCATAGAGAGGGGACTCAGCCTGATCTAATAAGATGAGTTTTTTTGGCTTGAAGGCAGATGCCTGCCGTGCTATCTCGCTTCCGATCGACCCAGCGGCACCAGAGATTAGAACGGTCTTCCCTTTAATCTGCTTTTCAATTGCCACCATATCCAGACGAATGGGATCACGTTCAAGGAGGTCTTCTATTTTGACCTTTTGAATTTGCCTGAAGCTAAGCTCCCCATTAATCCATCGATCGACAGGAGGAACGTTCAATACTCTGATATTGTAATCCATGCAAGTGTCGATTACAAACTGTTTTCTAGCAGCAGAAATGTTTTGAACAGCAATGACCATTTGGTTGATGTCCTTTGTTTCCAGCAATTCCCTTAGCTTGTCCGCATGGTATATTTTAACTCCTTCAAGCGTTTTCCCTGATTTGTTTTGGTCATCATCGACGAAGTAAGAAACGCGATACTTTGTGCCAGCATCCCTGTCCAATGTTCGTTTGGTAATGACTCCTGCTTCTCCCGCTCCAAAAATTATTACATCCCGTTTGGCCCTGGTAGGGTTTGTCTGTTCCATGTAGATTGATTTGATCAGGCCTCGTGAGCCAATCATTACAAACATTGTGAGCACGTAGTCAATTATTATTATTGAGAACGGTATAATAAATAACCCAATTGGAGTGAAGAAATGAGTGACAAGACTAGTAGCGGCGAAGACAACACTTCCTATTGTAACCACGAGGAATATCCGTTCTGCGTCCTTACCGCTGGTAAAACGAACAATTGCAGCATAGGTCTTGCCCAAGTAAAAACTAACAGCTCTTACCAACACCACCCAAGGAAGGGTGTAGGCCACTGGCTTGAGTTCATGGTCCGGAATGGAGAAATTGAATCTCAGCAAGTAAGCAAAAATAAATGCTGAGGCGCAAATACCTAAATCTATAAGCAGTATGATCCACCTCGGTATGTGTTTTTTCGAAAGAAACATTCTAAAACATCAGCGCTAGTTGCTCAAAATCAAAGGTAATAATTGTACAATGAAATAAAGGGGCCTCCAAGAATTGATTTCTGCCAATATTCCAAGGTTCTAAAAGATGATGAAAAGTACGGTTATTAGAATATACTTACAGATATTTGCACATTTATATATAGTTTGTAAACAGGATGAAATCAACTGCACTAACACATGTACATGAAGCCCTTGGGGCGAAGATGGTTCCTTTCGCCGGTTATAATATGCCAGTATCCTATGCAGGCATCAAAGAGGAACATCAGGCAGTACGGAATAGTGTTGGTGTATTTGACGTTTCTCACATGGGTGAGTTTATCTTAAAGGGTGAACGCGCCCTTGAGCTCGTGCAGAAAATTACCTCAAACGATGCTTCCAGGTTAACAGAGTGGAAGGTTCAGTACTCTTACTTTCCCAATGAAACAGGTGGAATCATTGATGATTTGCTCGTGTATAAATTGGATGGTGATGCGTACATGCTGGTGGTAAATGCATCTAACATAGAAAAGGACTGGGAATGGTTGGTAGTGAACAATACAATGGGTGTTGAACTGCACAATATATCTGATAAAACTACTTTGCTGGCTGTGCAAGGACCAAAGGCCGCAGAAGTTCTTCAGGGACTGACGGCAATAGACCTCGCAGAGATGAAGTATTACACATCTGAAAAGGGCGTTTTTGCTGGCGCAGAGAATGTACTGATATCTGCCACTGGGTACACCGGAGCAGGAGGATTTGAATTGTACTTTGAAAATGAGCATGCAGAATTGATCTGGAATAGTATATTTGAAGCTGGCAAGGCTCGAGATATCCAACCTGCTGGCCTGGGGGCGAGAGACACGCTTAGGCTTGAGATGGGATTCTGCTTGTATGGAAATGACATTGATGATTCGACATCTCCACTGGCAGCGGGACTAGGTTGGATTACCAAGTTCTCTAAGGAGTTTATAAATTCGGCTAATTTACTGAAGGAGAAGGAAAACGGAACTCAAAGAAAGTTGGTGGGCTTTGAATTGATAGAACGAGGAATTCCCAGGCAGGATTATATGATTGTTGATGGTAACGGAAAAGAAATAGGAACAGTGACTTCCGGTACCATGTCTCCTTCGCTTAACAAAGCAATTGGAATGGGTTATATTGATGTGTCCTCTGCAGTAGTAGACTCTGAGATATTTATCGTGATAAGAGACAAAAAAGTTCTCTCTAAGGTTGTGAAGCTCCCATTCTACAAGTCAAACTGAATTAGATCCCTTTGAAAATTCCAAGAGTTCACGTTTGTTATTCGCCTGAACTGTATTCCGCGTACGCAGAAGATAAACACGTTGTGGTGGTGATTGACGTGCTTCGGGCTACCACGGCAATTTGCGTAGCCTTAGACAGTGGCGCAGAGCGT
>DTRK01000006.1:8922-18981 GCA_012965955.1 Flavobacteriales bacterium
ACAGTGGTTGATGTTACAGTAGCAAGGGATTATCTGGGTAAAGGATACATTGTTGGAGCTGAAAGAAGTGGTGATATCGTGGAGGGGTTCGAATATGGAAACTCACCCAGTGAATATCGAGGCGATCATGTTAAGGACAAAACCATTGTGCTAACCACCTCGAATGGAACCTATGCAATCGCAGCAGCTCAGGAAGCTGAGGCAGTGGCAATGGGTGCCTTTATAAACCTCGATGCCGTGGTTAATTGGTTGTGTGAACATATAGATAAAGAGGTAATTTTGCTCTGTGCAGGCTGGAAGCGTAAATTTAATATGGAGGATACTCTATTCGCAGGTGCAGTTATAGAGCGGTTGAAGGAGATGGACATGATCAAAGAACTCACTGACTCCGGTATTGCGGCATTACATTTGTATCGTTTGGCCAAAGAAGATTTATATGGGTTCCTGGAAGATTCATCACACAGGAGACGTTTGAGAAAACTAGACATTACCGAAGATGTTATGTTCTGTCTCTCATTGAATAAAACTGACGTTGTGCCGATACTGACGCCGGATGGAATCATCAAGCTGTAACCAGGGAATGAAAAGAAAAGTAATATCTACCATTGCGATTTTAGCGCTTCTGTGCGCCACGGCGGAGGTGCTCTATTCTTGGGGGTTCTTCGCTCATAAAAGGATCAATCGCCTGGCAGTGTTCACCCTTCCGACTGGCATGGTCAACTTCTATAAATCTCATATCGAATATGTCACCGAAAACGCGGTTGCTGCTGACAGAAGAAGATATGCATTTGATGAGGAAGCACCAAGGCATTATATCGACATAGATTATTATGGTAAGCATCCATTTGATTCAATGCCTCGGGGATGGAAGGCAGCGGTTGAGAAGTACACAGAGGACACGTTACTAGCCTACGGTATTGTACCATGGCACGTAGCCAAGGTGACAGGTTGGTTGACGCAGGCGTTTAGAGATGGGAATTTGGATAAAATTCTATCGCACTCAGTTGATCTAGGTCATTATATTGGAGACGCACACGTCCCGCTGCACACAACTTTGAATTATAACGGACAGCTTACCAACCAAAAAGGGATTCACGGATTCTGGGAGTCCAGACTGCCGGAGTTATTTTCAGATGAATACGATTACTTTGTGGGTAAAGCCGTGTATATTGAAAATCCATTGTTTTTTGCATGGGATGTAGTAGAGAAAAGTGCAATGGCAAAGGACTCTGTTCTATTATTTGAAGCCGCTTTGAATGAAAAGTTTGCCAAGGATCTTAAGTACGGCTATGAAGAGCGTGGGCAGAAGACGGTTCGCGTTTACTCGGTGGAGTATTCCAGAGAGTACCATGAGATGATGAATGGCATGATCGAGCGAAGAATGAGAGGAGCTATACATGCTATTGGATGCCTGTGGTACACAGCATGGGTTAACGCTGGTAAACCGGACCTTGAGAGCCTGACAGATAAGGAGATGTCCAAAGAACTAAAAAAGCAACTAAAAGAAGAGGAAAGGATGTGGCGAACGGGTAAAATAAAAGGTAGGGTGCACGAACAGTAGTTTTTGTAGAAAAAGGCGTCCTTTTTTGCAACAATTACGTCTAAAAGTCAGTATGATATTTAATATATTAGTACTAACTAAAAGACTTCATTCAAAATGAAGAGATTACAATCTCTTTTTTTCTTGATTACACTCGGTCAAGTAGTCGTTGTTGGTCAGTCTTTCCAGAAGAATCTGGAAATGGCTACGGCCTTGCAAGTTAAGGCGTTAAATCCTGTAGCTGACTCTCTGTTTTATATTACTGTCGTGGATCCTCAATACGGGATCAATATCTACGAAAATCTCAACTACCGCCTGGGGGGGGATTCTTCAAGGACTGATAAGAAAGGATACGCCGCCAGGGGATGGATTGAAGACTATTACCCTGGTGGGAGCGTTCTACATAGAGGTTATTACACTGGCGGACATCTCAAAGTGTACAAGAATCACTATCCAGATGGTACAATTGAAAGGAGCTATAGAACAATGGATAACTACCGGAGCTCAATGGAAATATTTTATGCGGATGGTACCTTGAAGTCTCGTGTGCTTTATAGTGAAGGAGTTCCAATGAAGTGGGAGGACTTCTACCCTTCAGGCAAATTGGAGTATACCGAAGAGTTCAATAAAACCCTGGATTATTACTTGGCAAAAAAGTCATTTCACACGAATGGGAAATTAGATGAGAGCCTGCTTCTGGTTAAGGAATCAAAGCACCTCTATGAGAGTAAGAAGTTCAGTGATTCAGGAATGCTGGAAAAGAAGGGGAAGGTTGTCTTTAATGAATCTGAGTTTGACTATCGAAAAATAGGCAAATGGTCAATATATGACACCGCGGGAAGACTCGTTAAAGAGGAGTTTTACGTTGATGGAGTATTGGATAAAGAGAAGTCTCTCTAGGGCCAGACCGTTTTCTTCGGTTATTCTTGTTTATATCCAATTACAAGCACTGCACAAACAGGTTTTACTTCTGCCTTTGGCTTTGCATTTTCTGAGCTTTTACCCTCACCCTCAACAGCTCCGGAATCCGAGGTTGCGTCGGCCGCAGGAGCCGCTTCACCAAAAGCCAGGGCTTTGGTCTCATCTGGAAGCGAAACAGTTACGAGGCACTCAATTGTCGTTGGAAAAACAAGATCCCAATATGGAGCATTCTCATAATCCTTATTGGTAAATAGTAAATTGTCCTTGTGATCTTTAACGGTAAAAGACAGAGGCCCTCCCACATCAGTACATGCAGCAATTCGATACTTATTATCAGCATAGAAGATCACTACAAACTCCGAGCTATTATTTGTGAGCAAGGCGCGGTAATCTTTACCATCAGATAGAAAAGAAGATTCTGAATTGGCTTTTGCACACTCCGTTTCAACCTCATAGAATGGCCTTCCAACGTTTTCCACATCCGTTTTGCATTGAGAATAGGCGCTTAAACCCATTCCCATCCCGCACAGTACCACGGAAAATGTTACTACTCTAATGTTCTTCATCTGTCTTTAAATTTTAATTTATCCAGGGTAAATAATGTTTCTCTCTTAACCAATAATCCCATCTCTAATGGAACTCACAATCTTAGTGATGTTGGCCAGAGACGCAGGATTCATCGAGTAAGTACTCTCACATTTGATCGTACACAATTTATTTTCTGCATCTATTTCTGAAGCAACGTACTTGTATGTAACCTTGAGTGCCTTGAACGCTGTTTGAAGCTTAACCAATTCGTCTACCAGCTCAGAAAGTTCAGGTGCAGTATCTTTATGGTAATGTGGATTGAGAACCAGGATAACATTGTTTAGAGAAGTTACCTGGTCAGCCATTCTGTCGATCACTTCTTGATTGTTTTCCTCTTTAGCGTATTTGACAGCAAAGTACAATCCCTCTACCAATGCACCTGCCATCATCAATCCGAATAGGTCATGCCTGTTGCCCTCCTTGAGAAATGCTTCACAACTTTTGTAAGCGGAAGTGGTGATGGCAAGCATTTCTTTCTGATCTCCAACATTGCTACCAAATTTCTCCATTTGGGTAAAATTGAAGGAGCCAGATACACCCAAATCTTCAGCTAGTTTCTTGATTGCCGCCAGATGATTGATAGCTTCCTGGTTTTTGCCGTGCGCTGTGATATATCCCAAATCAGCTCCGAAGGTGCCTATATTAATAGCCTGCTTAAAAGATGTTGAATAGTGCTCAATATTGCTTGTAGGATTCAATGCATCAACAGAAAATGGCGCTGCCAAATTCTTCATTATCAAAGCGGTTTGCACCGGATTCTGAAAATGAAAAACCTTGTTATCAATTTTCAACAAGCTCGTAGTCTCTGTAATGTTTACTTCATCCTGTGGAATATCCTCAATTTCCTTTGCGTCTCCGCATCCCGAGCTAATAAAGGATACTATAGCTAATAGAGCAGTAGCGGAATAAAATCTGATCAATTTGGATTTCATCTGTTTGTTTCAGTTTTTAATAATATCAGTCAGCTGGAACTTACCTACCCTGTGTTGTAGTATTCATTACGGCTTGTTTCATGCTTTTGTATTATTTGATTTTCAATAAGAATTAAGCGAATTTATAAAAAAATAGACCCGAAGCCAATATACATTGTTTATTGAGTAGATTTAAAGCTTTCGGGTTAATCGTTGAGCATTACTGGCATTACCAACATGAGCAAATGCTCTCCGTCAACCGCGGATCCAGGGGCCTGAGACAATAACCCTGCCTTATTTGGGGCTGATAATTCCAGTATAATCTCATCAGAGTCAAGGTTGCTTAGCATTTCAGATAAGAACCTTGAGTTGAATCCAATTTCCATATCCTCTCCATCGTATTGACAGGTCAATCGCTCTACTGCTTCATTGGCAAAATCTAAATCCTCAGCTGAAACTTGCAGTTCGCTTCCCGATACTTTTAAACGTACCTGGTGAGTTGTCTTATTGGAGAATATAGAAACCCGCTTCACGCAATTTAAGAACGCCTGGCGGTCCACACTTAGCCTGTTTTGATTTTCTTTTGGAATCACAGCATCGTAATTGGGATACTTCCCGTCAATTAATCTACATACAAGGTTAGAACCATCTAAAGTGAAAAACGCATTTGAGTCGTTGTACTGAATGGATACCGAAATATCAGTTTCATCTTCAGGGAGCGCATTTTTCAGGAGGCTCAATGGCTTCTTTGGGATGATGAAAGATGCGCCGGTTTCAACCTTTGCATCACTGCGTCTGTATCGTACCAACTTGTGCGCATCCGTAGCTACGAAAGTGATATCATCTGTACTGAACTCGCACAGCACCCCGTTCATCACTGGCCTTAATTCGTCATTGCCTGTTGCAAATATTGTTTTACTCAGTGCCCTGGCTAGTAGTTCAGCGCTAAGATCAAGTTTCTCTCCATCGTCAATCGTGGGAATCTTCGGAAACTCATCACTGCTGTGACCGGAGAGTTTGTACTTGCCATAATCGGAACTGATCTGGATCCCCTGGTTGTCATTGTCAATCAAGAAAGTTAAAGGCTGCTCTGGAAATGTCTTAAGCGTATCCAATAAAAGCCGGGCTGGAATTGCAATACTTCCGCTATCCTTCGATTCGATGTCCACTTTGGTGGTCATTGTAGTTTCCAGATCAGAAGCCGAAATAGTCAGTTTGTTCTTTTTAACCTCGAACAAAAAATCATCAAGAATAGGCAAAGTATTGCTGGTATTCAGGACACCAGCAATAACTTGTAATTTCTTGGAGAGCAGTGAACTTGATACGATAAATTTCATCTAGAATTGAAATGATATGGTTGCTTATGGAATAGTACAAATATAGATTTTTGAATCCATTTAATATCAGTAAATCGTCAAATTTTCGAACTCTCTTGAGCTTTCTCAATCCCCTTGAGAAAATCAGGAAGCCTCCATATGACATTGCCGAAAACAAAGTACTGAATAGTAACCAGTTCGCTGCCACCATTAATTCGGGCATATAACCTATCTACGTCGTAAACTATCGGATTGCCGTTTATGTCCAGCCTGTCTTCCTCATCTGGTTTTAGATAAGCTTGCATGTAATTTGTTTCACCGTCCATGTTCTCAACAGTAAACATATGCACAGGGTTGGCATCAAATATAGAGTCAACATATTGTTGACTCTTTTGATTTGCAAATCCTTCGAACTGAATGTTCTTGAATTTAGTGAGATAAACCCTCAAGGCGATGGTATCATAATCTTCAATTATGGAATCATTGTGCAATGATTTGAGCTCATAAACCCAGTCTGGCTTCTTGACAATAGAGAATGAGTAGGTAGGGTCCCCGGGAAATTCAATTTGTACACTCCGGATATCCTTGAACTGGAGGTCAATAAAGGTCTTATCCCTCCATAAATCCAGGTTGGTGACATATCGGGTAGACAGATATCCAAAAAAGGAGGGAAGGTGCGTGATGAAGGGCTCTGATGACCCTTCAATGAGCATATATGTACCCATAGTGCTCTGCGTAGCACCCCCTACATAGTATACCTTGGCCGGTTCGTCTGCCCCCTGGTATATTTCTACTTTAGTTGCCCCTGACGCCAGGCGTGTGATTACATTGTTCCGGCTTGCTTTGGAAACAGGGCTTTTAACTTTCAGAAGGTTGATGGTCTTTAGCAGCACATTGATCAAATCCCTTCTGGCATAGTATTTCTCATTTACCTTCCACCTTCCCTTGCTTACCCTGGTTAGTGTGACTGACTTCTGTGCTTTGTTAACGAGAAATATTTTCGTGATAGATGCAGTGTCTTCCACAGCAAAATCGCGTCGCTCTTCTTTGATAGTCCCCCTGTTGCCCTTGTCTTTAAGATACAGGTAACCCGCCAGAATCCCGAGTATTGCGATCACTGCTATTAAGATTCTATTTTTCATCTGTTGTTGCTTAATTGCCCTCCAATTTTATTCTCCATTCTTCAGGGACTTCAATGGTTTTAGCTTCGTTATAGTTATAGCATACCATCGTAGTGGAGCCTGTAGCACAAATCGTTTTGGAGTCTGATTTAGTGATCACATAGGATAAATCGAAACTCTTCCCGCCAATTCTTGTGCAGCTGGTAAAAATGATCACCTCAATGTCTTCCAGCTCCACCGGTATTGCGAAGTTTATTTCGGCCTTCGCCAGAATGATTCCCTGCTCATTCCAGTTAACCTGCTCCCCAACAACCTCCATAAAGTAGGCAATTCGTGCCGACTCCATATAGGTCAGGTATTTGGCGTTGTTTACGTGGCCCAGCTTGTCAATGTCTGCAAACCTAATTGCCTCTTTCTTTTTATGCCATTCTTTGAATTTTTCGTCCATTCTCTTCAATTATCAGGTGTACTTTCTTTTTCTGATAATCCCCCTTACCAACCCAATACACAGGATGATTAGTATAGGGATTACCATGTTGGCAGCCTGCCATTTTGCTTTGTCTTTTTGAATTTTAGTCTTATCCAGTAATCTGATCTTTAACTCTCGCGACCTTACGCTGATTAGATTCGATTCATCACATAGATAGTCTATACAGTTCATCACAAAGTTACTATTACCAAATTGTTGTCCTGTATACTTGTCAAAACCAAGGGGGTAAGACCTGCCCGTTTGATATTGAACCTGATTTCTGATAATATCCCCATCAGAGATTATTATCATCTCGGTTTCATCACTCAAGTCTTTAAATGCTATTGATGAATCCTTGGCTATTTCTCTGGGGATTCTATTGCTGAAGACAGATGGAAATTTCCCGCTTAAAAGAACTGCAGTAGCCAAAAATGACCTATTGAATTGAGATTCATCAGGCAAAGCAGTAATGGCCTGTAAGCTGATTTGTACAGGAGCGTTCAGCACGCGTGAGTATTGTGAGGAAAATAACAGGAACGTTTTGTCTACTCCCTCGGCGGCAACGGTATCTATGGTACTCACAAATTCCGCACGTACCCATTCCAGGTTCTTTCCAATTGGATGGGCATTGGTAGGCGTCAGCAGCGGAAAGAATATCCAGGGGAATCGTTTCCATTGCGCGTCAGCTCCAGGAGGTGCAATATTGATCGGCAACAATGCTGACTGTACATCCTGAATCAGGTTAGCGTTGATCCTGCATCCATAACGGAACAACTGGTCTGAAAGATTTAGGTTATAGGGAACTCCCATGGTCATTCCAGAGTTGGTCAGACTGTCCATGCTTGCCTGTACCGCATCAAGGCACCATATGGCCTTCCCACCATTCATGATATATTGGTCTATGACGAACTTGTCCTTTTCGTTAAAGGCTATCCTGGGACGGGCAATAATAATTGCCTTAAAATCATCAAGGCTTCCGAGCTTGCCGTTGATGGCTTTTCTCTCTACTCTATAGTATTGGGATAGCGTTCGGGTTATATCATCAACCTCTAACCTGTTTAATTCTCCGTGTCCTTCAATGAAGGCTAGTTTTGGCTGGAATTTGGATGTCAATTTCTTGATCGTATTACCGATCTCGTACTCCAATGTCTGAATGGAGTTGTTTAGCTGTATTTCTGGAGATGAGCCCATCTGACTTTGGAGTAGCTGTAACGGAAGCTCACGCTCGTGGTAGGCGAAAATGGCGCCTGGAAAGATGGTTTTTTGAGCACTGCCATCGGATTCCGTTACTTCAAGCAGGGTTGGTTGAAGACCTTGTTTAACCAGCTCCTGATATGTTTCTCTCTTTGTCTTCTCGTCTGCGCTCTCGGATGGATTTATAAACTCATAATCTAGATTACCATTTGAGTAGGCACGCATTTCGTCAAGCATCTCCTTGGTTGAGCGCTGTAAACGCTTGAACGCAGCTGGAAAGTCTCCTTCAAGATAAACCCTCACATACATTACGTCTTCAAGGTTTGAGATTAGCGTTTTAGTGGCGGGAGAGAGTGTATACCGCTTTTCTGTGGTAAGGTCAAAGCGCTCAAATTTAAAAGAACCTATGACATTAATCAGCACGATGATAAGCAGCCCTCCAACCAGCTGTATCAGGTTTTGCCTCTTGACCTGTTTGCGTCCTACCATTTTCTGCTATCTAAAACAACTTTGGTGAACAATAAGAAAACGGCAATCAGGCTTAAAAAATAAAGGATGTCACGGGTATCCAGTACACCGCGGCTCATCGACAAATAATGCTCCTGAATACCAAGCTTCAATATCACGGAGTCAAGTCCACCAAAGAGGGAGAGGCCACTAATCGAATCGAATCCCGTATAACAGAAAAAGGAAAGAAAAATGGCTATAACAAATGAGATAATTTGATTGTCTGTAATAGACGAGCAAAATACTCCAATAGCAACGAAACCCGCTCCAAGGAACAGTAACCCAACGTACGACCCCCAAACGCCACCGATGTCGAGGTTTCCAACGGGATTGCCCAAATAGTAGACAGTTCCGAAATAGACCAGTGTAGGGACGAGAGAGAACACTATGAGTACGAGGCCCGCAAGGTATTTGGCAAGAATTACTCCTGCATCAGAAATTGGTTGAGTGAAAAGTAACTCGATGGTGCCCAGTCTTTTTTCCTCAGCAAACAATCGCATTGTTACAGCTGGAACCAGGAACATGAATACCCAGGGGCCCATTACAAATAGTGTATTGAGATTTGCATACCCATTGTCCAGGATATTGGAATCACCAGGGAAGACCCACATTAACATGCCTATCGCAGTGAGGAACACGATGATGACAATGTATCCAATCAAAGAACTAAGGAAGCCGTTCAACTCTTTTTTAAGTAATGCTTCAATTGGTGAGCCACCTGGATTTCCTGAAAATGGAGGATATTTATCACTCATTAATCCCATATAAAGGTTAACCCTGAGAGTCCATCGAATTAACCCTACATTGAACTCATGCATGGTTTCTGGATAATTGCCAGTGAATAATACTACCCACCAAGAAATGAATCGCTGAATTGCTCCCCATAGTAAGGCAAAAAATAGTATAAGTAGGTGAGGAAAGATTACGTACAATGCACCAAAGAAAGTCTTAAGCAGAAGCGTACCTCTACTTAAATTTTTAGGGTATGTTATCTGAAGGTCTGTGTATTCGTCTGTCGCATTAATTCCAAATGCCGGGTAGCCATCCGTTAGATTGTAGAATCTTGCCATCCATCTAACATTCCACCGATACATCCCCACTTGAAACTCAAAGAGACTCCTTGGATAACGCCCGGTAAAGAGTATTGACCACCAAGAAATAAAGGTGATAATAACAGATACTATTCCAAAGAATGCCAAACAAACGCTATGAGGAATGTCAATATACAAGAATCCCAAAATAGCTCTAAGAAGCAACTCCCCTCTTGAATATCTGTCCAGTCTATTAATGGTTAATTTCACAGGGGCGATGTATTACGCTCATACATCTTATCAGCACTTGAATGCACCATGTTAAGGCTATATGCTTCTGGTTTTTTCGAAAATAGCTCTTTCATTTCTTTCCAAGTGGAGATGAAGAAAGGAGAATTTCGATATGCGTTTAAAGTATCCTCGGATTCCCAGTGGCTGTACGTGAAATAAACATTCTCCTC
>DTRK01000007.1 GCA_012965955.1 Flavobacteriales bacterium
AGCGGTTGAAGTTACCTGAGAGGAAAGATCATCCCATAAAAAGAAAGTGCCTCCCGAGGTCACGCTCGCCTGTCCGTCACAGAACCCATAACAGGTGGCGTCATTATCCACAATGGTGGTGACCGTGGTGGGAAGAGGTGGTTGTGTAATGGTGACACTGCCCGAGGTGACACATCCCTTCCCATCCGTTACAAGAACTGTATAAATCCCCGCACAAAGGCCGGTAGCGGTTGAAGTTACCTGAGAGGAAAGATCATCCCATAAAAAGAAAGTGCCTCCCGAGGTCACGCTCGCCTGTCCGTCACAGCGCCCATAACAGGTGGCGTCATTATCCACAATGATGGTGACTACACTGGGAGACGGCTGGGTAATTACAACTGAGCCTACTACTGTATTGCAACCATCAGAAACACTAACATTGTATGTCCCTGCGCAGAGCCCTGTTGCTGTTTGTGTTGTTTGACCATCGGACCACAAATAGGTATATTGAGGAGTGGAGCCACATCCTTGAATTGCAGTAACCTCGGCAGTACCCTTACAATCACCAAAGCACTTGTTTAACGGAGGTGCGTCTATATTTTTTATTGTTAGTGCATGCGCATAAAAAGCACCTGATAATAAAACTGCAACAAGAGCAATTATTCTTGAATTCATAACAATTGGAGTATTATTCGTTTATAAAGTTACGTTGCAGGGCGCCTGTGTCATAAGTTGCTGGCATTACATAAGTAATAGCCGTATTATTACTCTCATCTAAACCAGTGAGTTCATCCAAACTACAATACACACCAGTTAAAGCAGTAAAACCTTCCATGCCTGTTAAGTCTCTTATGCCACCATACCACATAACATTTAAAGAATCAACAGAACTGATAATAGCAGTAAACACATAATCATCATCATAAATCCCATTTCCCATATTATTGAACTCCAAATAGTTTTCAAAAACATCATCTGGCACCCACGTTGTCGGCTGCCCAAAGGCAACGCAGGGTGCAATGGTAGGTAGGAGTAGTAGTTTACTCATGGCGAATCGGTGAATCACGAGATGAAGGAGATCGGCTAAGTAAATATATGAAAAAGGGGGCAAATTTGAAAAAGTGTCCCCCCACGTGCCCCCTTCAACACAAAACCCCCACTCTACCTGATAGAATGAGGGTTTTATCGGTAGCGAGAGGGGGACTCGAACCCTCGGCCTCAGCATTATGAGTGCTGCGCTCTAACCAGCTGAGCTACCTCGCCAAATCAATTTTTCATTTACAATAATTGGCCCTATAAGCAGTTATTTCCACTAACTGTGATCTGAAATTAAACAACTTGACGGACGGTGCAGGCGGGCGCAAATATAGGAGTTTTAATTTTGTCACAATTATAATTGAAAGCAATATTTTTTTTATATATTGCATACATAAGAAAGCCAATTTTACAGATGGCAGACAAGAAAAAAATAGAGTTAGAATACATCATCCGTACCTCGCCGAAGGTACTCTACACACGACTTAGCACTGCCGACGGGCTCGCTCAGTGGTTTGCAGATGATGTGAACATCAACCACGGCATATTCACATTTGTTTGGGAAGGAGCTGGGCAAGACGCCAAAAAGGTCCGGGAGAAAGCTGGGAAGTTCATTCGATTTCATTGGGTAGATGATGACGATGATTGTTACTTCGAGTTCCGATTGGAAATTGATGACCTCACCTCAGAAGTTGCGCTTATTATCACAGACTTCGTAGCGGAGGATGAAATCGAAGAGTCAAAGCAATTGTGGGATAGCCAGGTGAGCAGCCTGATGCAACTATTGGGCTCGTAGGTCGTTTTACCTTCTGATTAATTTGTTCCTTTATGGACTCTAATATCCAAAACCCATTGGTATAGGACAGGAGGCAAGGGACCAGGGTCATTTGATCCTTCGTCCCGAGCCCCACGTCTCTGCTCAAAGCATACCGGAAAATGAAATGAATTCTAAACGACGCATCTGCCATACGCTGGCATAACAACCTGAGATTTGCTGAATAAGGTTCAAATATTTACGGTTAAATCCTATATCCCACCCTTTATCCTCACTTTCATGGTGGTGATGTTCATTCTGCTTATGCAGTTCGTGTGGAAGTATATAGACGACCTTGTGGGAAAAGGACTGGAATGGACGCTCATCGCAGAGTTGCTCTGGTATACCTCAGCAAGCCTGGTACCCATGGCTATCCCGCTCGCCATTCTCCTCTCCTCCATCATGACCTTTGGCAACTTCGGAGAGCACTACGAGCTTGTGGCGCTCAAATCAGCTGGACTTTCCCTGCATAAAATCATGCGCCCACTGGTTGTATTGTCAATTATACTGAGCATTGCTGCATTCTATTTCTCTAACAACATTCTTCCTGTAGCCAACCTCAAGATGGGCGCCTTGCTGTGGGATGTTACACAACAAAAACCTTCACTCAATCTAAAACCCGGTATATTCTACAATGGTATTGAAGGGTACAGTATCAAAGTTGACCATAAGGACACAGAGACAGGATTGCTTGAAGGTATTCTAATCTACGATCACAGCTCGAGAATGGGGGCCAGCCAGGTGGTTACAGCTAGAACCGGAAAGATGGAAACAACCGAAGATGAGCGATATATGATTCTCACGCTCAATGACGGCACCTCGTATGAAGAGGTAGAAGCCTACCCACTGAACAAGCACAATGCGATGCCCCACAGGCGGGTTAAGTTCCAAAAACAAGTTATAACGTTCGACATGGCCTCCTTTAAGCTAGAGAGAACAGATGAGGATCTTTTCAAGGACCATCAACAGATGCTCACCTTGAATCAGCTGGTCGCTGCTGAAGACACCTTAGTGAAGCGTCTTGGAGAGAGAATTGAGATGATCAATAGCAGTGTGAGCAGCCGGTATTTCTTCGGCACTCATTTGGATACCATAGCACTGGATACGGCCCACATAGAAGAAGATGTTGCACAGCTCCTTGACCCGGAAGGGAAGTTTAAGGGTATTCCATTCTCTTACACAAAAGAAGAACGCCTGTTGATAATTACTAACGCTACCCAGATTGCCAGACACAACAAAGCATACGTAACGGTTTCAAATATGGACCTTGAGCAAAAGCGGAGTCTTATCATTAAACACAAGGTCGAATGGCACCGAAAATTCACTCTGTCATTTGCCTGCCTACTGCTCTTCTTTGTTGGAGCACCGCTGGGAGCCATCATCCGCAAGGGCGGCTTAGGATTACCTGGGGTGATTGCGGTCGGCTTCTTTTTGATATTTCACCTGCTCTCCATCTTCGGAGAGAAAACAGCTAAAGCCGGTATTATAGAGCCATATGTAGGTATGTGGCTGGCACCAGCTTTCTTCCTTCCGCTGGGTATCTTTCTAACCCATAAGGCATCCACAGACTCTTCCCTTTTCGATGTAAACTCCTTCCTTGACAAGCTGAAATTTTGGAAGAAAACGGATTGAAGTGGAGTAAATGAATAAAAGAACATTCTTCCTACTTGGCCTGCTGACGCTCTTCGGGTTCTCATCCCTGGGTGGATGGATCATTGAACAGTTTCAAGACGTAAGGTTTTTCTCTTTATTCCAAACCGAAACCCCATGGTACACCCAAATAGGGATGGGGCTGCTTTACGGAACCATAACGGCTACAGGGGCATGGCGCATCGTGAACAGTGACCTCCTAACGGATACCAGGATATTCTTTGCTAAGATCATTCAGCAGTTGAGGTTATCCATTATTGATATCTTGTTTATTTCATTTTGTGCCGGCACAGGAGAGGAAATCCTGTTTAGAGGTGCCATACAACCTTATCTTGGCATATGGATCACAGCAGTGCTCTTTGTGGCCATCCACGGGTATTTAAACCCAAAGAACTGGAAATTGAGTATCTACGGCGCGTATATGTGCCTCGTTATTGGAGGTATCGGCTATCTCTGCGATTACCTGGGCATCACTGCCGCTATTGCTGCACATTTTGCGATTGATGTGGTGTTGCTTTATGCACTGGTCAAAACACCTCTGTCCCCGCAGAAAACCAAGCCAATAGTTGAAGTGGAAGATAGTCAGGAAGATTGATGACTGAAAAAGAAGCCGCACACATTCTCATGCGCACCCTAACTCATCATCTTAGCAGGTTCACCTTATGTGAGTAAACCTGGTCCCCAACCAGCAATTTCAGTGTATAAATCCCTGACGCCAGGTACCCCATACCGATATATACGGTATTGTCACTCCCTGAGAGGGCACCCAGGTATTCGGCATAGACTTCTTTTCCAAGGTAATTTACCATACTTATGCTCACTTCTTCCTCGTTCAGCATAGAGAAGGACAATTGAGCCATATCCCTTACAGGATTTGGGAACAGACGCACACTGCCTTCGAGTAACACCTCTTCAATACCGACCGTAATAATTACATTGTTGCTGCTCGTCGAACAACCATTCGCATCAATTATCTGGCACGTAACGGATCCCCCGCCCAGACCAGTTGCTGTAACCGTTGTTTGTCCTACAGCATCATTCCAGGAATAGTTGTATGGTGTTGTACCACCTGTCACTGTTGCGGTCGCTGTTCCGTTATTGCAGGTCGGGCAGGTTGAATTGGTACCTGAAGCAGTTACCACAAGTACCGCTGGCTCTGCTACTACAGCCGTTGCCACTAGCGTGTCATTTAACGCATCAATGGTCATTACTTCATACGATCCACCGCAAAGTCCGGTAGCGGTGGCATTCGTCTGTGCTGCGGGATCATCCCACAAATATTGATAAGGTGCCGTTCCAGTGTCTGGAGTAGCAGTTACCTCCCCATCGCATTGCCCATTACAAGTAACGCTTGTAACTGACAATATAATTGGCTGTGAGGTCTGCGACCAGATCTTAAAATTATCCAGGCCCGCCTCTACCAGGCTTCCACCACAAAATGGCGTAGTTGCACATCCAGGAGGCCCCAAAGCCAATATTATACTGTCTGATACTTGAAATTTCACCTGCACATTCGCCGATAACGCGATATAGTCCTCCACGTTGAAAGCATAGCGTCTCCAATTATTATCACCCACATAGGAAAACTCAACCGTGTTCCAGGAACTTCCCCCATCATCTGAAATCTCCACATACCACGGGTCATTCCCAGGATTTGCAGAGGAAGGCGAAGCATTGGAAAACCACCGTCTGTAAGAAATAACAGGATTATAATAACCGGTCAGGTCCAGGATGGGTGTCAATAGCGTAGTTGCTCCGTCGTCTACATCATCCTGCCCGATATTGCCATTTTGGCCTGAAGTATTTAAACCAGTTACCGCACAAGAAAATCCTCCCTGTGTAAACTGTGTTGTGGGTGCCAGCTCATAGCCATTGTCAAACATACCTTCAGGAACCTCTAATGCCCACAGCCCCGTTACAGCTTGATCTGAAGGAATACCATAGGTCCAGAATCCAGAAAGGCTGTTGTTGTCAAAATCCTCCAGTTCCTCTTGCTGGTAATCGACCAGGATAAAATACGGCAATGTAGGCTCAGCACCATCTGCTCCAATTGGCTGCACTGCAGATATATTGCCACAGATATTATCAGTTACCCCTATATAGTACGCCACAATAGCGCCCGGGGCCTGGCCCGGAATCGTCCCAGAATAATTTGAACCTCCTGTATTCCCCATCACTACACTTATCCAGGCCGGATCATCCTTTAATTTATAGTACAACATCACATCACCAAGGTAAGTGGTCACACTCAGGTTCAATGAAGCATCAATGGAGATAGCTTGACCTGTATTTGCAGCTGCTACATCCGTGTGGGTTAAGGTAGCGTTAGAAATCAAGGTAATGCCATGCTGTCCAAAAGCATCACATATATCCAAGATGTTAGGGGTGCCATTGGCGATGTTTCCATCATCATCATCTGCCTGTAACACATCAAGCAGTACATCTCTGAACGCCTGACCTTCCTGCCCGTCGGGCGTTTGAGCCTGAAGTCCGTAATACGCATCTTCAAACAAATCCATCGTTTGTGTCATATTACTATCCAGGTTGAGATAGAGATCCCACCATGCTCCAGCAATGATCTCACCATCCGCATGTGACTCACCCACCAGATCATCCGGATATATCTTAGGATCAATGTCATACCGACGGATATACACGTTTGGATCTGTATCACTCATACCCTGCCCTAACACGGGGTAAAGAGTGAGCGAAACCCCCCATACATCAGCATAGCCCTCATGCAATGCCCCATTCTGGAAGAAACCGCCATTGTCGCCATAAAAAGCAGTATTGGTACCATGTCCATACTCATGATATATCACATCAGCTATAGTGGCCAGGGAATAGCACCCACCGCCTTGCAGGAAAAAGTTCATCTGCCCTCCTCCAAATGAAGCGTTACACGTTCCCGTTTGATCCATGTTTACCGTCACCTGGTAATCCATTCCAGTGAAGCTGGTAATCACGGTATTGACCCAATGATGAATCTGATTCACATGGTAAAAAGCATTTCGTTCAGTATCTAAGGCATCGCTGTTAAAACTCAAAGTATTCGGTCCGGCTATTAGAGACGTCGTGAATTCCGGCACCTGCCCGCTTGTAGTGATCTCCACCCAGGGGCCATCCAGATATACTGTACCAGTTGTAGCAGTAGTGATGCTGGTTGTGATGAACCCTGCTGTATCAGTATAATAATCTGTTCCATTGATCCGGATTCTCATATCCTGAAGAGGCATATTCACCGGGGTGTCATATTTGTTCTTAGGATAAATATCCGCAGAAACATTGGCTTCTATATTCGCCTTGGGAGCATGCGTATGTGACAGGTTGAATTGTCGCAACACATCACCATTGAGGGCATCAACCAAAGTATAAAAAGAGGAAGGAATCCCGCTTGGATCTATCCCATCTACCAGCACCTCATATACGAGTTTATACTCATTCTTGCCGATCATGGGTATCGGAAGAATAAACAATCCCGGATTGGCCAACGATGTCAGGTTGGTGCCCTGTGTAGCGTTTAAGGCATACGCCTCAGCCTGGGCCACACTTAGTGAAGCGGTAGTTCCAATTGTAATGTCCGTATATACATCAGCACCATACATGATCACCTTCAAGTCCCTGGTCATTTTAACCATCATGCGGGTGTTCAGAACTTTCAAGCCGTTGTACTCCTGGTAATAATTGACGAAATTGTGTTTGGGTGAGGTGCTCTCCCCCATCAATCTTAAATCGGCCACTGGAATATTAAAGGCACCCAGCTCATTGATGATGAAGTTCATGGCACGATCCTGTACCGTAGTACCGGTAGTTGAAATACCCTTGCCATAGGCGCGGTGGGGCCGTGCATTCTCTTCATTAAAATGGACACGCCAGGTGTTGTGGGTGCCCACAAAAGACTGCCACGCCGGCTTTGCCCTTAGCTCTTCCTGCAGAGCCTGATTGGGAATGCGCTTGTTGCTTGAAGTAAAACTATTGTTAGGTCCGGTAAACTCGCCTGCCAACACCAAAGTTGGCGATGATACTATTAAAGCGATACACAGTGAAGAAATGAAATTGAAGGCATTTTTCATGGGTAATTATATTCAGTTAGAGATATTCTGGGTTCAACACATAACAATGACCCCTAATCATTTGGGCCATTGTGTGGTAAAGTTCACTTATTCTATAATCAACTTGCGATTGACCACTCCTTTTTCCAGTACAATCCGCAAGGTATATATACCGGCGGCCCGGCCTTGCACATCAATCGTTTGCTCATAGGCTCCCTGGTGCTGTGTGAGTGATTGCTCGTAGATGATCTGACCGGTTACAGAGTGCAGGGTAATGAACACATTCTGCTTATCAATTAAATTGAAATTTACCATGAACTTTCCGGTGTTTGGATTCGGATATACGCCTACTTGTGGCAAGATGTCATTTTCATCCAAACCAACTGTTGCTATCACAGTTTCCGAAACAGTCGTATTACATCCATTGCCGTCTGTGACCGTGGCGGTATAGGTGCCCGGACACAACCCGAAGATGCTGGATGTTGTTTGTCCGCTATTCCATAGATACGTATATGGTGGTGTGCCACCGCTCGCGGTTACCTGGGCAGTACCCGTACATGGGACAGTTCCCACATCTGTTGAGTTGGAAGTTACAACTAGCGCTGTCGGCTCATTAATTGTTACCGTTGCAGAAGTGCTGCACCCTGAATTGTCAGTTACCTGTAGGGTATAGCTTCCGGCAGAGAGGCCCTGTGCTATTGCTGTAGTCTGGGCTGCAGGATCATCCCACAGATAGGTATAAGGCGACAATCCACCGCTCACGGAAGTTGCTGCCATGCCGTTGCTTCCTCCATTGCAAGTTACATCGTTGGCCGTATTGGTAACCGTCGGGCCGCCTGTGTTGCCCACCGTGGCACTGGCCGTTCCGGTACAACCACTGGCATCTGTGATGGTGGCGGTATAAGTGCCCGGCCCTAATCCGGTACATGTCGCAGCGGTCTGAGCCCCCGGGTCGTCCCACAGGTAATCATACGGGGAGGTTCCACCGCTACCCGTCACAGTTGCAGAACCGTCCGTATTGCCACAAGTTGCATTCACGGTGGTCGTTGTTCCAGTGACTGCGGTGGGTTCATTAATGGATGTAAAGTGCACCGCACTGCATCCATTGGCATCTGTTACCGTTACGTTGTACGTTCCAGCCACGAGTCCATTGGCAGTTTGTGTAGTCTGTGCGCTGCCATCATCCCAGGCGTAGCTAAACGGGACCTGCCCTCCGGAAGGTGTTGCAGTAGCAGTTCCGTCATTGCCCCCGTTACAGGTTACATCCGAAGAGGTTGCAGTAACCGTCGGCCCTCCAGTGTTGAAGATGGTAACTGACGCAGCATTTGCACAGAGATTTGCATCAGTAACAGTGACGTCATAAGTCCCCGCAGGCAAGCTGGTTGCAGATGAATTCGTTTGGCTGAAAGTATCTGACCAAAGATAGTTATATGATGGCGTTCCACCTGTTACAGACACCGAAGCCACTCCATCTGAATTGCCACAGGATGCATTGGCTCCACTGGTTGTGAGTCCCAACACGGCAGGTTCTGTAATGGTAACCGTTGAAGTTGTCACACAACCCAAAGCATCGGTTGCTGTAACGGAGTAAGTTCCGGGAGCTAAGTTGTTTGCTGTGGCATTGGTTTGATTCGCCGGGTCATTCCAGGAATAGGTATACGGTGTACTTCCTCCTGTTATGGCAACCGTAGCAGATCCATCAGTATCACCATTACAAGTTGTATTGGTACTGCTGCTTATATTGGAGAACACACCACCCCCGTCAAATACTTCAAGTGTATTCACGCCCGTACATCCAGCTGCGTCGGTTACAGTTACAGTGAACAAACCTGCGCACAGGTTGTTGGCAGTACTATTGGTTTGAGAGCTGGGGTCACTCCACAAGAAGGTGTACGGAGCAGTTCCACCTGATGCAGACACAGAAGCATCCCCATTGCACACCCCACAGTTAGTGTTCGTCAAACCTGTTGGACTGACTGTAATTCCCGCACCGGCATTCACCGTGGTACTCGCATTACCAGTACAGCCGTCAGCATCGGTTACAACAGTATTGAAGATTCCATCACACAAACCATTCGCTGTTGCGTTTGTTTGAACTCCAGGATCATCCCAGAGATAAGTAAAAGGAGAGACTCCATTAGTTACCGCCACTACTGAAACGCCATCGCATGCGCCGGTGCAGCTCGCATCAGTGTTGGTATGGCTCAAAGTTATTGCTGCAGGTTCTGTTACCATTACCTGGTCCGTAGAAAAACATCCTGACGCGTCCGTGGCCGTAACCGAATAGGTGCCAGCGGCGAGGTTGATTGCTGTGGCATTGGTCTGTGCTGAGGGGTCGTTCCATAGGTAAGTGTATGGGGCAACACCGAGTGAAGCAAGTGCCGTCGCAGATCCATCATTGTCTCCGTTACATGTGGTATTTGTACTTGACGTAACACTTACTGTTGGCACCGTATTGCTAACTACCACATTAGCCGTGGTTGTGCACCCGTTGGCATCGGTAATTAAGCAGGAGTAATTGGTCGCGCTCAAGCTGGAGGCCGTAGCGGTGGTTTGAGCACCTGGGTCATTCCACAAATAAGAATATGGAGCAACGCCGTTAGTTACGGTCACCGAAGCTACGCCATCATTATTGCCACAGTTAGCATCTGTCACACTAGATGTAAAACTCAGCGCACTAGGCTCCGTAATCGCAACAGAAGTGTTTCCAAGACATCCATTGGCGTCTGTCACTGTAACAGAGTAAGACCCTGCACACAGTGATGAGATCGAGGTAGTTGTTTGCGAGTTGGACCACAAGTAGGTATATGAAGGTAATCCCATAGTAACTGAAACCTCAGCGTCCCCATCACAGTCACCATTACATCCAACATTGGTCGCATTTAGAATACTCGGTACCGGTTCTTGGTTGATAGTGGCTACAACAGGTGCCAGCTCACTTCGGCAAGTAGGATCACGAATTTCCCAGTTGTAATAATAGTACCAAAAGTCCGGATCAGGGATATTGTTTCCGGTTATTGAAATCAATCCGGGTATGGTATAAGGATATACAGGTCCCGTGTTATTCCTGAACATTTCTGACATACCACTGGTTCCCAATTGATAGTCAACACCAATGCTTACATCGAAATCCAGAATAAAATTGTGCCAACCTACCGGAATATTGATATTGGTATCCTGCAACACCAAACCACCAGAGTTCCTGAGCTCAATTGTTCTGAAACCAGAAGTGAAGGCATAGAGATCCACGGACACAATCGTAAATGGACTCATACAATCAAAAATCAGATAGTAGTTCGTATTAGTATGGTTTCCTCCTGTCCCAATCGAAGTATCTACCGGGCCTATATATTGAGAAGCAGGAATGATTACATCCTCTACATAGTATGTCGTATTTGCAGACAAGGATGGTGTAGTGTAAGAATTTCCGGTAGCTATGGGATTAACACCCGTAGAATCTGCATACCAATTCAGCGTACCTGATCCTGTAGCTGAAAGAGAAACACTTCCACTACCGCATCTGGACGCTCCGGTAGTTGTTGGAGCCGTTGGTTTATTCACCACGATGTAGGCTGTCTTTGTCAGCGAATCAGAGCCAAAACCGTTGGCCGTAACAAGCTTCACCGCATAAGTTCCCGCTACAGTGTACACATACGAAGGATTTTGTTCAGTTGATGATCCTCCGTCCCCAAAATCCCAGCTCCAGGATGTTGGTCCGTCAGTCGACAAGTCGGTGAAGTCTACATCACCTGTACATGTCACTAGAGTATTCGCAGAAAAGTCTGTCGAAGGAGGTTGGTTGGGCATAGTACAGTTCCACTGGATCTCAAATCCATCCCCATTGACAAGCGGATCGGCATGGTGGTATATGGTAATAGAACCAACAGTAGAAGTTAGAGGACTACCTGGCGGTCCCGTTGTATTGCAATACCTGCCGAGGGAAGGTGAGCTGGTATTGGGCCCATCAAAGAATTCTACATAATCATAATCACATGGGACAGATCCGCCACTACCAGGTTCTATATCAAATGAAACGATGGTCAGCGAAACAGAGGATGCCCCTGGCGGAGCTATAGTAATTTGAGTATTTGTTGCATCAGCATACGTTCCGGTCCCTCCTCCATTATCGAACAGCGTCCCGGCACAGGCAGTTTGAGTTGATCCTGATCCCGAGAAAGGCAAATTAACTACGCATGGCAGCAGAGAGTCTATGGTAATATAAGCCACTTGTGTGATGGAATCGATTCCACATGGGTTTCCATCTGCGATTAGTTTGACCGAATAGCTACCATAGTTCATGTAGGTATTGGATGGATTGGCCAGGGTATCCGTATTTCCATCCCCGAAATCCCAATAGAAGGTGCCACCATTGGAACTGTTGTTCTGGAACATGGCCGTGAAAGGCGCGGAACAAGAAGTTGTTGGATTCGCCATGAAGTCCGCTGTAACAGTTGAGTCAAATGCTGCTCCTACACCTACCGCATACCAGGCATCAGTAGTTGTCACCACCTCCGGGCTGCATGCTCCGAAAAGGTCAATTGCCGATTGAATAGCATAAAACCTGGCGTCAGCATATTGTGAGTTTGACCAGAGGTAGACCGTATTGTTTCGGAAGGCCACTGCACCTGCATCAAATATGCCTAGAGGAGTAATATTATAACTATCACCATTATCGTTGGTGCCCGAACCACCATTTGCCAGTAGGTAGTACCAGAAATTCTGAACACCACTGTTGGTATGGACACCTCCATTATCACCTGTACCAGTGGCCCAATTTGTGCCCAAATATGTATCCGGGTCTCCGTAGGCTTTCGGATTTGACATGGAGCGTAGTGTAACGCCGATGTCTTCACCAACCAACCAATTGGCTTGCGAAGGTTTTCCATACCATTCTACCGAAGTGCCAAAAATATCCGAAAAAGACTCATTCAACGCTCCTGACTCATAAGAGTAAACAAGATTGGAAGAGAAATCAGTAAGGCCATGTGTTATTTCATGGCCAGTAATATCGAGCGCTGTGAATGGGTTGTATGATCCAGAACCATCTCCATAGGTCATTCTTTGCCCATCCCAGAAAGCATTGCTATACGAATTTTGATAGTGCACATAACTCAAGAGGGCCATGCCCGCATTGTCAATGCTATTACGGCCGTGATCTAACCAAAAATAGTCATAGGTCATTTCTGCACCCCAGTGTGCATCTGTAGCCACTTCATCCTGATTCGCATTCACGTTGTTCCAAAAGTTGTCAGCGTCTGTGAAGTCTACAGCATTGCCATAGTTTGAGCCTTCATTTAGATCGTATGTCTCAATGCCGCCACCTCTGCCAGTTTCGCGCAACCTGTAGGTGCTGCCAGTAAAATCAGTGGTGAATGATTGTGTGCCGCTATATGCTGTTACGGCAGTACCGACCACATCGGCAATATGAATCTTGTCATTAACAAAGAGCACATCTCCGTTCATTGCATCGATGTAGATCTCACTTCTGGAAAGCGGCTCATGTGCATACACATTGAATTTATATGCCATCTTGTAAACATTCCCGTTAGGAATCGTTGGAAGATAAACCAATTCGCCCAAAGGATAATAACTTGCACCGAGCTGATCCGTTTGCCGTTTCAGCAATGCTTCTTCTTTCGGCAGGTCCCACTTATATGTGTTGGCTCCCACATGTGCCAGTGCTTTTATTCTTGCCTGATCTCTGTTTAATGCGGGACTATCAGGCACATCAATATCTCTGAAAATGACGCCGTGGACGGAGGTTATCTTGCCATCAAGCTCATGCGCAACATACCTTGACCATTCCAGAGGAATGGCGTTGTAATACAGCTGGTATTTGTGGTGTACATAGCCAAGGTTGTCGGTTTCAGATTGTTGGAGCTTCAGGCTCATGCCTCTGCCTAAACGCAGCATTTTTGCAACCCAAAGATTAAAAATGTCTTTGTCCAGTTCTAAACCTGGCTCAAACCTGACAAATTCGGGAATTGGCGTTGTTGAACGCATTTTTACAAGCTGGCCGCCAGGCACTATATTTTTGGCTTCCGGACCGTGGTAAATTTGTGCATTGCCAAGATAAGGAGTGCATACAGCTATCGCAAGTAGACTAGTTAGAAGATATGTCGGTTTCATGGGGATTGATTTGAAGGCATTGTTAAAATCAAGGGTACTTTACTTTCCGAAAGGTAGCGAAACCAAATGAAAAAGTCAATCTGTTCCTGAAATAATGGCTAAATTTGAATCAGATGAGAAAGGTTAAAACATATCCAATTGGCAGCAGTGAAAAGGTAAAGCGAAAAATACTTCGCTGGGCGCAAAAATTCGAGCAATTTTCCGTGTTGGAAAGCAATACTTTGAGTCCTTCACGGGTTGGGTTGGATAAATACAGTTGTCTGGAATGTATTGTTGCTGTTGGTGCGCATTCTGAATTGATAGGAGTTGGGGGCGATGATTTTGAAAGTCTGAAATCCTATGTAGATAAAACCGGTGACTGGTTGTTTGGGTATCTCACCTATGATTTAAAGAACCAGCTGGAGGACCTTAAATCAGAGAATGCTGATTTTCTCAAATTCCCGACACTTCATTTCTTTCAACCTGAAATCATTATTGAATTGAGTAACGAGGTGTTGAAGATCAGCTATTTGGAAGATGCAGACAATACTGAACACATTGATAAGGTCTTCGAAGAAATTTTAGATTGTGAGATAACTAAAGAGAAGCCCCCATTCATCGAGGTAAAGTCCAGATTAGTGAAGGAGGATTATCTGCAATCGGTCAATAAACTCAAAGGACACATATCGTATGGTGACATTTACGAAGTGAACTTTTGCCAGGAGTTTTATTCCACTAACGTACAGGTTGCTCCACTGCCAATTTATGAACGGCTCAATGATATTTCTAAAGCTCCATTTGCTTCGTTCTACCGCAATGGCGCTCAATATCTTGTATCGGCTAGTCCGGAGAGGTTTATGAAGAAAAAGGGCAATATACTAATCTCTCAACCGATCAAAGGAACAAAAAGAAGGGGTGCTTCAGCCGAATTGGACTCGGTATATAAAGAAGAGCTGGCAAAGAGTAAAAAAGAGCGAAGTGAAAATGTGATGATCGTCGACATTGTACGGAACGACCTTGCTAAATCTGCAGTAACGGGCTCTGTGGAGGTTGAAGACTTGTTCGGTATCTACACCTTTGAGCAGGTGCACCAGATGATTTCAACGGTCAAATGCGTATGCAGGGATGACGTACATCCAATTGATGCCATTAAAGCGGCTTTTCCTATGGGATCGATGACCGGAGCACCGAAAATCAGGGCTATGCAACTCATTGAGGAATATGAGTCTACCAAGAGGGGTTTGTACTCTGGGGCGGTAGGCTATATTACCCCAAACAAAGATTTTGATTTCAATGTGGTGATTCGGAGTATTCTCTATAATTCAGAGGCGGCTTATCTTTCGTTTATCGTAGGTGGTGCGATTACCGATATGGCTGAAGCCGAAGCGGAATATGATGAATGCATGGTGAAAGCCAGGGCCATGTTCGATGTTTTGAATGTGAACGAAGCGGTGCACTAAAATGGAGATTCGGTTCAACAAATACATTTCTGAAAATGCTCTCTTTGACAAGAGTACCAAGGTCTTGGCAGCCGTTAGCGGCGGTGTGGACTCCGTGGTTTTGGTAGAGCTTTTGAAAAGAACGGAAATGGATTTCGGCATTGCCCATTGCAACTTCCAGCTTCGGGGTGATGAATCTGAAGCAGATGAAGCTTTTGTAAAACGTCTTGCCAAAGACTGCGGCGTTGCCTTGCATGTGAAGAAATTTGAGACGGGTGAATATGCCAGGAAGCGCAAGCTATCAGTTCAAATGGCGGCGAGAGTATTGCGATACGATTGGTTTGAGACGGTTAGGCTGAAAGATGATTATAGTGTTATTGCAACAGCGCATCATTTGGATGACAGCATTGAAACCTTCTTTTTGAATCTGGTACGTGGCACTGGCATTAGAGGGTTAAGTGGTATCAAACCAAAGAATGGGAATGTGGTTAGGCCGTTACTATTCGCTAAGAAAGACGAGATTATTACCTATGCCAGTCAGGCCAATTTGACTTTTCGGGAGGATGCTTCCAATGTGGAGGACAAGTACAACCGCAATTTTATTAGACACAATGTCATTCCGCAATTGGAAAAGCTGAATCCAAATTTCGTGGAGAGCATGCAGGAAACGATGGGTAGGTTAGCGGTATGCAAGGAAATATATCAGCAGGCTATATTGGAGATGAAAGCCGATATTGTGGAGGAGGGCGCAACAGTTAAATTAAAGATTGCAAAGCTGAATGCGCTGTCTTCATTGAATTATAGTCTCTTCGAACTTATTTCAAGATATGGATTCACCAGCTCTGATGTGTCCGACATCGCTGCAGCGTTAAACGGAGCGCCTGGAAAGCAGTTTTTCTCGGGCTCGCACAGGCTGATAAAGGACCGGGATTATCTTCTAATTGTTCCAATTGAAGGGAACTTTGATGAGGTCATCACGATAGAAGAAGGCACCACCAACATTTCAAAACCAATCGCTTTGACCTTCGAATTGCGGGCACGCGATGGATTGGTGATACCTCGGTCTGATCGCAAAGCATGCCTTGACCATGCGAAACTCAAATACCCGTTGACTCTTAGAAACTGGAACGAGGGAGACTCCATGCAACCGCTGGGTATGGGAGGGCGCAAGAAGCTCAGTGATATTTTTATTGACCAGAAGATTCCATTGAATGAAAAAGAAAATATATTTGTTCTGGAATCAGAAGGTGAAATAGTTTGGGTTGTGGGCCATAAAATTGATGACCGCTTTAAAACAACAGATGCTACCGAGCAAGTCTGTGTGATTGAATTGTCCAATGGAGGGTAAAACAGAAATTCTTTTTGATGAGAAGCAGTATTTAGGGTACAATCGATACTCCAATGTACGCCGTTTCATCCTCGGAATGTTTTTTTTCATTGCATATTTTTGGCGTGAGGAGCACGATAAGAATGGAGAAGTTCTGTTTTTGATGGGTGTTGCAATAATGCTGATCTCCGTGTTGCTCATGTTCGTCCTTCACTTGCATACCAAGGTAACGGATCACAGCATCATATTGGATGGCCTATGGACGTCTAAAAAGGTAAAAATTGATCTGGGAAGTATTGTTTCCGCGAGAGCTGTGCCATCAAGAAAATTCTTATTGAGTAGACCAGTATATAATCTTCACAGGAAGGGAGCCATTAAATTCTATTGTCGTGGAAAGGAAGGGGTTGATAGTGATGGTCTGGTCTATATTATTGGTAGTCAAATGAGTGGACAACTTGTGGAATTGCTTAAAGAACTGATTGTCAAGAACAAATCGACTGCTCCATCGACGTCAGGCGAGGATTAGATTGGCCCTCTTTCAATCAGGAAAATCAACATTGTCCTTTGTAAACACCCCGACATTATCGTGTATAATTTTAAGTACTTTTGGACGTTGTAGTCATTGAAATAATCGATGGGATGAGAAGAATTAGGAACATATTGATTGCCATTGTCGCAACGGTTTTTTCTGCATCCGCGCAAGATGGCAGTATATCTTTAGGGGAGGCCGAGATATTTGAACCGGTTAAGTGGGAATATGAGGTGGATGCCCTCGGAGGCCAGGAGTATGAGCTCATTTTCAAGGCGACCATTGACGATGGCTGGCATGTGTACTCACAGTTCGTTAAAGAAGGCGGCCCGATTCCCACATCATTTGGTTTTGATTCAATTCCTGAAATAGAATTCCTTGGCCTGGTAGAGGAACGCGGTGAGTTGGAGACCAACTTCGATCCAAATTGGGACCTGGAGTTAAAGCAGTTCAGCCATCAGGTGGCGTTTGTTCAAAGGGTGAAACTTAACTCTGATAATGTCAAGTTCGGTGGATATTATGAATTCATGACCTGTGATGACGAAAGGTGTCTTCCGCCAGAATACATCGAGATTGATGTAGAGTTAGGTAGTGGGGGAACGCGTTTTGCGGTACGGGAAATATTGCCTCCAGAGGGGCCTGATTCCACGAAAAGCAAGAATAAATACAAGCTAGAAACCATAGACTTGGACAACCCGGTTAACGATTGCGGCGAAAAACGTGAAGAGCAGACGCTGTGGGGAATATTTATACTGGGGTTGTTAGGTGGCTTTATTGCGCTGTTGACGCCGTGTGTTTTCCCAATGATTCCGCTAACGGTGAGCTACTTTACCAAAGGAAGCGGGAATAAGAAAAAGGGGGTATTTAACGCTATACTCTACGGGGCCTTTATCATGCTGATATACTTTCTGTTGAGTACTCCTTTCCATTTACTTTCCGATGTCGACCCTGAGGTGTTGAACAGGATATCCACTAATCCGTGGTTGAACCTCACCTTCTTCGCTGTCTTTGTAATCTTCGCAATTTCGTTCTTTGGATATTTTGAGATTACACTGCCCAGCAAATGGACCAATAAGGCCGATAGCGCATCGGATATTGGGGGCATGATTGGAATCTTTTTCATGGCACTAACGCTTGCGCTGGTTTCTTTTTCGTGTACAGGCCCTATTCTCGGCACTTTATTGGCTGGCACTTTGAGTTCTGAAAGTGCTGGGGTTGTCAGCTTTTTGGGGATGGATCTTCAGATGGTGGCTGTGAAACTATCTGTCGGAATGACAGGATTTGGACTGGCGCTAGGTTTGCCATTTGCGCTTTTCGCAGCATTTCCCGGATGGCTTGCTTCACTTCCACAGTCTGGTGGATGGCTGAATTCAGTTAAGGTGTTTTTTGGTTTTGTGGAGGTAGCCCTGGCGGTGAAGTTCTTCTCTAATGCAGACCTCGTTGAGCAGTGGGGACTCCTCAAAAGGGAAACCTTCTTTGCCCTCTGGTTCGTTACGGCGATTGCAACGGGACTTTACTTCTTTAACAAGATCAAATTTCCGCATGATAGCCCTGGTACCAAGGTGTCCAAATCAGGTTTTGTGATGGGTACATTTGCCATAGCTTTTGCTATCTATCTGCTTCCGGGTATGTGGTCAGGTGGTTGGTGGAATCATAATGCCTTAAGCGGATTCCCGCCGCCGAAATATTATAGTTATTTTGAGCATAAGGAGGAAATCGACATTTTCTATGATTATGATGAAGGTATGACGCATGCCCGGGAGGTCAACAAACCTGTCATGATTGACTTCACGGGCTGGGCCTGCGTGAATTGTAGAAAGATGGAAGACAATGTATGGCCGGAAGAAGAGGTCAAGAAGATACTCAGTGAGAAGTATGTGATAATTTCTCTTTATGTAGATGAGAAAAGAGTGTATTCAGAGGAGGAGCAAGAGGTGGTTGAAGTGCCTACCAGTGATGGTGGTGTAAAACTCAAGAAACTGCGCACAGTAGGTGAC
>DTRK01000008.1:0-3480 GCA_012965955.1 Flavobacteriales bacterium
CCCGTTCAAATACATTCGCATCTGCGCTGCGTTGATGTCCTTAGTGAACGCCCAGTGATTCCACTGTCCTTCATAATCACCGGTATTCGCAGCCTTCAGTATCCTGTCATAAGATGAATTATCATTGCCCGCATCCCAATAAACAGTACCGTTTCCCCATGGTAAATGAGCATTCACCACCCTGTAACCATTGGCATCATACCCTTCGAAGAGGTAATCACTTTGCGGTTGAATGGTTGGATCACCATATTGCCAAAAAGAGATGGTAATCTCATCGCTGACCGTTGCAAAAACGTTAGCAGGTACAGTTGCATAATCAGGGCCATTGAAGCTGAGATAATACTCAGTGTTAGCGCTGAACACCCCGGAGTTGAACCCCGTATTTTCTGCCAATAATGTGTTGTCCGAACCCTGAATGTCATTGTTATAGCAGATCTCCACAACCACATTGGAAGTGCCATCCCAGGTGAATGGATAAGTAAAGCTGATAGTATTCCAACCGGTGCTGGCAAATGATGTATTCCTGGAGTAGACTTCCGTGAACCCACCATTTTCAAAATTGTCACCATCCAGTGCAGAGAAAGAGGAATTCTTCAGATTGACCGTGAGTTTTTTCATCGCAGTCCCTGGAACATCCACATTGAATCTCATTCCAGTGATCTCACCAGCCGTAACTCCTGCCCCATTGAGCTCTGCAGCCGTCCACAGGAATTGAGACCTGGAATCTGACTCACTCGAACCAAAAGGATTGCTAGTTGTTAATGAGCCGGAGCCAATGATACTGGAGTCAAAAGAGATGACGCTCGAGTAGGTAATGAACTGCTCCCACCATGCATTGTATTCCCATGACGGATTCATCATATACATGAAGGTGTCAGGACTTGCACCATTGGCTACATGGCTGGGCTGAAACATTTGAGTGGAATCGTAGATGCCCAGGTAATCATACAAGAAGGTATGTGTGGTATAGTCCCACTCCCCACAAGCAGGATTTTGATTGGGATTGCACTTGAGGTTATAGTACATCAGGATTTTCTCATAACTGATGCTCTCTGAAGGAAACACAAACTTTGCATTCTGGGTAGAACCCCAGGTGAAGGTTTGAACTACCGTAGTATCCCCAGGCCCAGCAATAACACCTAAACAAAAGAGTGACACAAATGCACTCAGCACAACAATTTTCTGACTATTTTTCATAAAACATCCTTTGGCACAAATTTAGACCGGCCTTAATCCGGAAGACAGACGGCTAAATTACTAAATTCACCCCTGTAAATAATAGTATCTATTTTAGAATTAGACAAATTCACAAATTTATAGGTTGGAATCAACACATGTGGAATATTCAAGATGATATCAAGAGCCTGGATAAGCAGAATTTCTATTCCAGCTTGTTCTTTCCTTTGCTGTTCCTTGTCACCATCTGGATGGTGAAGATCTGGGAGGAAGTCATGGGAGTGAGCTTTTCACACTATGGAGTGTTTCCAAGAACAGCAGAAGGGCTGATAGGCATTGCGCTCTATCCGCTGATTCACGGCGATTGGAACCACCTCATCAATAACAGCACGGCAATGCTCTTACTCAGTTTGGGAATATTCTATTTCTATCGGCCTGTTGCCTACCGCATCTACTTCTGGACTTATCTAATGTCTGGAATATGGATCTGGGCCAGCGCCAGGGCTAATTTCCACATCGGTTCCAGTGGGCTTATCTATGGCTTTGCAGCGTTCATCTTCTTCAGCGGAATCATACGGAAGAACACCAATCTGCTGGCCTTGTCGATGCTGGTAACGTTTCTCTATGGGGGAATGGTATGGGGCATCTTTCCGATCCGGCCAGAGATGTCATACGAGGGCCACCTATGGGGCGCTGTCGCCGGGTTAATTCTTGCAATTTACTTCAGGAAGGAAGGGCCACAAAAAAGGAAATATTCCTGGGAGTTGGAAGAGGAGGAAGACAAACGCAGGATGGATGAGATGAAGAAGACAAAGGAGGTTCAAGAAAATGATGAGATAGAAATTACCAGGACGAGACCGCTCAACCCGTTCACCAACCAGCCCGGAATTACTTATACATATAAAAAAAAGGACCGTGAGGATGAAGACGTGGATTGATTAGAACTTAGCACAAGGCATTATCAGCAGCATCCTCCCCTTTTAGGAAAATGAACAAAAACACAACCAGGAAATAAGTGACAGCGGAAGACATTTACAGGCGAACTACCTTCTTTACCATTACACCTCGGTCATGTGTCACTTTGAAGAAATACACACCTTTTGCCTGACCAGACAAATCGAACACCCGCTTTTCTAAACCTGCTGGCTTCCTGAACGCCTCCTCAGAGACTGTTTGACCATCTAACCCGTATATTCCCACTGAAATATGCTCGCTTTCCCGGGTGTACACATCCACAGAAAACGGCCCAATGGTCACATTTGGATAAATGCTGACTTTAGGGTTACGCCACTTCTGATCATCTATACCATCTATCACTATCGATGAATATGTTACATCAGAAAAACACTCATTGCTTATGGTTAAGGTTATTGTATAGTTTCCGTTCATGTCATATACATGAATTGGATTCATCTCGGTACTGGTATTACCGTCCCCAAAATCCCATAAGAACTCATCCCCTAAAGGTGAGGTGTTAACAAAGGCAACGCTATCTGATGTAATTGTGTAACTGAAGCTGGCGGTGATACCCGTGTCATAATACAGCTCTACTACCTGAAAATGTGCAGTATCTGTTGAATCAGCAGAAACCTCAAAAGCTTCATCTTGAGTGACGTTGCCGGGGAATGAGATCTTTCTCAGAGTCACAGAAGAACCTGCAATTGTGGTGTTGTAATCCCCGCGATGATAGAAGTTGGAAAATTCATTAACACCATGGCTCCCCAGAATACCAATAATGTCCCCCGCTGATATCGCAATATTAGCATCTACCAAAGAGCTATCACCTAAAACCTGAATATTGTCCAGGGATTCAAAATTATCCGTGAATGACTCGTAATTAGGTGGAATAGAATCGAACCTGAGCACCTCCAGCGTTTGTGACAGGGTCAACCCTGCCGTAGGAATGTGAAATCCAGATAGAATAAAGCATGAAGGGGCTGTGAACCAGTATCCCATTGAATTATCATGGTAGTATATTGTGTCTACTGTCCCTACATCTACTGGAATCTGATTCTGGGCTGTGGCTGCCTTATCTGCATTAAGAAATATTACCAAGAAGAACCAGCTGATGATTACAACTCTTAGAAGTACTGATGAATTTGCATCGCAAATTTCTGATTTCCTGATCGATAATTGTTTTTTTACATAACCCATACCATACTTCTGCTTCAATCAAATCGGACTTTAATGACCATGAATCCCAAATATAGCAAATATGCTGTAACGATTATTTTTAATCAGGTGAATAAAGCTGCAATCAGGTGATTTAGCACGTCATTCAGACTTATCCATGGAACCTTGAAA
>DTRK01000008.1:3544-5875 GCA_012965955.1 Flavobacteriales bacterium
CTTGTAAAAAAGGTCGTAATATAGGCAACTAAACAGGAAGCTCAGCGTCTTGGTAACAGAGTCGCTATTTATGGTATATTTATATGTCAACCGACCCACCAAACACAGGACAGTATAAGTTTTTGATTCATGCAGGGCAACCTTTTGCAAAATAGCACATCCATTTTATCCCGGTTTATAAGAAGTTGCAGAATACTGCTCTTGCTATTTCCAATGCTCTTTGCGAGTTTAACTACCAGCGCATCTCATATCACTGGTGGCGAGATATTCTATAAATGTATTGGAGGGGATGAATACGAAATAACCATGTTACTATGGAGGGACTGTGACAGTGGGATAACTGCGAACCTTCCTACTACCGCGTATATTAACGCATACTACATAGAACGTGTACCCCTGTTCATTTATGGTGATGCGCTTGCGACTGGTTTTCCGGTCGGAATGCCAAGACTTGTATACGACACACTTGATCTAAGTGCTTACGGAAACTCCTGCTTCATCCCGCCTGACAACATTTGCGTGATGGAGGCAGTGTATATAGATACTATAACCCTGCCATTCATATCTGGTGGATATCAAATTGCCTGGGAATGCGGTAACAGGAATGAAATCATAAAAAATATAGATGATGCAGAAGACATCGGGTCTTCATTAATTATGAACATACCAATGACCACAATCGATTACCACCTCCCCACCATTGTCTGGTTTGAGGACTTTGAAGACAGGTCTGTGGGAGATGAAGATGATGCGGGAAGTACTGCATGGTCTACCGAATGTGCTTCAACGTCACCTTGCGGTTTGAATGATCCAGATACTCTCGACTATTTTGAAGTAAGAAGTAATGAGGGCAACCTGGAATATGAAGGTCGAGACATGGATAACGAAGCTGTCTGGACCTCTGAAGCAATTGACATTTCAAGTTATGCTTCAGGTGTCAGGATCAGTATGGAACTGTCTGAAGATGGTACTCTTGAGAGTGCTGATTACATAAGGGCTTACTACAAAATCGATGGTGGGGCTGAAACAGCATTAACCAATGGATTGCATACTGATAATTTCGGTTCGGCTATTGCAACGGCCAACGGTCTAATTGGATCGACCCTTGAAATTGTTGTGAGAATGAAGAATTCTAGCAGTGCTGAGTTTGCGCGTGTTGATGATATACTCGTGACCGAAATGTCGATCTGGAGAGAGGACTTTCAGGACTTAGCCGTTGGAGATGAAGTAGATGTGGGAAGTACTGCATGGTCTACCGCATGTGCTTCAGCGTCACCTTGTGGTTTGGGTGATGGGAGTTCTGGCGATTATTTTGAGGTAAGAGATAATGGGGGTAACCTGGAATATGAAGGTCGAGACATGGATAACGAAGCTGTGTGGACCTCTGAGGCAATTGATATTTCAAGTTATGCTTCCGGTGTCAGGATCAGTATGGAACTGTCTGAATCTAGTTACGATGATGGTTCTGATTACGTAAGGGCTTACTACAAAATCGATGGAGGAGCGGAAACAGCATTAACCAATGGATTGCAATCAGGCGACTTCGGTTCGGCTATTGCTACCGCCACCGCTTTAATTGGAACAACTCTTGAAATTGTTGTCCGAGTGATGAATGGGACTGGGGGTAATGTTTCAGATGAGGGTCGTTTTGATGATATTGATGTTTACGAGTATTCGTTACCTGATACAATAGGCCAGATTATTACATGTAACAGCAGCCCGGAATTTAATTCCTTTCCTCCAGTATTTGTTTGTCTCGGAGATTCAGCAACAATAAACCAATCCGCCACAGACGCGGATGGAGATTCACTGGTTTATTCATTGGCTACACCATATGAAGGCGACTTTATCAGCGGGGGGTGCCCTGGTGATGGTGGTCCCTACTTACCTATAACGTGGGCAGGTTCGTATAGCGAAACAAACCAGATAACCGGCACCTTAACAATTGATTCGACTACTGGTATTATGACCGTAGTTCCAACAGCTGCCTCAGATTCGGCTCATGTTGTCTGTGTTAAAGTGCAGGAATACAGAAATGACTCTCTTATAAACACCAATATTAAAGACTTCCAGTTCTGGGTTGTTGCCTGTCAGTCTGATTTTTATCCCGCCGCGCCTGCCAGTGATTATTCTTGTGGAGGTTCATTGACAGTTACGTTTCACAATGATTCTATAGATACTACAGGAGCAGCTGTACTTTGGGATTTTGGAGACCTTTCGGTGACAACTGACACTTCTTCCCTGGATACAGCTACCTATGCCTATCCTGATACGGGCAGTTATACCGTTACCTTAATTACAAACCCTGGAATCGTTTGCGCCGATACAGCG
>DTRK01000009.1:0-12869 GCA_012965955.1 Flavobacteriales bacterium
TGGTTTTGAGAGATAGTCATTCATTCCTGCAGCCATAAATTTTTCCTTATCGCCCTTGAGCGCATTGGCGGTAACAGCAATAATGGGCACATTCAATTTCAATTCATTTCGAATAACCTTTGTCGCATCAATACCACTCTGTACGGGCATTTGAATATCCATCAGTACCACATCGTAGTTGTTATCCTGCACCATGTCTACCGCAATCTTACCGTTGGCGGCAGTATCCACTTCAATACCTGCTTCTTCCATGATAATACGTGCAATCATCTGGTTAAGTTCATGGTCCTCAACCAGGAGCACTCGAATTCCCGACAGATCCTGTTCGGCCCTTATCAGTTCCTGCTTTACCGGAATATCACTTTCCTTACCTTTTTCATAGGTAATAATGAAGGTAAAAACAGAGCCTCTGCCCTCTTCGCTTTCAACGAACAGCTCCCCACCCTGCATTTCTACCAGCCTTTTGGAAATTGCCAGGCCGAGTCCGGTGCCTCCAAACCTGCGGGTAGTGCTGTCATCAGCCTGATGGAAATCTTCGAAGATCTGTTCAAACTTGTGAGAGGGAATACCAATGCCTGTATCACACACCCTGACGCATATTTGTAATGTTTGTTTGGTCTCCGAATGCACCTCGCAGTTTACCTCAACGCTTCCTTTTTTTGTGAATTTGATGGCATTGTTCACCAAATTCATCAGCACCTGGTTAAAACGGACCGGGTCGCCAAGCACTACCTTATCGGCACAATCAATCACGTCGTGCTTCAAGTAAATATCCTTTACAGCGGCCTTGTATTCCATGGATTTCAAGAGGGCCTCCACCACTTGTTTCGGACGAAAACCGATCTTTTCCAACTTTAATTTACCCGACTCCATCTTGGAGAAATCAAGAATATCATTCAGTACCACCAACAAGTTGCCCGCAGATTTCTCAATGGCGCCAAGGAATTCGTTCTGCTTTTTATTTAGGTCGGTCTTTCGGAGTAATTGCGCCATACCAGAAATCACACTCATGGGGGTACGGATCTCATGACTCATGTTGGCCAGGAAACTCTGTTTTACGATCATCGATTTCTCTGCCGACTCTTTTGAAGCGATCAGTTCTTGTTCCACTTTTTTCCGTCCCGTAATATCGGTGGCATACACGTTCACATAATGTGATTCGGGAACTGGTACAACGTTGCACATGAACACCACACCCTTAATGGGCAATTCCATTTGGATGGCTTTCTTTTTCTTGAATGAGCTTTGAAAGACATTCTCCCACTGCAATTTCAATGCTCTATTCTCCTTGGCATCAAAGAAGTCGATAATTGCTTTGCCTGGATTATTATGGTAAATAAAAACCTGTTTGTGAATGGAAAAACGGAGCACCGGATTGGGATTCTCACTTGGGAAACGCGCTAAACTCTCCATGCTGTCCTCAGTCTTCTTCGCACCGGTAATATCGCCGCTCCCAATGCCCCTTTTTTCTTCGGCCTTTGCCCCTGAGTTCCCGAGCCCCAATAATTTAATTGCCTTATTTACAAATCCATACATATTGAATTTGTTTTTACGTGATTTTCTTCAATTGTTATAGATGTGCCCTATTTCGGTAAACTGTTGAAACCCATCTCCCAGTAGCCGGGAACGAATAACTCATCAATAATTGTTAAGATGCGCTTTACCGTGTAGTTGCCTTTTATGATGTAATCCTCTGCTCCGAATTTGATACAGTCCATCATGTGCTCTATGTTTATCTCTGATGAAAGCATGATAACCGGCACATCAGGTGCCGTGTGTTTGATATTCATCAATGCCTCCCACCCATTTTTGTTGTCATCTGCCGCACTGTCCAGATAATAATCCAGAATAACCAAATCAGGAAAGTGCTTCATGGCCCTTATACACTGTTCCGCAGAACCGAACGCTTTAAGTTGAATATTTTGCACTTTCCGCAGGTTTTTCGCTATATAAGTTCTGTAAATAGGATCATCATCCACTACAAACACGGTCAGTTTTCTGGTATTTTCCATAGTCTTCCTCTCATTTAAGCCACCTTACCATCTTACAGGCTTGTTAAGAATCAGGTGTTTTTATTACACTGGGTCAATTACACGAATCCATTAGCCTATTATATGGTGTTTGAATAATAGAATTCTAATTGCATGCCACATATACCACATTGGCATAACCACCTTGTAATCAAACTATTATGTCGGTGCAGAGTATTCATCGATTTCCTAAATTGGGAAAACAATTCCCATTATACTGCCCGTCCGGCTCTTTCCTAAAGCACACTTTGCTTATTTGTGAACTGCTGAATAGTTGCTTTAATCACTGATATATTCATTAGCAGCAAGGGGCAAGGATCTTTATCCTATTGTATTTATTCTCCAAAGACAGTTGGTGTATCTGCACAGGCAGACTGCCAGCTGCCGTGCCAGCAAATAATCGTACCATTGGTTGTACTGCAACAATAAATTCAAGGGTAACAGCATGATTCTTTTACATCTGACAGGGCTATTTACAAGCCTGGCACGCTCAGAATATGCTGGTGGTGGGCCTGCCTGCCCGGCAGTCAGGCTGAACCCAGCCGAAGCACAGATAACTGATATTGGGTAACTGGAACTACTATCAATGAACTACCGGAGTCCTTTGCTATAAACGGAAGCCGCAAGCTCAGGCAGCTTCCATGTTTTCACTGCGTCCGTTTGAGTGAAATTGCTGTTCCTCAGTGGAACCATTCATGCTGGTTGTGGATGACTTGCCACCGGTAATTGTGTTCTGTACGGCATCAAAATATCCGGTTCCCACAAACTGCTGGTGCCTGACTGCCTCGAATCCTTTGTCCTGCAATTCAAACTCCCGCTGCTGAAGCTGGGAATAACCTGACATTCCACTCTCCATATAGTTGCTTGCTAATTCAAACATGCTCGTATTGAGTGCATGAAAACCAGCAAGTGTAATGAATTGAAACTTATAGCCCAGTGCAGCCAGATCTTCCCGGAACGTGAACATCTTGTATGCAGACAAGTTTGCCGCCCAGTTGAAAGAAGGCGAGCAGTTATATGCCAGTAGTTTACCGGGATATATTTCATGGATGGCCTGAGCAAATTCACGAGCTTCACCAATATCGGGCTTACCGGTCTCACACCAAATAAGGTCGGCATAGGGAGCATATGAGAGGCCCCTGTTAATAGCCTGATCCAAACCGCATTTAACATTAAAGAAGCCTTCGGGAGTACGGGCTCCGTTTATAAATTTTTGGTCGCGTTCGTCAACGTCATTTGTTAATAAGCTTGCTGCATTTGCATCCGTACGTGCAATAACCAAAGCCGGCACGCCCATCACATCAGTTGCCAGCCTGGCTGCTACCAGCTTGTTGACTGCTTCTTGTGTGGGGACAAGCACTTTGCCCCCAAGATGGCCACATTTTTTAGCAGAAGAGAGCTGGTCCTCAAAATGCACAGCTGCTGCTCCTGCTTCAATCATGCTTTTCATCAACTCAAAGGCATTTAGGTTACCACCAAATCCAGCCTCCGCATCTGCTATTATGGGCGCCAGCCAATCAACAGCAGGGCTGCCTTCTATAAAGTGATTTTGGTCTGCACGAAGAAGGGCATTGTTGATGCGCTTAACAACAGCCGGAACAGAATCAGAAGGATACAGGCTTTGATCAGGATACATTTGCCCGCTAAGATTGGCATCTGCCGCAACCTGCCAGCCACTTAAGTAAATAGCTTTCAATCCTGCCTGAACTTGCTGCACAGCCTGATTACCGGTAAGGGCACCCAAAGCTGTCACATAATCCTCATTATGTAGCAAGTTCCATAATTTATCTGCGCCCCTACTGGCTAATGTATACTCAATATCATAAGAACCCCGGAGTTCCAGAACCTCTTTCGCTGAATAAGGCCGCTGAACACCATTCCACCTAGGATTATCCTCCCAATCACGCTTTATATTGTTAATTCGCTTTTGCTTATTCATAACCTAAATTTTTAGTTAATGATCTGATTGTTACTTTATTGGCGCTCCACATATTACATCATTGCCATAATTTTGTGTATATGCAATACGCTCGGTTTTGGCTAATCACGAGCATTTGCCTAATGGCCGAGATAATAATATGAACGTATTTAAGCAATACCAATAGATTTGGCAATGTCCAAACAAAACCAAAGCCAGAATTCCAGCAATCACCTAAATGGCTGGCTTTCTTGTAGTTATAAAAATGGCCGTGGTAGTATAATTCCCGTTTTAGGAATTATTTCCATAATTGGAATTATTAGCCTTCTTTGAGCATTCGATAAATGGTGCTCTTGCCAATGTCTAGTTTTTTGGCCACGAGGATGACATCGTCGTTGTTTTTTACCAGGTGGTATTTTACGATGTTTTGAATGTATTGTTTCAGCGTAAGGCCCTCGTTGAGCACACTATTAAGCGAACTGGCGGAATGAAATTGAATATGCTCAGGCTTTATTTCCTCGCCATCGGAAAGAACAGCAGAAAGATCCATCACAGCCTTCAGTTCCCGAATATTACCAGGAAAGGGATATTCCTTTAGTTTTGCGCTCGCATCTTCACTCAATACAATTGCCTTACCTCCGCTTTCTTTAGCATATTGAGTTAAAAAATGCTTTGCCAATATCAATTCATCATTACCCCGGTTGCGAAGAGGTGCTAAATTGATAGGTAAACCCAGGAGGCGGTAATACAGATCTTCCCGAAACGTGCCCTTGCGCACTTCTTCACCAATATCCTTATGGGTGGCAACAATAATGCGCACATCAAGCTTTACCACCTTGTTTCCGCCGATACGTGTGACCTCCTGTTCCTGTAATACCCTCAAAATCTTGGCCTGCATGGCAAGGTCCATTTCACCAATCTCATCCAGGAAAAGGGTTCCATTATGCGCTACCTCAAATTTTCCCATGCGTTCGTCCACCGCACCGGTGAAGGCGCCTTTCTCATGCCCGAACAGCTCGCTTTCTAATAAATCTCTGGGAATAGCGGCCACATTCACCGGCACAAACTGATGCTTCTTTCGGGCTGAATTATAGTGAATACACTTAGCCACCAGTTCCTTACCTGTACCCGTTTCCCCTGTAATAGAAACTGTTATATTGCTTCCAGCTGCCATTTCCATCAACCCAAAACACTGCTTTACCACCTTGCTTTCACCGATGATCCTCTTGCTAAAATCATGTTTCAATGCTATCTCGCTACGCAAAGAGTTCACCTCATTGCGCAGGCCGGCGTTCTCGCAAATGGTATTCACCACATTCAGGAGGCGTTGCTTCGTTTCCTCTCCTTTGGTGATATAGTCGTAAGCCCCTTTCTGTACCAATTCCACTGCAACGGCCACATCTTCCTGCCCCGAGATTATGATGATCGGCACATCTGGCAATTCGCGCTGAATGCGTTTGAACACCTCATCACCCGGCATGTCTGGCAGATAATAATCCAGCGTAATTACCGCAGGCTGTTCATGCAAGTGTTTCAACATCTCACTTGCCGTTTCAAACTTCCTCACCTGACGATCCTGATGCAAGGAAAGCTGATATTCCAACCACTCACCGTAGAACTTGTCATCCTCCAGTACGAATATTTTAATAGGGGTAGCCATTGATGTTCATTTTATTTTACTTTCTCAAAGCGAGATGAATTCCTAATCATGGAATATATGAATCTTACGATTCGACCATTGAAAAAATTATTTGCAAAAACAGACCTTGTCATGATTAAAAGGTTAATAAAACAAGGTGCCATGCTGCAATTTTAAGCCTTGACAACCATTCCCAAATCCAGAAACCTGAATTTATTGCTCTTACTAACCTTAGCAAATATAACAGATATAACAGAATAATAAATTAGAGAAGTCCGTAAATATTGAGGCCTTACCTATTTACGCTTTATCAATGTGTACAGCATGCCACTCACACACGCAACAATTTCGCTTAAATCTTACATCGGCAACAAACCGCACATTGTTGGTTATAGGGGCTGCCAGTTATACCGTTATTTTGTATCATGATTATGAGATTAAATGTAATGAAAAGAAAAAAAGCAGGCCTTATCAGCACCGGCCGAATAGTTATTGGAACGGTAATTATTGGGAGCCTTTTATTCTCATTGATCAGTGCAAATGCTGAATACACTGCAAACTCGAAGGAAGAACGGGAAACTGCTGTAGTTAAAGACAACCGTCAATTATCCAGCAGATCGAATGAAGTTGAAGTTGCCAGAAACTCGAATGTTATCGGCCCCAATGCCTTTTTTGAGGTACAACACTAGGCAGGCGAGAAGCCCCAGCTCCTACTGCTGATGGTTTAAGTGAAACTTTTAGCACAAGAAATTTGCGAAACCAACAAACGGTGCTTTTACCCGGAACCAGAATGGTCTTCAGGAATTTCGGAAAGGCAAAATATCAGCCGAGTGAATTTCAAGTTAAATAAGATTCAGGATGCCTGGCTTGGGGTTGCCTTTTCTCCGGTTGTGTCGTATCGGGATCCCTCCTCAATACTTACCAGTCCTATCTGAAACAGTATATTCACATCGCCGATGGGTATTTTGTATATTGGCAGAAACTCAGGACGGTGATTGGACCAGCAGTTTCGGCCAATATACAATATCAGGTGACACATGTCCTTTTTCAACTCGCAACCGCCTAGTTTTTCAGTTTTGAAAAAAATACACCCTTTATCCATTTTTCTTGCCTTAAGCAACCTTTCCTTTATACTTCTCTTCACTGCACTTTCCCTGAACAATCGGCTGGCTTTTGATGACTTCTATTTCCTGGCAAATTTAAATGACCATGGAATATTACAGGGGACAATTTTCGAATACAATAACTGGAGTACCAGATGGGCATCAGTATTCCTGAACAGCCTGGTACTAGCGCTGACGAAGAAGACTTCTTATGGCCTTCTCATGTTTGGAATTGTCAATTTTCTGCTGCTTAGCCTGAGTGTGTTCCTGTTGATGACCAATCTTTTTCATCGGCTAACCAAGACAAAACAGAATGCATATATGCTGGACAAATTCAACTTGTGGCTCCGCGTTAACCTCAGCGTCTTTACTGTCAGCCTTTTGTTTATTACAACAATTAAAATTGATGAAACCTGGTTTCTTCTTTGTTCTTCGTGCACATATCTGTGGAGCAACATGATGCTGATACTCGGAGCAGCCTGGATCTTGAACCAGAAGCAAAGCACTTTGATGTCAGTGATAGGCTGCCTGGCCTTTATTTACATTGGAGGTTCCAGTGGTCCGGTAGCTATAATATCAATACTAAGTTTGCTGTTGTTTGTAGCTTATTCGGTTCGGCTCCATCACGGTTTAAATTCAGTTAACAGGCCAATTGTATCTCGATCTTTGCTGGCTTTTACATGTTGTCTGGCCGCTTTTACTTTGCTATATATAGGTGAAGGTAATAGGGTAAGAGAGTCGTTTTTTGAAGAGATGAATATCCTGCACTGCCTGTTGCTGAATATTAAAATGACCGGCATTATTATTATTACAAGGTTGCCTTGGGTCTTGCCGTATATTCTCCTTCTTTGTTTACCTATGATATATTTCGGTCACTATTTTAGGGGGAGTGAGATTGACCCAAGATGGAAGCGGAAACTACTTTGGTTAACGCTGGGTTATGGACTGCTGATATTTTTCTATCAATTATCTATAACATATAAAACTCAGGATGTTGGTGCCTACAGAGCCCTATTTTCAATTTCAATCTTCACAATAGTTTATGTGTGTTGCATTTACTTTATTATTGGTAAAAGACTGGAGATCGGGAGTAAGTGGTTAACATCCCTACTATATATACCTATTTTATTCTCTTCAGTTCTCTTTACCTATCACCTCTTTACCCAACAAGAGATCACCAGGGTTTACAGTCAATCATATGATCAGAGAATGCAATATATACGGGAGCACAAAAACCAAACAGCTACCCTGGAGCTGCCTCCACTTGCGCCTTCCGGCATGTTATTTACTGCGGAAATATCCGTTGACACTTCTAATTTTGTGAATCAGCACTTTAAAAAGGGCATGGGCCTGAGTTACCCTGTTGCAGTAAAGATGGAAGACTGATGGAAGCAGGTTCTGTTTTCTTAAGCTACTGCGGGAACAACATCTATTTTGCGCCGGGCGATTTCGATTTAAGAATTTGTATATTAGTTCTGGTGTATAGGTAGTGTGAATTAGATTTATGGCAGAATTGATGTAACCCCATAGTATTATACAATTATGAAAATTGAGAAAATTTTCGAGAACAACCAGCAGTGGATTGCCGATAAGCTGAAAAAAGATGAGGACTTTTTTGTCAATTTATCGAAGGGGCAAAACCCTTACATGCTATATATAGGTTGTTCAGACAGCAGAGTCAGTCCTGAGGCCATGATGGGCCTGGAGCCGGGTGAAGTATTTGTACACCGAAATATCGCCAACATGGTACCCAATACGGATCTTAATGTAATGTCTGTAATCAATTATGCCGTAGAGCATCTTGAAGTTAAACACATTGTGGTATGTGGCCATTATGATTGTGGGGGTATCAAGGCCGCCATGCATCATACGGATCTTGGAATGCTCAACCCCTGGGTAAGGAACATCAGGGATGTATATAGATTACACATGGAAAAGTTGGATGCCATTACAGATGAGGGAGACAGGCATAAGCGATTTGTAGAGCTAAATGTTGAAGAACAATGCGTCAACATCATCAAAACAGCAGTGGTACAAAAAGCACATCGCGATAAGGCGATAACGATTCACGGGTGGGTTTTTGACATACATAGCGGGAAATTGATCGATCTTGGCATTGACTTCGATGGGGTACTTGAAGGGAACATGGGGATCTATCGATTGTCTTGAAAACCTGACAACTAAAACAGATCAATGACAGCTGAAGAAGTACTTAAAGAACTGGAGGGTTATGGAAATGAGGGAACGAAAAACATCTTCCTGAAGCACGGAGCCCGTGAGCCTTTTTATGGAGTCAAGGTACAGGACCTAAAAAAGATCCAAAAACGGGTGAAAACTGATCATGACTTATCACTGGAGCTATACGCAACGGGGAATTCGGATGCCATGTATCTGGCAGGACTCATTGCTGACGAGAAGGCCATTTCGAAAGCTGACCTTAATAAGTGGGCTGATGGTGCTTATTGGTACATGATCTCTGAATACACCGTTCCATGGGTTGCAGCTGAAACCGGATACGGATATGAGTTGGGGTTGGAGTGGATTGGATCAAAAGAAGAACGAATTGCCTCAGCGGGGTGGTCCACTTTGTCCAGCTGTGCATCGCTCAGGCCGGATGAAGAGCTTGATATTGACAAATACGCCGAGCTGTTGGACCACGTGGAGCACAACATCCACAAAGCCCCGAACCGTGTACGCTTTACCATGAACGGTTTTGTAATTGCCATTGGAAGTTATATTCCAGCCCTGACCACCAAGGCCGTAGAGGTGGGAAAGAAGATCGGGAAGGTAAGTGTGGATATGGGCGGAACGGCCTGTAAAGTTCCTCCTGCCCCCGATTATATTCAAAAAGTGATTGACAGGGGAAGTATTGGGAAGAAGCGGAAGAGTGCGCGCTGTTAGAAACCCATCTCACCGGGCAAACATATGGAAGCACCAGGGCACTTAAATCCTGACACCTATAACCAGGATGTCATCTACCTGCTGCTCCTCACCCTGCCATGAAGTGAATTCCTTTTGCAGTAGTTCAGACTGAACAGCAACCTTCTCTTCCGCCATCGAAGTGAGTAAAGCCTTAAACTGTTTTGACATGTACCGCTTACCTTTAGGGCCTCCAAATTGGTCTATAAAACCGTCACTGAATACATACAACATGTCGCCTTCCTCAAGATCAATGGAATGATTGGTAAATGGCACCCGGTCTTCATGAGCTCCGATAGGTTGACGATCTCCATTGGAGACTGACATCTCTCCATTCCTGATCAGATACAGAGGGTTATACGCACCAGCGAACTCAACCTTTTTCTCTCTAATATTGATCTTACAAAGTCCAATGTCCATTCCATCTTTCACATTTTGAGCCACTCCACCTTCAAAAGCTCCTTCCACCAACTCAGTCGTTTTATCAAGTACCGCTGCCGGCTCGGTGATATCCTGATCCTGAACACACTCCTGCAGCGCTTTGCTGCACACGAAGCTGACAAAAGCACCTGGAACACCATGTCCGGTACAATCGGCGGCGGCTAACCACACATTTCCGTCGGTGTGATTTATGCACCAATAAAAGTCACCTGACACGATGTCTCTGGGTTTGTAGAAAACAAAATGCTCCTTCAAGTGCACATCGAGCGTGTCTGTTGTCGGCAATATTGTCCTCTGTATCCGCTGTGCATAATTGATGCTGTCCATTATTTCCTGATTGATCTCTTCAATAATGTCTTTTTGTTCCTGCACAGCATCGCGCTCGGCTGTAACAAACCTCTTTTGTTCTTCCAACCGCACTACCCTCAAGATGTAAAAGGTGACAATTACTCCAATAACAATGGCGATAATTGAAAGGAAAATGTTCGAGTAACGGATGGATCTGAATGATTCCAACATTTCAACATCCTGCTGCTTGGCCCTGGCCTTGAAGCGCCGTAATACGACCTCCAGCCTCTCTAATATTATATCTGACTCATATTCAATGTTCTCCAGTGTAGATTCCATTTCAATTCGGACCAGAAAATCCTGGTAGGCATCTATATCCGGTAATGTTGTCATTATTGTCTGCCCCATTGCCAGCACATCTTCGAAATTGCCAATAATGGATGCTATAGAATCCTTGTCAGTTGTGTCCGTCCACAGACTTACTTTTTCTTCAAGACGTCCTTTAAAGTCAGGATAGTCTGTTGAATGGAGCTTGTGCAGCGCCTGTTTGTCGGGGTTATTGCGAATGTCAATTGTTACCCACGTACCACTGGCGTGCTTTGAGTTAACTACCAGGAGTTTGAGCTCGTTGAGGAGTATGATGGAAGGCTGGTTAATGAGGAGGTTCTTATTCGTTATTTCCCGACTCTTGTCCAGGTTCCGCAGGCTAATGTATCCCAGGGAACCATAGGTAAGAACCAGAACCAGAAACCCCAGCGCTATCTTTTGATTAAGGCTTAGATTCATGTTATTCCAATGGGTTGCAAATGAAACGGGCTGGCTGTAATGAATTTAGGATAAAGGGCAGGTATTGGAATGGATTTCAGCTAGCATGCTTTTACTATTATGATGGCATACTTCTTAAGCTGCTCCGACATCTTCAACTCTGTCTTTGCAAAGACTTCCACGTAGACCTCAAATCGCAATTTGCCACTTTGCTCAATAAAGTTAATGCTAGCTCCACCTTGCTCTTTCGTCTTTTTTTCTGAGATGACCAATATCTCACTGGCATCAACACTGTTCACGATAGCACCCAGGTCAGCCGTCATCTTTTGAGGCACGAACAATACATTGGTGTTCTTGAGCTTGCTTAGGTCAGAGAACTTTACAACTTCGATATTCTTGAAGACAATTTTCTTGCCTGCCGCGACCTTGTTCAGTGCTGCCGTCAGTTGATTGTCATTCAGCACACCCACTGTCATTGTATTGCCCACTTCCGGCCATTCAACATATTTCATAATATGAAAAATGACACCGGCATAAACCTGTTCCTTGCTTTGTGAAAAACCTAATTGTGCTGAGAATAACAGCACGACCAGGAAACATATAAGATACCGCTTCAGCATTGGGATGGTGATTTTGCCACCATAAAACTACCACATTTTTTTTATTTACCTTCGTTCGTAGTAGAATCGTTTCTTACCATGGTTTACAAAATTTCGGCTGCTGTTTTCATCCTATTCTGCTTTTCATTCGAAACGCTCAATGCGCAAGGTTGCAGCGATCCGGGAATTTGCACATCAGGAGCATTGAATTCGGCGAATACCCAGGACTCCACCAGCACGATCAATTTTACTGAAGCAAGCATGGAAGCGCTGCTCAACGCCAATGTGGCCAGTGAAAAACATAAAATTGGCCTTGACCTGGTTTATGGCATTGGTGTAAGGGAAACCAATATCTACAATTACGTTCTTCGTTATTCAGCCAGGGTGAGAGAGCGGCTCCTTGTCAATGTAAAAATGCCTTTTACTTATGTGCAGGGAAATCTTGGAACAACGTCAGGGACTGGTGACCTTACCCTAACAATGCAGAACACCTTTAAATCCGGGAACAACATAAGCCTGGCTTATACCCTTGGAGCAATCATTCCAACCAATGTTGGCAATCTCAAAGATGAGGGTAACGCAATGCCAATGGTATATCAAACATCCCTGGGATTATTCAGCGCCTTAGGAGGACTTTCCGTTCGCTACAAGCTGTGGTCAGCAGTGATTGGATATCAGCACAGCTTCGGTTCCAACTCCAATGAATTTATAAGGAAGAAGATCTCTGTTGATTCCAGCTCTGCGCAATTTGAAAATCAGTTTGACAGGAAGCACTATGAGAGCTCCAGGCACTTAAGTAGAGGTGCCGATCTTATTCTCAGATTGGAACGTGGATTTCAATTCAACAAGCTGAGTCTTGTGTTGGGTGTGCTGCCCATTTTGCGGCTGAGCAACTCAAAAATTGTTGAGGAATCAGGTGAGGTGGTTGAGGTAATGGGTTCTGACGGACTTACACTTAATATTACGTCAGGAGCTAGTTATCAGCTGAATAAAAGCACATTCATCAGGCTCAATATGGGAGGCCCCGTGATAACGAGGGAAAAGGCACCTGATGGCTTGTTTCGGGATTCAGTGTTTATTCTTGGCGTGGGAATGAAAATTTGGTGATACAATGATCATGAATGAGATCACTGTATACATGCTCCTCTTGTGCCCGTAATTAACGGT
>DTRK01000009.1:12966-18714 GCA_012965955.1 Flavobacteriales bacterium
GCGCATTACCCTGTCGCTTTACAAATACCAGCAGATAGGCAACCCGGCGGTATTCCGGGATCACCTGTACTCACACCTGGACCAGCTTGGCGTGCTCGGCCGTATTGAGCTGGCAGCTGAAGGTATCAATGGGCAGATGAGCGTTCCCAAGGAAGTGTTTGATCACTTTATCGAGCTTCTGGACAACATTTCGTTTCTCAAAGGAATCCGGCTCAACCTCGCCATTGAGGATGATGGTAAGTCCTTTATCAAATTGGCCATCAGGGTACGAAGGAAGATCCTGGCGGATGGCCTCACTGACGACACCTTTGACGTAACCGACTGTGGCACCCATCTGAATGCTGAGGAATTCAACAAGCTTACAGACGACCCTAACACCGTTGTTGTTGATATGCGCAACCATTATGAAAGTGAGGTAGGCCATTTTAATGGCGCTGTTACACCTGATGTAGATACGTTCCGCGATTCACTGCCTGTCATTGAAGAGATCCTGGAGCCCTTGAAAGGCAGGAACATCGTCATGTACTGTACGGGTGGGATCCGTTGTGAAAAAGCCAGTGCCTGGTTTAAACACAAAGGATTCGACAATATGCACCAGCTGGATGGGGGAATTATAGAATACACCAGGCAGGCAAGGGAGCAAGGATTAGAGAACAAATTCGTCGGCAAGAATTTTGTATTCGACAAGAGAATGGGCGAACGTATCAGCGATGACATCATATCCAACTGCCACCAATGTGATGCACCTGGTGATACCCATGTCAATTGCGCCAACGAAGCCTGTCATCTACTGTTCATCCAGTGTGATGCCTGCAAAGAAAAGTATGAAGAATGCTGCTGTAAGGAGTGTGTGCAGTTCATCCACCTGCCCATGGAAAAACAGCGTGAGCTCCGCAAGCAGATAGACTTTGGAAAGAGCAATATCTACCACAAGGGGCGGGTCCGTCCCAAACTCACTGAGGAAATCAAGCGAAAGTTGAAGTCGCTTTAGTCCATTACAATTGATATCCTGGTGTTGAAGAGCCACTTTTTCAATAGGGCCTTGTTCGTTGTCACCTCCCCAATATAATAGGATGCACTGCCCATAAGGGCAACTGAGGTCTTTGCATACTCAACAATCACCTGGCTGGGATACCAATAGTTTGAATGCACGAAGTAAACTTCTTCCTTCCACTTCAGCAGGTAGCCAACATGAAAATCCAAACCAATAACGTAGAGCCCTTCTTTCAGTGATGATTGGGCCAGCTCAACCAGCTCGTCAACGTCCTTGTTGATCAATTTGTGCACGGACCCTGTGGTCTGCAGGGTCTTAATTTCATTATAGGCACTCTGCTGTGCAAGCTTATAACGGTTCAGATTAAAACCGGCGTGCAGCAAAGTAGTTGAAACAAAATATCCGCAGGCAATTTCACCTTCTCCAGGAACATCCGTATGGCCATTGAATTCCCAGGGAGTGCCATACCAATGGGGAATAATCCCATTCACTAAATTATTCAATAGACATTTCTCTGCCTCCTTAAGAACTGCCATCCTGCCCGAATCGCTTCCCGCCAGCTCGTACCGTGTTTTGAGACTGTCTCTCCTCCGTATAAGGTGGTTTTTCCAATTGTCGTATGTAAGAGTGGGCAGCAGAACTAATGGAACGGTCTGACTGTCGATAGTTGTGTACCACTCATCCTCCCACCATCCGAAAGCTATCGAATCGGCCTCATCCCAGTCTAATGTATCCTCATGTACCTGGACAATACCAATCGTCTCAGCTTCTGAGTTGGAAGAGAACCTGGATGTCTTTGGAGACATGGAGCTTGCACTGTACTGAGCATCACAACCCGCACAAATAGCAAATAGAAAGACAATATCCTTTGCATTCACCGCTCTCACAATTTGAACATCCCGCAATTAAGGCGACGTAATTTATTTTCATTGGAGAGTGAATTGCCACAGGCAGAGGAATAATTCTCATATACTAAACCGATTCTGCAGCTGAAATATTTTAATGAGCTTCTTCCCTTTGGGACTCAATCTGATACAGTGAAGGATAATTTGGATGAAAAACCAGGTAATAAAAGGAAATTGGTAGCAGAAACAGGGCCGCCATCCCCTTTTGCCCTGCTTGTTGATTTAATGGCGCGCCCTGCCCTACCCTAATTCCTGAATGCTGTTGTTACTATATAATGCAGCACCCAAAAAAAAGATACATCCTGCAGTTTATGGCGCTTGGATATATAATATTTGTTTCGTTACTTTGTTATTCAAAGTACTTTTAATAAACAGAGCTATGACAGAACAAGATGAGCAAATAGAAAACCTAACGGAGATCAGAAACTTAATGGAGCGCTCTACGCGCTTTATATCCCTAAGTGGATTGTCAGGTGTTTCCGCTGGAATATGCGCACTGATCGGCGCTGCAATAGCGTACAGATATTTTGGCTACAATGCATACTTCCCCAACTTCTACTACCACATATTTACCGAAGCTGAGTTTATAAGAATGGATTTTCTTCAATTCTTATTTACATTGTCTGTAGGCGTACTGGTTTCCGCCCTGGGGCTTGGATTTTTATTCACCTGGAGACGGACAAAGCAAAAGGGTGGATCTCTGTGGAACTCCAGTACCAGGAGGCTTTTGTTTCATCTGGCGATACCTTTGGTTACGGGCGGACTCTTCTGCATCATTTTACTATTGCATGGGGAGGTGTACATGGTAGCTCCAACAACCCTGGTCTTTTATGGCCTGGCCTTAATCAATGCCAGCAAATACACATTGAATGACATTCAGTATTTGGGAATTTCAGAAATCATTCTGGGATTGATAGCCAGTGTTTATGTTGGTTATGGCCTGGTGTTTTGGGCAATTGGATTTGGTGTTTTGCACATTGTATATGGTACGGTAATGTACTTCAAGTACGAGAAATGAGCAGTATTATACATGGGCTCAACAAGGCCTTCGAAAATAGGGTTCGATTGGGAATCATGTCAATTTTGATGGTCAATCAAAAGGTGGATTTCACGTCCTTGAAAGAAATGCTTCAAGTGTCGGATGGCAACCTGGCAAGTCATATCAGCGCCCTGGAGAAAGTCTCCTATATCAAAATAACCAAGCAGTTCATAGGCAAGAAGCCCAATACCTCCTACTCGGCCAGCACCGGAGGTAAAAAGGCATTTACAAACCATTTAGACGCCATTGAAAAATTAATAAAGAAAGGCGGGAAACAATAAAATGATCCAGGTCACGTTTTTTTTGTTGATATACTTTGTATTTCAAAGTACTTTTAACAATTCACTTGAAGATGAAAACAACAACTAAGATCCGCTTGTTCTGGAGGGTCCCTCTCACCCTCCCCACACTTTATTATAATATACCTAAAACAATAAATTATCAATTACAAATTAGGGAATTATGAAGAAATATGGATTTACATATTGGGCATGTTTATCTCTTGTAATAGGCGCATTGCTTTCTACTATCTGGTGTGAAAAATCCAGATCAATTGAAGCAGAAATTGCAAAGAGTATTCAAGACAAACAAGATAGTCTTGAATGGGATTCAATAATGAGATGGTATAGAGAACATGAGGATGATGATGAAATCATTCCTTAATATTTACAAGATGAAATTAATCAGAAACATTGGGAAATTATGAAACAAGAAAAAAGAAAATTAAGTGGAAGAAAGAAAATTGTTTTCTTCATTGTATTACTATTAGTATCATTTAGTGTTGTAGTATCATTTGGTCATGAAAAGAAGGAAATAGAGGAAATAGATGATTATATTATATGGAAAGTGTCTTATGTAGCTTCTGAATTAAAATTGAAAGATTATATATACAGTACTTCAGAAGAGGGTTGTAGATGTTATTATAGACCTTATGAGTTTAATAGTACATATTTTCAATTTCCAAGTATACTCACTGATTCATCTGTAGTAATGGAGGAATTTCATGAATTTTATAACGAAAGTTATATAGCTTTTGAAGTATATCCTCTTTGTTTCGTTGGAGATTGGAATAAAGATCTCAAAAAAGAAGATGGAACTTTGCTTACAGTAAGAAATGAGTATGTAGATACTTGGGTAGTTTGTCAAAAATTAGGATTAATAGACAGTACAGGACATTACATTGACTAATCATTAAAAGAATGTCTGTGAAAATCAGGCATTCTTTTATTAAAAACAGAGGGAAATGGTCTTATCCATAACGTTGATAGCAATACAGGTGCATACCGTGGTTTTGGCAGCTAACAAACCGCTCATTTGCCACAATCTTATAACTAAAATGGAGAAGCGCAATGTTTAAAACCCTGGAAAAGATATTTGCCGTGTGTCTGCTCCCTGCGGTAGGCCTGTTGTGCTTTGCACCTGAATATTGGATGCTGAGCCTGGTCAAGGCCTTTGCCATCCAAATTCTGGCCGCAATTGTACTCATCACCTTCATTTGGCTGTTGCGTCGGAAGTTTAGGTTTGCCTTGTTAGGTTTGTGCTCCATCCTCACGATCAGCTCTATGATGCCCCCCCTTATCAATATGGAGCCTGGAAACATCCAAACCAATGCAGGACTGAGAATTGCACATTTCAATGTGCTCAAGTACAATGAAAATTATTTGGCAACAATCAAGGCTGCAAAAGACACTAATGCAGACTTTATCTCCTTTCAAGAGGTTAACAAGAGCTGGCAGGAGGCCCTGACAGACGAGTTGGCCGAAGAATACCCGTACTTCTTTGCGCTTCCACAGGAAGCCTGCTGCTATGGTATTGCCGTATTCTCAAAACACCGCTTGTCAGATGTTGAAGAGTTCTACAGTGGCAGCCTGCCCAATATTCGCGGAGATATGTCTATCAACGGAACCAAAGTGCATTTCGTAACGTCACACACACCCTCACCTACCAGTCCTCAACGCCACACGCAGCGAAATCAACACATCCAACAAGTGGCTTCACACCTTGATAATATCACCGGGCCAAAAGTCGCTATTGGCGACTTCAATTCCGTTCCCTGGGATTCCGCAATTACTGAATTCAAGGAGGCAACCCTACTCAAAGACAGCCGCAAGACGTTAACACCGACCTACCCGGCCTCTTTGAAAATAGCTCAAATACCATTGGATTACATATTTCATTCTGAAGAATTGACTTGCCTGGGCTTTACCAGTATCGAAGGCACTTCTTCAGATCACCTGGGAATACTGGGAACTTATAGACTTAATCATTAAAAACATCAATATCATGGAAAACGTTGCCCCGCAATCTGCACTACCATCCTTTAAGAAATTAAATAACTGGTTCAAAAACTCTATCATGGTGAAGCTGGCATCCATCGGCTTTCTCATGCTTATGCTCATGATCCCCACCTCAATGATAAAATCACTGATCTCTGAGCGGGAAATGAGAAGCAACAATGTGGTCAACGAGGTAAGTTCCAAATGGGGTTACGCCCAAACCATTACGGGGCCCATGCTTACGATTCCCTATACAAGCTATTACCGCGACAGCGAGGACAAGCTGCGGCATGTGGTGAAGCATGCTCAATTCCTTCCCAACGACCTGTACTTTGAAGGCGTTGTGGAGCCGGAAATCCGGTACAGGGGATTGTATAAGGTCGTTGTGTACAACTCCACGCTTAAAATATCAGGCAGTTTCCCAAAACCATCATTCAAGGAGTGGGGCGTCCCACCAGAGAACATCAAATGGGAAGAAGCCAGGATTTCTATTGGCATACCTGACATGAGGGGAATTCAGGAAACCATTGACAT
>DTRK01000010.1 GCA_012965955.1 Flavobacteriales bacterium
GACTCCTGAGCTAAAGATGAAAACTGCAGAATAAGGAGTCATCTTTCCGGCCTCCGGATTTTTAAAGTCTGTCGACATTGCTGTAGCAAGGTAGCTGTAAAAGAGTGCAAACAGAGTTCCCGCGATTATAGACAACAATATTCCTTTGTAGGATAGTTTTTGCAGCTTTGTTTGCAGTTTTTTGGAAGCGGTAGCTGACAGAATAATAGCAGCTGTGATCAGGGCAACTCCTCCGAACAAATAATAGGGATCGCCCATTGGTGCGTTTATATAGTTGATCACCACGCCAAGTATCAATGCCAATCCGCCGCCTACAGGAAAAGCCACCGACATACCTGCCAGGGCTATTGCAGCCATAAACAAAATGTTGGCTAAATTGAAGATAGCGCCTGCAACCATTGCGGAGACAATATGCTCCTTCTCCACTTGGGCCAGGTCGTCAAGGAAGGGACGTCCGTATTCTCCATTGCTGCCCAGCGTGAATCCCAGGATGATGGACAGCAGTACGATGCCGAGCACATAGTCCCAGTAGAACAGCTCAAAACGCCACTCATTCCTTGTTAACTTGAAAGTGTTTGGCCAGGAACCCCAGCACAGCATTGTTATGACCAGTAAGATCACGGCCAATGTATAGTTCTCTAGTATAAACATGGGCTAAATACTAACGTCTGATTTGACTAATTACTAATTCCTATATCTTTTCATCCTCCACTGGATTTGTCAATTTACCTATACCTTCAATTTCAATGGTCACTACATCGCCCTCTTTAAGCCACCTCGGCGGATCCTGGGACATGCCAACTCCAGGAGGTGTGCCGGTGAGAATTACCGTGCCGGGCAAAAGGGTGGTACTTCCACTTAGGAATTCAATGATCCTTGCTACGTCAAATTCCATGTCACTGGTGTTTGAATCCTGAACGACGTTGCCATTCAAAATAGTGCGAATATTTAAGTTCCCCGGATCAGTAATTTCATCCGTTGTGACCAGGCATGGGCCCAGTGGACCGAAGGTGTCAAAGAACTTACCTCGGCACCATTGCCCGCCTCCTTTCTTCAGTTGCCAATCCCGCGCACTCACGTCGTTGGAACACGTATAACCAAGTACATATTCCAGGGCATCTTCACGACTCACATTTTTGCAGGACTTTTTAATGACTACTGCCAGTTCACACTCGTAATCAACCTCTTCACTCTCTAAAAACCTGGGTACTACAATGGGATCATCAGGATTTTGCACGGCATTGATACCTTTGACAAATAGTACTGGGTTATCGCCAACATCCATTCCAGCTTCCTCAGCATGCTCTTTGTAATTTAAGCCAACGCATAAGATCGCTGTCGGGTCAACCGGTGCGAGCAATTTTGCAATATCAGCGGGTTCGTCAGTGATGGTGAAGTCGGTGTAAATGTCACCGTCTATCTTGAAATGTGTCCCTTCTCGTTCTGCAGCATAATGCACGTTGTCATCACCATCTCTGTACCGAATGATCTTCATTTTCAGTTCACTTGATTGTTCAATGCTTCCCCAT
>DTRK01000011.1:0-4466 GCA_012965955.1 Flavobacteriales bacterium
AACAAGTGAGGCATTACCTTACCCCCTTTAAGAAGAACAGAATGCCCCCTTTCAAACATGTCCACCTCCGCTGGAGCTCCTGATTCAGATATAATAAAACCCCCAGAGGTCTTCAGATTGTCCAATATTTCCTGCTGCTTGACGTTGTTTCCAAAAAGAAAATCATATTGAACTCCATAGAGCCAGTTTTTTCTCGTTTTGATCATAAAACTCCCACCCAAAGCACCATTCACTCCAAAGCGATCGACTAAGTCGCCACCAGGAAAACACACGCCACCTGCGGGAGAAATCAGTGGGGTGAAAACAATAGAATCTTTAGGGCTAACTTGAGCCAATGCCGGGGTGGCGGTAAGAGCTAAAATTAAAACTGTGTTAATTATATCTTTTTTCATGCAAATGAGTGGCTTCAAAGATAGGATTTTAATCTGCTGGTAGATGACCTGCCCGTTCATGGAAAATTGCCTAATTTCGTGGCTCTTACTAACCCTTTTGTTGCATATTTATTTTATGATCATCCTCTGAGCAAAAATGGAAACGACCCTGAGAAAAATACAAATGGTTGACCTGGTTAGCCAGTATGAACACATTCAGGAGGAAATAGATGCGGCCATGCTGAATGTTGTTCGTTCAGCTGCTTACATCCGGGGAGCTGAATTAAGTGCATTTGAAGAAGAGCTGGCTTCCTACCTCGGCGTTGAACATGTGATTTCCTGCGGTAATGGCACAGACGCCCTGCAAATTGCCCTGATGGCGCTTGGCCTTAATGCAGGGGATGAAATAATTACAACCAGCTTCACTTTTATTGCGACTGTTGAGGTAATCTCTCTATTGGGACTGACCCCTGTAATGGTTGATGTTGAACCGGGCACATTCAATATAGACCCCAGCAAGATTGAAGAAGCCATAACCGAAAAAACAAAAGTAATATTGCCTGTTCACCTGTACGGGCAGTGTGCTGATTTGGACAAAATAATGGACATTGCCGAGCGGCATAACCTGTATGTTATTGAGGATACAGCCCAGGCGATATCTGCAGATTACACCTTTGCAGATGGGAGCACAAAAAAAGCCGGAACCATTGGAAACATTGGATGTACCTCATTTTTCCCCTCAAAGAATCTTGGTTGCTTTGGAGATGGTGGTGCCATGTTCACGAATGACGACGATCTCGCGAGCCAGATGAGAATGATTGCGAACCACGGCATGAAAGTCAGGTACTATCATGAGGTTATCGGTGTTAATTCCAGGCTTGACAATCTGCAGGCAGCTGTGCTTAGGATCAAGTTGCAACGTTTAGATGATTACCGGGAAGCTCGAAATACTGTTGCGACACATTATGATGCGGCTTTTGATGGCGTTAGCCAGCTTGAAACACCGGAAAGAAATCTAAATTCAACTCATGCATTTCACCAATACACGCTGAAATGCAAGGGCATTGAACGCAACGCCTTGCGAGATTATCTTGCAGAGCATGAAATTCCTTCAATGATCTATTACCCCGTACCGCTCCATCAACAAAAAGCTTTTGAAGTCACGGGCAAGGAGCAAAAATCCCTGCCAGTTACTGAGGAGTTGAGCGAACAGGTTATTTCACTGCCTATTCACACCGAAATGGACGATGAGCAGCTAGAGCGGATTACAACGTGCGTACTCGACTTCATTAACTCACAATAGTGCATTCATGAATATTGCTGTTATAGGGACAGGCTATGTCGGATTGGTAACAGGCACCTGCTTTGCCGAAACAGGTAATGATGTGACATGTGTGGATATTGACAGTGCAAAAATCCAATCGCTGAAAGATGGCAAGGTCCCAATTTATGAACCAATGCTGGACATGATCTTTGAGCGCAACGTTCACTACAGAGCTCAAGGAGGCAGTAGATAATGCGTCCATCATTTTTCTCGCGTTGCCCACACCCCCCCAGGAAGATGGCTCAGCAGACCTGTCTTATGTATTGGGAGTTGCTGAAGAGCTCGGCAAGTTGATTAAAGACTACAAAGTTGTGGTTAACAAGAGTACCGTCCCGGTAGGAACCACAGAAAAGGTTAAGGAAAAAATTGCTTTGGGTACGGATGCTGAATTTGATGTGGTTTCCAATCCGGAATTCTTGAAAGAAGGGTTTGCTGTGGAGGATTTCATGAAGCCTGAAAGGGTCATTATTGGCACCTCATCGGAGAAAGCCAAACAAATCATGCTTGACTTGTACCGACCCTTCGTGATGCAGGGAAATCCCATCTTGTTTATGGATGAGCGCTCCGCTGAGTTGACTAAATACGCAGCCAACTCTTTCCTGGCCACTAAGATCAGTTTTATGAACGAAATCGCCAGCTTGTGCGAGAAAATAGGTGCGAACGTGGATGCTGTTAGAATAGGAATCGGCTCAGACTCAAGGATCGGAAAGCGATTTCTATTTCCAGGAATAGGCTATGGCGGCAGCTGTTTCCCAAAAGATGTTAAGGCCTTGTCGAAGATCAGTGCAGATGCAGACAGTAATCTGAGAATACTGGATGCGGTAATGCAAATCAACGCTACGCAAAAGACGATCATTACCCAAAAGATCAAATCATACTACAAAGGAGGTCTGGAGGGCAAGACCTTTGGCGTTTGGGGATTGGCCTTTAAGCCAAATACTGACGACATGCGCGAAGCACCATCTATTGACATCATTGAGGATCTTCTCCAAGAAGGAGCAAGCGTAAAGGTGTTCGATCCCGCAGCCATGGAAACGGCCAAATCGATTTTGGGTGAGAAAGTCGAGTACAGTGACAATCTGTACGCCGCTATTGAGAATGTTGATGCGTTGATAATTGCTACGGAATGGACAGTGTTCAGAACTCCCTCTTTTAGTAAAATGAAGACGCTTATGAAGGAAAATGTGATCTTTGATGGTCGGAATCTATTTGACCTGGACCTGATGAGCAGAAAGGGCTTCTATTACAACAGCATTGGACGAAAGATAATTGATGGTTAACGCAGGATAATATGAAGAAGGTATTGATAACGGGTTCGGCAGGATTTCTCGCATCGCACTTGTGCGACAGGTTTTTAAGTGAGGGTTTTCATGTGGTTGGCATGGACAATCTGGTCACAGGAACCATGCAGAATATGGAGCACATGATGGGACATCCAAAATTTGATTTTTACCATTACGACGTAACCAAGTTTGTTCATGTGCCGGGTAATCTGGATTACATCCTGCATTTTGCTTCACCTGCCAGTCCCATTGATTACTTGAAAATTCCCATCCAAACACTCAAAGTCGGATCTCTTGGGACTCATAATTTACTCGGGCTGGCCCTTAGTAAAAAGGCCCGTATCCTGATCGCTTCAACTTCAGAAGTTTACGGTGACCCACTTGAGCATCCACAAACTGAGGAATATTGGGGCAATGTAAACCCCGTAGGGCCGAGAGGCGTTTATGATGAGGCGAAGAGATTTCAGGAGGCAATGACGATGGCCTATCACAATTATCACGGCCTGGAGACGCGGATTGTACGCATATTCAACACGTATGGATCAAGGATGCGGCTTCAAGATGGACGTGCCCTGCCCACATTCTTCACCCAGTCCTTGCAGGGTGAGGACATCTCAGTCTTTGGAGACGGTTCGCAAACCAGGTCTTTCTGTTACGTTGATGACCTTGTCGATGGTATCTACAAATTACTGATGAGCGACTATCATATGCCAATAAATTTGGGGAATCCAGATGAAATTTCTATAAAGGATTTTGCTCAGGAGATCATTGATTTGTGTGGCTCCTCATCGAAGTTGGTATTTGGTGACCTCCCAGAAAACGACCCTTTGCAAAGACGACCTGATATTTCAAAGGCAAAAGAAATTTTGGGGTGGGAACCCAAAGTGGATAGAGCTGAAGGGTTGAGAAAAACTTTAGATTATTTCAAGAACCATCAAGATATCGGAAGTCCGGTTTAAAGTAATATGCTATGGACTATTTTGCACATGAGACGGCGGTAATTGATGAAGGGTGCCAAATTGGTGCCGGAACGAAAATCTGGCATTTTAGCCACGTTATGCCCAATTGTATTATCGGGGAACGCTGTAATATCGGGCAGAATGTTGTCGTGTCGCCCGGTGTCAAATTGGGATCCAATGTCAAAATTCAGAACAACGTTTCTCTTTACGAGGGTGTTGTTTGTGAAGATGACGTGTTTCTTGGTCCTTCCATGGTCTTCACAAATATTTCCAATCCACGAAGTGCGATTGTAAGGAAAGACAAATATGAAGAAACCACTATCGGCAGGGGTGCAAGCATAGGGGCCAACGCAACACTGGTTTGCGGGTATGATATTGGCGCATTCGCCTTCATAGGAGCCGGTGCTGTGGTAACCAAAACCGTTGCTCCTTATGCGTTGGTTGTGGGCAATCCAGCCAAACAAATTGGATGGATGAGTGAGTATGGACATCGCCTGAATTTTGATGAGAACGGCGAAGCCACATGTGA
>DTRK01000011.1:4476-18589 GCA_012965955.1 Flavobacteriales bacterium
TTAGGGGAAAAATACAAACTCGCCAACGAGCGGGTTACTAAGGTTGGCTAGATTAGCTTCTTAGGCGTACCTGCCACAAATTCTTTTAAGTAATAGGGCTCGAAGTAAGCCACGTCCTCAAATTCTCCTGCAGTGAACTTTGCGTCTGACAGCATTGTCATAGATGATGCTGATAGCTGGTAATCGAGGTTGAACTTTGCAGCTGGATTAGCCCCTAGCACTGCCTGGCACTTTGCAGCACCGTCGCCAAAGAACAGGATGTCTTGCTTATCCAGTATATCCGAAAACGTTCCTTCATCGACAACCAGTGCGGATACCGGAAACTTTTCCTGTAAATCAACATCATACATTGCACAATAAACTTCCATGCGACGGGCGTCTAACATGGGACAAAGTAAGGCTGGTGTTTCTCGGTCGTTAACAGCAGCATTCGCCATAGATTGCAGCGTATCAATGGCTATCAATGGTTTATCCAGTGCATAACACAACCCTTTGGCTGTTGAGGTGCCTATCCTCAATCCGGTATAGGAGCCTGGGCCCTTACTAACTGCAATAGCATCTATAGCCTCTAGCTTCCTGTCGCACTCGGCCAAAAGTTCTTCAATAATAATCGTGAGATGGGTTGCGTGAGATCTGCCATCAACTATTTCGCGGCACCCCAATAATTGGCCTTCTGTGCCCAAAGCAACTGAACATACAGAAGTGGCTGTTTCGATATTTAAGATAAGTGACACTTGGGGTTGTTTTGCCTGGCAGAAAGACGCTATTCATCATCATCGTATAACTCGTCCTCGCTTACTTCTTCGACTTTTTTGCCATCCTCTAGTAATTTGGACACGGCCGAATAAGGGCCAACTATGATTTGTTCACCTTCTACCAGGCCTTCTTTGATTTGAATATGGTCATTGTCCTGCACACCCACTTGAACCCATCGCAGTTCCACTTTCCCATCTGCCAGTACAAACACGCATTCTTCCTTTTTCCCAATTTTTTTCGATTTGTTTTTCTTCTTCGTTTCACCAGAAGTTGCTTCGACATTTTCTTGCTGTTTAACAACCGTCTGTATGGGAACACCAACTGTGTTTTTTACGGTCTCTGTCCTGATCTCAACCGAGGCGGACATCCCAGGACGAAAAGGGGAAATATTGATATTTGTAGTATCCAGCAGGTCATAATATGATTCTTGTAGTATTCGAATCTTTACAGTGAAATTGGTCACCTGATCTGCTCCAATTCCCTCCGTATTTGCTGAGTTGGCAACTTCAGTAACAATCCCCTGAAAGGTCCTGTCAAGATATGCATCTACCTCAATGTCTGAAGTATCCAGTTCCGTTACGCGAACAATGTCATTTTCATTTACCTCAACTGAAACCTCCATTTCATTGAGGTTTGCCAGGCGCATCATTTCAGTTCCTGCCATTTGAGAGGTGCCGACCACGCGCTCGCCCTTTTCAACCTTGAGGCCGTAGACAATGCCGTTAACGGGAGCGAATATCATGGTCTTGGACAGGTTATCCCGAGCTTCTTTCACTGAGGCATGGGCGCTTTTTACATTAAATTCCGCCGCTACCACATTTTGCTCGGTGACTTGCATGTTTGCAGTAATTCCTTCAAACTCCGCGTCGGAGATCACCTTATCCTCCCACAGCTTTTTATTTCTTTTATAAGTCGCTTCTGACTCAATAAATCTAGCTTTTGAAGTAGCCAGACTGGCCTTCGCTGAGTTGAGTCCGGCGTCCATTCTGTCAACATTCGCTATGTAGATATCCGGGTTAATCTTGATCAACAGATCCCCCGCATTGACCTTATCGCCTTCTTTGACTGCCAGCTCAATAATTTCACCAGATACATCAGGAGAGATTTTTACTTCTATTTCCGGTTGAATTTTACCGTTTGCAGATACCGTTTCGACTATAGTATAAAACCCTGACTTCTCTACCAGCACCTTAATCTCTGGTGATTTGCCAAACCACTCCATCTTCTTTCCTACAAGGGCCAAAACAAGCCCTGCACCCATCACTATCAATAGAATCTTTAATGTCTTACTCATAACATCTGCGAATCACAACAAATGCGAATTTACGAATTGATACTCCGATAGAATTGTGAATTCAAGGTAATCTGAAAATCGCACCATTGCATTGGTATCACCAACCTCTTGAAAGATGTTTCCAATTACTGGCGAACCAATCCTACTGCATGCTAACGTTGAATAAATTTCTGTCATTTGCACATGGTGGATTATAATCCATTTGTATTATGTGTATCCATTCGCTATCTGGTTAGAATGCCACAGAATTCCCCTGATAAAATTCCAGGATCTTCATTTTATATATATAATCGTACTTGGCACGAAGCAATTCCGAACTCGCTTTGGCCAATTTGTTCTTACTGTCGTTGAACTCCACTGCGGTTATCAGTCCAACATCGAATTTCTTTTGGGAATAATTAAATGACTCCTGCAAGGAAGCAACTGTTCTTTGTGAGGCCCTAAACATCTTAATTGCTGCTGCTGCATCCAGATAAGATCTTTCTATGATTTCTTTTATTCGCTGTTGTTCGAGCTGTACCTCGTATTCAGCATTCTTGAGCGATATGGTGGCCAGTTGTATAGATGTGCGGCCTTGCCATCCATTAAATATGGGTATGGAAAGGTTGAATCCTATACTCTGATTAATGTTGTCTTTTATCTGGTCAGAAAACGGTGTGGTCTCATAAACGTATGTATAATGGGGAAATAATACTACCTCGCCGGCTGAAGTCACGCCCAAAGTGTAAAGATCAGCGAAGTCTGTGCTCAAAATCCTGCTTCTTCCACTGGAATATCCTGTGCTGTATGATCCCCCTATGGTCAGTGTTGGGCTGAGGCTCCCTTTAGCCACTGCCAGTCCCTTTTCAGAGCTACCCAATCTGTGGACAGCTGCTTTCACTTCGGGCATAATGTCAATGGCCACATCGTAAATTAACCCTGGAGTGCTCTCCGAATTAGCTCCTTCAGGTATAACAATTTCTGGCACAGCGATATTAAAGTCCCTTGAAGGGTTGAGGTCAAGGAGTTGCTGCAAAGTTAAAACTGACAATGCCCACCGGTTCTTTGATTCAATATATTGCAGTTCATCAATGGAATACTGGGCCTCGATTTCCAGCAAGTCGCCCCGGGGTATGCTCCCGGCTTTTACCAGTTTTTCCATTCTTTCAAGTTGGCTCTTGCTCAGTGTTACCTGGTTGCGAGCCACCTCTTCCAGTTCCCTATTAAAGAGAATCTCAAGATAGCTGCCTGCTACTGCAAGCATAATGTCATTTGAAGCTTTGTCTGAATCATATTTTGCCGCCTGCCAATCTTCCTCTTTCTGCTTAACGGTATTGTAATTTGTCATTCCACCGAACAATGTAACGAAGTCATTGGTAAATGGATCTACCGAACGGCCGAAATTGTAACCATGGGTCGCGTTAGCATTGACCTTCGGCAATAGATTGGCCTTGGATTGCACCAAATTGGCTGCAGCCATTTGTACACCAAGCCGAGTCTGTTTTATCTGAATATTGTTTTCAATGGCGTAATCAATGCACTGCTTCAGGGTCCAGGTACTGCTTTCCTGTGCATACCCAATGGATGGCCAAAATAACAACAAGCCAATCGCCACTCCCAATATTCTGTTAATTTTTATGCGCCCACTCTTCATTTTGTACAGCCCTATTTTGCTCTAGCCTCTGATAAGAATTTAATCTCTTTCTTATTTCTGCTTCCAGGAGCATTCACATGTCCTTTCACCAGGACCATAATAAGAAGAAAAAGCAGTCTTTGATTCATTGCAAATTATAAGTCAAAGCTAGAAAATTAAAACTTTTTGTAAGACGTGCTATGTGGGCTCGTAATTGAGGTTCGGCGAAAGCCATTTCTCAATCTCTTCAATTGACAAACCTTTTCTGATTGCGTAGTCTTCAACCTGATCTCTTTCGATCTTGCCGAGTCCAAAGTACTTAGAGTCAGGATGAGCATAATAGACACCACTTACCGATGCTGCCGGATACATCGCATAACTCTCTGTCAGGCTGACTCCTATTTTCTTCTCTGTATCCAATAGGTCAAACAAATTGCGCTTTTCTGTATGGTCAGGGCATGCAGGATAACCAGGAGCCGGCCGAATGCCCTGATACCCCTCTTTGATCAAATCTTCGTTACCCAGTTCTTCTGAACTTGCATACGCCCAGTATTCCTTGCGCATCTTTTTGTGCATCAGCTCGGCAAATGCCTCTGCTAATCGATCTGCGAGCGCCTTAAGTAAGATGCTGTTGTAGTCATCGTGCTCTTCTTCAAAATTCTTTACCCATTTTTCGATGCCCAATCCCGCTGTGACTGTAAATCCTCCAATGTAATCTGCCAGCTTGGTCTCTTTGGGGGCAGTGAAGTCAGCTAGCGCTATATTAGGGAGGTCTTTCGCTTTTTTGAACTGTTGACGCAACGTGTGAAATGTTGCTTCGACCTCCTGTCGGGTTTCATCAGTGTATATCTCTATGTCATCACCCACAGAGTTAGCCGGCCAAATCCCAACAACAGCCTTCGCTGTAAGCCATTTCTCGTCTACTATTTGATTTAAGAGGGCCTGGGCATCCTCAAATAACTTTGTTGCCGCCTCACCTACTACCTGGTCTTTGAGAATCGCCGGATATCTACCAGCCAGCTCCCAAGTGGTGAAAAAAGGCGTCCAGTCTATATAATCCCGTATCTCTTCAAGCGGATAGTCATTCAAAACCTTTGTGCCGATAAAGGCTGGCTTATAAATGTCGTTTTGATCCCAGGTAATCCTGGTCCTGTTTTCCCTGGCCTCTCCAATTGTGACAAACTCCTTCTTTGCGCGCTTCCCAGCATGCTGCTCTCTCATAAGTTTATACTCGCTACGCTTTTGTGCCACGAAGTCATCAACCTTGCTTTTGTTAAGCAGGCTGCTTGCAACAGTAACAGCCTTTGAGGCGTCCAAAACATGAATCGTACTGCCACTATAGCCTTGTTCAATTTTAACCGCAGTGTGAATTTGAGAAGTAGTAGCTCCTCCTATCAGCAGGGGTATCTTAAGACCGTGGCGTTCCATTTCCTTGGCCATGTGCACCATTTCATCCAGCGACGGAGTGATTAGACCGCTAAGTCCAATAATGTCCACCTTTCCCGTGATCGCAGCTTCAATAATCTTCTCACTTGGCACCATTACCCCCAAATCAATAATTTCATAATTATTACATCCCAGCACAACACCTACGATGTTCTTTCCTATATCGTGCACATCACCTTTGACCGTAGCCATTAATATTTTTCCCTTAGCGATGACAGCACCCTTTTCGCCCTCTAAAAATGGCAGCAGGTAAGCAACGGCTTTTTTCATTACCCGCGCACTCTTTACCACCTGAGGTAAAAACATTTTCCCAGATCCAAATAAGTCGCCCACGATATTCATTCCATCCATCAGAGGGCCTTCGATTACCTCGATTGTTTTTTCGAATTGTTGCCTGGCTTCTTCAGTGTCTTCCTCAATGTGGTCAACAATTCCTTTGACCAAAGCGTGAGCAAGTCGCTTCTCCACAGATCCCTTTCTCCAGGCATCATCAACTTCTCTTTCCTTTGCAGTTCCCTTCACCTGCTCGGCAAATTCCAACAATCGTTCAGTGGCATCGTCGCGGCGATTCAAAAGCACATCCTCAACCCGCTCCAACAAATCTTTTGGAATGTTATCGTACACCTCCAGCATTCCGGGATTGACAATGCCCATATCCATTCCAGCCTTAATGGCGCGGTAAAGAAATGCCGAATGCATTGCCTCTCTAACTAAGGCGTTTCCTCTAAATGAAAAAGACACATTGCTTACCCCACCACTCACTCTGGCATGAGGCAAATTCTCTTTGATCCACGTTGTAGCCTTAAAGAAATCAACAGCGTAATTGTTGTGTTCTTCAATGCCGGTGGCTACCGGGAAAATATTGGGGTCAAAGATGATATCCTCTGGGGGAAACCCCACTTCTTCTGTCAATATCTTGTAGGCCTGCTCACAAATCGCAATTCTTCGTTCGTACGTGTCCGCCTGCCCGTCTTCATCGAATGCCATGACAATTACCGCCGCCCCGTACTTCCTGGCTGTTTTAGCGTGCTCCTTAAAGCTCTCTACACCTTCCTTCATAGAGATAGAGTTCACGATTACCTTGCCCTGAACGCATTTCAATCCAGCCTCAATCACCGACCATTTGGAGGAGTCAATCATAATTGGAAGCTTCGCGATATCAGGTTCAGAAGCGATCAGATTAAGGAAAGTGACCATCATCTTCTCAGAGTCTATCATCCCCTCGTCCATATTGACATCGATAATCTGAGCACCACCTTCAACCTGATCTCGAGCCACAGTAAGGGCCTCCTCCAGGCTTTCCTCTTTAATGAGCCGGGCAAATTTGAGGGAACCTGTTACATTGGTCCGTTCACCGACATTTACAAAATTGCTGCCTTCATATATCGTCAATGGCTCCAGTCCGCTATATCTGGGCATTCTGCGGATTTCAGGCTGCTTTCGCGGTTTGTATTCTTTCGCCATCTCCGCTATGCTTCTAATGTGTTCGTCAGTGGTCCCACAACATCCACCCACAATATTCAGGAACCCATTATCCAAATAACCTTTGAGTTGTTCGCGCATCTGCTCCGGTGTTTCGTCATATTCCCCAAACTCATTAGGCAGTCCGGCATTGGGATGAACTGAGACCAAGAACCTTGTTTTTTCACTGAGCGTTTGAATATATGGCCTAAGCTGCTCAGCACCCAGTGCACAGTTAAACCCAATGCTAAGTAACGGAAGGTGCGCTACAGAATGCAAGAATGCTTCGACAGTTTGGCCAGAGAGTGTTCTCCCGCTTGCATCTGTTATAGTACCTGAAACCATGACAGGAATAGTCCGGCCTATAGATTCGCAATAAGTTGCCACGGCGAACAATGCTGCTTTCGCGTTTAGCGTATCAAAAATAGTTTCGACCAATAGAATGTCAGCTCCGCCGTCAACAAGTCCACGAATTTGTTCCGTGTATGCCTCGACCAGCTCGTCAAAGGACACTGCCCTATAGGCTGGGTCGTTAACATCTGGTGACATGGACGCCGTCTTATTTGTAGGCCCAATTGAACCTGCTACAAAGCGCGGTTTATCAGGAGTTCTCAGTGTAAACGCATCGGCCACCTCCCTGGCAATCTTTGCAGATTCGAAATTGAGCTCGTACACCACATCTTCCAAATGGTAATCAGCTTGTGCTATTGTAGTACCGCTGAAGGTGTTGGTTTCTGCAATGTCTGCACCAGCCTCGAAATACTTCGAGTGAATTTCTTTAATTATTTGCGGTTGGGTCAGAGAGAGCAAATCATTATTCCCTTTTAGTGGGTGTTCAAAATTGACGAAGCGATCCCCACGATAATCTTCTTCCTTGAGCTTATAGCTCTGGATCATCGTACCCATAGCGCCGTCGAGCACCATGATTCTGTCTTTCAATATTTCGAATAGCTCACTCACCTTTTTCACAAAAAAACCTCTCCTGACCTATTGTCAGAAGAGGTTAATATCGCGGATAACCGCTTACCTTTTCCGACTCATCTTTCTCTCACATAACACATTTATGTGCGGGATTAGATGTGGCACCATTTCCCGCAAATATCGCGTTCGAGATATGTGCTGGATGGTTGCCAAGGTTTCAAAGGGCTAAATCCCTCCACCTTTCTTGATAAGTCATGCCAAGTACCAGCCTGCCACCAGGCAGGCACCAAGCCCTCGCTTGTTATACGCAGCTGTGCAATAATATTTTAAAGAACGACCCTCCCTTACGAAAACGCGAAGGTAATGGTTACAATCAGATAACCAAATGTACCTGTGATTAAAGATTGTAGGATTCCTGCATCATAACGTAAATCACAACACCGGTAATGGCTACATACAGCCATATAGGTAATGTCCACTTCGCAATTCGCCTATGCTTATCAAGCTGATCTGTTAGTCCCCGATACACCGTAAAGAGTGCCAAAGGCAGGATTGCAGTCGCCAGAATAATGTGAGACACAAGAATCGTGAGGTACACAGTTCTGATGGTACCCACTCCATTATAGGCAACGTGACCTGCATCAAAGTGGTAAATAACATACGACACGAGGAAGACACTGGAAAGAGACAATGCAGCTAGCATACAGAATTTATGTGCGGCTCTTTTCTTGTTCAAAATCAGAATGAAACCTGAAACCAGACAAACGGCAGTAATTCCATTGAGTGTTGCATGAAACAAGGGCAAAATGCTGAGATCCCCAAAAACCTGCTGGCCAGGCAGGCGCATTAGAATAGCTACAACAATAGGTATCAAGATTGATACTGTAGTAATCAGCGGGATAAACTTACTGTCGTTAGATTTCATGTGAACAACAATTAGAAATCGTGGTATTTGTTTTTTAAGGCGGTGGTTAATCCTATGGTGAAGAGCGTGGAATTGGCATTGTCAATGAGCGATGATTGGGATCTAACACTAAGGCCCATTTCCAGCTTCAAATTGGTAGCAGGATAAATGAGATACGCCGCTCTAATTCCCCCTATTATTACTGTTGTAGCGATCCCCTGCCCTATGTAATTATCATATTCCTTGGTGCGTGGTGTGTTGAAATCCAAAAAGATGTTACCTCCATAATTCGAGCCTGAAGAATCAACTCCCTTCACTGCGTAAACTAAGGAACCCTCAACGGTAAATGGTCCTTTGGCATACCTCAAAAAAGAGGTTGTCTCATGGAAGCTTGCACCCAGGGGATGGGCCAGTGGTTGATCAAAATGCGAGTAGTTTTGAATTTTCAGCCCATGAGAGTAGGTAAATGGGCGGACGCGATTATATTCCAACATAAAAGAGAGCCCCTTCACTTTTAATAGGTCCCAAGCCTTAATCCCCAATTGAAAACCCTGCTTATTGGCCCACCAGCCGTCTCGCGCTCTAATATGAACGAGAAAGAACTCATCCAGAACAACCTGCCCGTATAAGAGGACTGACTTACTGAGCTTCACAGCTATGTTGGTTCCAATGATTGCATTGTCAGATGACCCTAACGAGAACTCAACAGGGCGATAGAAGATGATGGGGTTAAGGTAATTGACGTCATAGCCTCTAACTCCTGAACTGTCCTCACCTGTCCAAATAATGGATTCAAAAAGAGAGATGTTCAACCATTTGGCAACGTTCCAGCTCAGATAGTGGAAAGATGCATATTTTCTCTGGTAATTGTTCGGATTTCCACCCGAACCTTGTACGCTGTTCATCATGGTGAATAGATTCACGTATTTAATCTTCCATACCGAGGTGCTGATTTTGAAAAACGGGTAATTATTGGCTACATCTGACAATAAAAGTGATCGGTAGCCATTGCCAAAGAAATTCTTACCCTGCCCAAGTTGAAGGTTAAAATAACTCGAGGGGGAGAAGGACACATAACCCTCAAAATTCGAATACGCATATCCCTGCTGGGTTGGGTGTGCATACCCAAGCCCAGGTACTACTTCGGTGGTATGCACAAAGGAATCAACGTAGTTTACAAATCCTCTGTTTGCCGTGTTATAGGCGGCAGCAACCGCTACCTTTTCTCCCAGTGTCAGCACACCGGAAAGCCCTAAACCAGTTACAGAATAATTGTTTCCCAATACGAACTCCTGGCCATATCCGAGATCAAGCAAAGGATAAATTTCTAAAGAATTCTCTCCTTCTGCTCTGTCCTCCCCCAGGGCAAACTCCATGAATTGCGGAGTGGCGTCCTCTAGAATTGAGTCAAGATCGATCAGTTCATTTACTTGCGACCTCATGAAGGGGCGGATCGAGCTGTGAAATCCCGAGCTAGTCAAGCCCGCCTGAGTATCGAACAGTGCATTATAGTCCCGAATCAGGGGCAAATATGCAGGCTGGGCAAAACAAGAATTAGCGCTTACTAAAAATATCGTGACGAGAGGAAGGGTTGATACAATCTGTTTCCATTTGTGAATGGCAGGCATATCAGGGTCAATCGAATTTCTTTTTAATAAAAAACGGGATTTGCGCCAAGACGATTGCCGTACCGCCAACAATATAAAGTGAGTAACTCGCCTCTAATCCCATTGTAACAACAGCCAGTGAAATGATCAGTATGTTCACAAAGTAGAGAGTTAGCACTGTTTGCCGTTGGGAGAGTCCAATTTTGAGCAAGCGATGATGCATGTGCTTATTGTCTGGAGTAAAAGGAGACTGGCCCTTCACTGTTCTGTTGATAAAAATTCTTAAAGTATCAAACAAGGGATAGATTAGAACAGCTATTGCAAAAACAGGTTTAGAAAGTCCCATCAAATCTGGGGGGAGATGGTTTCGAGGGAATTCTATCATCTTGATCGCCAATATAGATACAATGAGTCCGATAATCAAGGCACCTGAGTCACCCATGAATATTTTTGCCGGATAGAAATTAAATATTAAAAATGCGAGAAGGGATCCTGCCAAGGCAAAGGCCAGGCTAGCATAAGTAAGCTCTCCCGCAATAAAAAACCATATTCCGAATGCAACACAGGTAATTAACCCAATACCCGCTGCCAGGCCATCAATCCCGTCAATCAGGTTAAATGCATTGGAAATAACAATGAATGTAAAAAGGGACAAAAAGACGCTGGCCCACTCCGGAAGGGCCTGAACGCCAAACAAACCATGCATGCTGGTCAATCTAATATCAGCCATGGTGACCAATATGAGACCCACAATGAAATGTGCCACCAATTTCTTGACAGGAGATGTTCCAATAATATCGTCCTTAATACCCACAAAAAACAAGATGAGCAGTGTGGCGACTATATATTTTAAATCTGAGTTAATGACGGTCTGGCCCCCTTGCCTTGCTGCTGGAAACCAAAGAGCATATGAAAACAAGGTAGCCGCAAATATGATGATTCCACCTACCGAGGGGATGCTGGCTTTGTGGAGTTTTCTCTTCTCATCAGGTTCATCCACCAGCATCTTTTTCACCGCCACATTAATTAGTGCCGGCGTACTGAGCAGCACAACCAGGAAGGAAGTTACAAACCCAACCAATAATATTTTCTCTTCTCCGATCATTGTTTCACCTCAAAATCCAAATTCCCGCAAACATACGTAAATCAGGGCTATAGGTTCTAGAAATCATATATTCTATTTGGAATATTCGTACTAAAGGACAGAAATACATATTGCGCTTCCCCTACACTTCCCATCGTCTTCTCAATTCGATTATTGAATCCGAGTGAGATCCGCATGCCAGTAACTGGATTTAATTCATAACCCACCCTGACGCTCTGATACCAGAGTGTTGCCATTTTAGCTAAACTACGCGACCCCGATTTATCGTTATCAGATTTGAAGATGTTCGTACCCCAATGGTACTGACCCTCATCGTCATAGTAGCTCGCATAATTTGCTCGCAAGACTATAAAGAAATCCCTGAAAGAATAAGACGCTGACGAAGAAAGCTCTGAGAATCCAGCGCCCAAGGGATGCGCAAGTGCCTGATTGTAGTGTGCAAAATTACGTGTTGAATCGGTATGCGCGTAGGTGCAAGGCATTACCTGATTAAACTCTAACCTCCAGGTAAGTCTATTAATTGCCCATGATTTAATGCCCAGTTGTAACCCATTTTTATTTGTCTTTAAATCGTCTATAATTAGCTGACCATAAAACATCGTCTTTGAGGGCCACATCACCTTACAGTTCATTCCCAGTAAAACGTTGTTCTCATCAGAGAGCCCATATTGCATTGGCCGTATAAATGGAATGGGGTTAATAAAACTCAAGGCATCCTCATTCGTCTCGAATTTCCCCCCGGAATCCGACGCTCCCCATATCATCTGCTCAAAAACACCTATGGTAAAGTGATCATTGATCGCCCAGTCGAGATGGTGAATCGTACCTATCTTCTTTTGGAATCTGCGCTCTGTCACAGCAGAAGTAGGCAATACCACATTCAGGTTTTGTAAGCTCATGAACAAATTCGTGTATTGCAAGGGGCCAAACCAGGATGTGAATTTGATAAATGGGTAATTGAAAGCATTTCTCGATAAGGCAAGCGATCTATAGCCATCTCCCAGAAACTGCTTTCCATTCCCAAACTGAATGTTGAGTCGCTTGTTGGGCGAAAAAGAAACCACGCCAGATGCCATCGCATAGTCGTACCCAGTCTCCTTGAAAGGTTTAATACGGCCCTGCCCCGGAACTACATCGTATTCTGATACGAAATCATCGAGGTATGTGGGCAAGAAAGCTTGATTTTCATACAGCCTTGAATAGAAACTGACATTGCGGCCAATTTTTCCGTGCAGCGATAGGCCTCGCGTATTCACATAGAGCTGTTTCCCTGATTCGTCAAGCAAGTCCTTGCCTGCTTCAAAATTGAAAGCTGGATTCACAAGTAAATAAAAATCCCCCGTGTCGATCTTGATGAAGTGCTCAAGTTTGAGTTTACGGTAGAGGTACCCTCTTGACTTGGTTGGTTTTTCAGACCCAATAGCCGGGGTCCCTTTTGTGGCATGCAGCGCAAAACGACTTATCTCTGGTTCAAATGAAGAGTGTAGATTAAACCTTGTAATTTCCTTTCGGCGCAGCTTTGTAAGGCCATCAAGTTCTTTGAGAAACAGCGCATCAGAGGAAGCGTTGCCTAAGGTTAAAATCGAATCTTGCCCATGCGCCAATGAAAGTGAACAAACGGCGAAGGCAATGAAAATGATGGTTAGCTTGCTCATACGATCAGCTTTACCTTTTGTGAACTAGGCGAAGGGCTCCACTCCAACGACTTCCTCGTATACTTTCGTGATCCCCTCGTGCAACCCAATTTCATGCTTCCACCCAAGGTCGTGCAACTTGGATACATCCAACAATTTGCGTGGTGTTCCATCGGGCTTAGAGGTGTCAAAAGTGATTCCTCCTTCGTAGCCAACGATGTCACGAATGGTCAGGGCTAAATCTTCAATTGTAATATCCTCACCCGTTCCTGCATTTAGCAAACCGGATTCGTCATACTCTTCCATAAGAAACAGGCAAGCCTTTGCCAGGTCAGTAACATGCATGAATTCCCTCCTGGCCTTGCCCGTTCCCCAAACTTGCACTGAAGGGTCATTATTTAGCTTGGCATCATGAAATTTTCTTAATAGGGCTGGCAGCACGTGGGAATTTTGAAGGTCGAAGTTGTCGTTTGTTCCATAGAGATTAGTAGGCATAATGCTTATAAAATTACAGCCATACTGACTTCGATAAGCATCACACATTTTGATGCCCGCTATCTTGGCAATCGCGTACATCTCATTCGTAGGCTCCAGGTCTCCTGTCAACAAATATTCCTCCTTCAAAGGTTGGTCTGCAAATTTTGGGTAAATGCAGGAAGAGCCCAGGAAGAGCAACTTCCCAACGCCCGTTTTGTATGAGGCGTGGATAACATTGCACTGAATCACCAAATTGCTATATATGAATTCGCCCCGAAATTCGTTATTAGCGCGTATACCCCCCACTCTTGCAGCTGCTAAAAAAACGTACTCTGGTTTTTCCTCTGCGAAGAACTGGTTTACCAACGCCTGGTCAGCAAGGTCGAGTTCAGAAGACGTTCTAACTACTATATTGCCATACCCTTGCGATTCCAGTTCTTTGCAGATAGCACTCCCCACCATTCCTGTATGGCCTGCAACATAGATTTTAGAGTGGCTTTCCATTTATTCGTGGTAGTTGAGAACTTTGTGGCCTCCCTCTTTTAAGTATTCGTCCTTTTTGAACAAATCAAGGTCTGCATTCATCATCTCACTTACCATCTCCTGTAATGAACATTGCGCTTTCCAACCAAGCTCTTTCTCCGCTTTCGAAGCGTCTCCAATTAACATTTCAACCTCAGTTGGCCTAAAGTAGCGCTTGTCGATCTCAACCAGAACTTCACCTGATTCATCGTTGTACCCTTTCTCTTCCACACCTTCACCTTCCCATCGCACCTTAATGTCTACTTCACCGAATGCCATGTTAACAAAGTCTCGAACAGAGTGAGTTACTCCTGTCGCCAAAACAAAGTCGTCGGGCACATCGTGCTGCAATATTCTCCACATGCCTTCCACAA
>DTRK01000012.1 GCA_012965955.1 Flavobacteriales bacterium
ATCCCATTTTAGCTGTTCCATCCAGGTTCTGTTCATCAGCTGCCTCGTTGATATTCTTAAATATATCATCAAACACGTCTTCAGCAAGTGCATTGTCTTCCGCAGTAGTTGTCTGTTTGTTGAGCTTCCTCTTTTTACATGCGCTCAAAGACAGGGCTGTTATCAAGGCGATTAACACAAAGGTGTATCGTGAAAGTCTCATAAGGTTGGATTGGTGTCAGTAAATGTAGTAAGAATATTAGTTGCCGCGTCTTACCGTATCGTGATAATTTAAAATAACAGCGCTAAACCAAATTATCTTAATTCCGGATCTGAGATATTTCACACCATCCATCATTGCTCATTATCCCGTATAACATATCAAATAATGGCTCAGTTAATCTCAGGTATCAGCCATTTTCTCATTCGCATATTCGTAAATATTCGTACTTCGCAGATCGTACTATTAACATAACAATAGTGATAAATATCACGTATATCCGTAATTATTGCACCGGAAAGAGATAATATTGATCTGGCATACCCGATTTTCATGAAGAATGTCGTTTTCTTTACTGCGCTCTGCATATTAACTACTGTCGCTGCCGCTCAAGACAAGAGTCCCGACGCTAAGTCCAAGGAGGCTGTGAAGACTGCTGCGACCAAGGATAAGAAAGTAAAACCCAAGACAGGCGAACCCACTACGGCTATTGACTTTCTGCTCAGGGGAAACACGAAGCAAGACGCCGACGACATGAAGGGTGCACTTGAAGATTACAACGAATCTATCAAGGTGGATGAGGAGTTTGCACGGGCTTACCTGGCCAGAGGTTCAGTTAAATTCATATTACAAGATTTTGAGGCGGCTATTGTAGACTTCAACATGACCATTGATTTGGCTGAGAAGGAGATTGACGCTTGTAATAAGAGGGGAAATGTAAAGACAATACTGGAAGACCACAAAGGGGCCACGAGAGAATTTAATAAGGCCGCGGCCATGAAACCTGTTCTGGCTGAAGCACTCTTTAACCGTGGCAATGTCAAATATTTCCTTGAAGATAAGACTGGATGCTGCGAAGACCTTCAAAAATCTGGTGATCTCGGATACCTCAAAGCCTATAATTACATCAGGCAATATTGCCAGGATTGAGATATTTCCATCCGATCATTGCTAATTTACCACGAAGGCGTTAAGCCAGAAAGATTCACCTAAGCCCCTTGATCAAAACCATCCATTCGAAAGCATCAATCCAAAATTACCAATCTGTAATTGCTTATCCCCAATCCGGACATTTCGTATCCCGCATTCTCTTTCTCGGCTTGAACTTATACGAAATAATGATTTCGTGCGTGTTGGAGCTGTAGTTCCTTAGTTTGGATGTGGTGAAATCAAAGGCGTATCCCAGCTGAAATGCATTCCGGACATTAAATCCTACTATTCCGATAATGGCATCTGTCTTTCGGTATGCGAGTGCTACCCAAAGAATGCTTTGATAATCAAATTTTACCATCAAATCCGCCTGCACCGGTGTGAGCCACCCAAGCTTAACATGAGCTGAAGGAATGAGTTTGGATTCTATCTTTCTCAACTTGATAACATAGCCTCCAGTAAAGAAATAATGCATCGCCAAAATATTGCTGGTTCCATCCAGCTCCAGTGGTACCAGCTGATGAACAGCTACCCCTCCAAAGTATTTCTTGGAATATATCCAGAATCCCACAGCAGCATCTGGGGTGATCGTAGAAATTGAAGGCAAAAACTCTGTGCCGTTCGGTGTGGTAAGCCCTTCTGCATCAAGGGAATATTGTTTCGCACCTGCAAAGAAACCAAATGAACAATACAGTGAATAGTCCAGGCGTATGTGGTAGGAATATGATCCATAGAAATTGAGCTTGCCAATTGGCCCAGTGTCATCCTTAGTTACATATCCTCCCAATGAATGGTGATTTCTATCCTCCAGCTTACCGGGCTCCCTATTACCAAAATGCACTGGCGAATGAATGCTGAATAAATACGTAACCGGTTGAGCACCAAAGCCTACCCATTGAGTTCTATACCCTAACTTCATGTCTATATAATCATTGGTGCCTCCCACTGCGGGGTTAATTAGGAAATTATTAAATATGAACTGGCTGTACTGGGGTGGTTGCTGTGCATGGACAAATGTTGCTGCCAGCAAACACATTGCGACAAGCACAGTATATAGATATCTTTTCTCTCTCATGGACGAACTATGGTAACATACCCAACCAACCTGCTTCCTTCAGCTACATAATCTTCCGCTACATTCTCAATCACGTAGTAATATACTGCAGTTGGTAAATCGATTCCGGTAGCCCTGTGCTTGCCATCCCACGGGTTGTCATATCCCGTAGTTTTGTATACAAGGTCACCCCAACGGTTATAAACAGATATTTGGGATTCGGCAAAGAACTGGAGGTTCTTGAGATCCCACAGGTCATTCTCACCGTCATCGTTAGGCGTAAAAGCTGTCGGGATCTCTACGTCACACGGCAATACTACAACGGTCTCTTCGTCAGGAGGACAGTTAACAACATCTGTAACGGTTACCGAATAAGTGCCTGGGTCCAGTAGTGTTAGTTCTGAAAATATCGACCCATTTGACCATATATAGTCATATCCAGGTGTTCCTCCTGTAGTTGTGCTGGATATGGCGCCTTCCCCATTTATGCAATAAAAGTTAAGAACGGTGTTTATTTGATCTGGTTCAACCACCACGGAAGAAGAAGTGGTGATAGGACAATTATTGATGTCTGTCACCGAAACCGTGTAAGTACCGGCACCCAGAACGGTATTCGATGAAGTTGAGTCTGTACCTGCCACTGATCCACTTGCATCCCATGTGAATGTATAAGGAGATGCCCCACCACTTGTTATTGAGGCAATAACGCTGCCATCCATAAATCCAAAACAGGAAGCTGGAGCGGGAACAGTCGCAGGCACTATGGGAGGTGGCACTGCCAGAGTAGCCGTCTGGCTATCAGGCGGACAGTTATTTGCATCGTCGAGTGTTACAGAGTAAGTCCCCGCAGATAAATTACCAACAGATGCCGTTGTGCTTATTACAGGTGACCAGGTAAAAGTGTAAGGCGGAGTACCTCCTGCAGGTGATAAGGTAATAGACCCGTCCTGACTATTACAAGAAGTCTCGCTACTCGATGAGATGGTAGACGTTATCAATTCCGGTTCCGTAAGTAGCACTGTCAGTACTGTTGGGCACCCATCTTGATTATAAGCCGTCACGCTGAAGGAGGTGTCCGGGCAGAGACTGTCAATTGAAGGAACCGTATCTTTTATACTCCAGACTTGACTAACTATAGTATCACCACTGATTCCAACTACAGATAATTCTCCGTCACACAAACCTGTACAGGTAATCGGTTGATCTACATTAATCATAGCTTTCGCGCTATCCGCATAACCAATTAGAACGGTGACACTATCTGTACATTGACTGCTATCTGTCACTACCAGCAAGTTAGTTCCTGCAAACAACCCAAGTGCATTGGCCAGAGTTGAGGCTCCTGCGTTGTCCCATAAGTACGAATAGGGCACAATACCTCCTGTCACTACTGCGGTAGCTGAGCCGTCAACGGAATCACAATTTTGATCAATAACAGTAATTGTTGTGATAATTTCGGGATTAGTGCCAATGGTAATGGTATCTATATCAGGGCCACAACCATTGGCATCTGTTACGGACACGATGTAAGTCCCGGCACATAGGCCGGTGGCCAAGGCCAATGTTTGAGCGTTTGGGTCATCCCAGGTATACGTATACGGGGATAAGCCCCCAGACGTTGTAACCGCCGCATTTCCATCACAGGTGCCGAAACACGCGTCCTTGAACGTATTGATATTCGCATCCACCACTTGTGGATCCAAGATCTCAACACTATCCACCAAATTACAGGCATTAGCAGTCTGGATGTCTAAATAATACGTGCCCAGGCAAAGGCTGTCTAATATAGAATCCGTCTCGCCAGCTATAGGAACACCGAGAGGGTTTTGCCACTGATAAGTAAATGGCGCCAGCCCGCCATTTGCCGTTAGCGCAGCAACTCCATCACAGTAGCCAATACAGCTTGTCAATGTTGGAGTAATATTAACTGCCGGCAACAGAATTGTGACGCAGGTTGTATCTTTGCAATTGGCATTATCTGTCACTACCACGCACCAGGCCCCGGCACATAGATTGTTGATACTTGAATTAGTTTCTCCAGCTAAGGGATTGAAAGACTGATCATACCACTGATAGCTATAAGGCGAGGTGCCACCAACAGGTGATACTGAGGCACTGCCATCGCACCCAAGACTATCACATGTAACATCAAAGCTAGTCGGTATCACTTTAGGTTCCAGCACGGTTACCGTAATCGTACCGCTACACCCATCATTATCCGTTGCTGTAACTGCGTAAAATCCCCCACTCAACCCAACAGCAGTCGCCCCTGTTTGTGACGGTGAAGTACTCCAAACGTAGGTGTAGGGCGCCTGGCCACCAGATGCAGCTACTGTAGCAGAGCCTGTACTTGTATTAAAACAAGTGATATCTACAATCGAGACAGCAGATATGCTCAACCCAGCTACTGTGAAAGGTAAACAAGTGGCAGGAGCTACATTACCACATAGATCAGTGATTCCTGCACTTGATGTCATGCACAAGCTGAAACTTCCCCCCGCCGAAATAGCTGGTGATATATTGGCTGTGTACTGAATTTCCTGCGTACCTCCCCCAGCGCACGCCGCTCCTGTCACACCAGATAACGTATAGGGGCCACCAGGGCCAGAAAGTGTAAAATCCCCATCATCAACGGTGCTGCACAGCACACTTTCCGAAAATGAAAATGTGATGCTTGCATCACCACAGTTTATCACAGTGTCATCAACGGTCTGAATTACAGGAGAGCTATTGTCAAAAATACTGGCACCAGACGCTGAAAAATCAATGGTATAGCCGTTCGGTGATGGAGAGAACTGACTCACATTCACCACATAGATCTCCCCCGCGGTGACGGTCAGACAAGATTCATTTTGGGGGCCACCCAGCCCGTTAGGGCCAGTAGCACCTGTAGCGGGATCAAAATTACAACTGATTTCCAGGGCAGGATTGCCAAAAATATCTGAACAGCTGGCACTCGTTAAGTCAAATACCGCCCAGTCATAATCATCTGTTGCAAGATTGGGGGTAATGGTGAAGCAAAGTGATCCTGAAGTTTGTACGGTAAATGTGTACCATACGTCGTTTTTCTCTCCTGACGCTAAACAACTCGTTGCTGGGTTAATTTCGTTTAGTACGTTACCAGTACCAGAATATGCATTCGATTCCGCAAAAAAAGTTTGGCAAATAGCAATTGCACCCAGGCAATCCTGGTTAGTAGGCTGCGCGCTCAGTTCGAATGCGACCAAAGCAGTAAAGGAGAGAAGCAAGTGGTGGACCTTCTTCATGATTCAAATATACTCAAAAGAGAGGCATCTTTATACGATAGACTGGAGGTTATAAACCTATTTTTGTGAATAAACAAAAATGGAGCTGTATCAGGGCGTTCGTTATATTTGGACTGCAAACAGATGGAATTATGAAAAAATTATTTTTATTAAGTACACTTTGCGCGATGAGTGGTTTGACTATTCTGCTAAAAGGGCAGCCTAGTGCTCTCCACGTAGTTTTTACTTAGAGTGTCGTTCTAATTCCACTCGTTTGTTGTTATTACTGCGTAAATGTTATTTTGGTACAAGGCACCATAAAGTTCTGCTTCTTGCCGTTGCGCTTGTACTCCGGTTGAGCAAATTCGTAGATCAGGGCTATTTCGTGAGAACCCTGGGTGCCAATTCCCAGTTTAGAAATTGTAGCGTCATAGCTATATCCAAAGTGGAAGTAATCCTGGACCCTTAGGCCCAGCATAATGACAATTGCATCACTGTTAGAATAACCGGGCTTGTACGTCTTCAAGCCGGGGATTCCCCTGTACCAAATCCCCACAATCATCATCTTGTGCCTGTAATAGGCCCCCATATCCACCTGATCCCATTCCTGCTGCCCCTTGTAAATTACAACTGCCGTTATATCTTCCAACGCATTTCCCTTCACATCTTCTGTCAATACATATTTATATCCGCCTTGCACGGTATACTTGATGGGTAGTCTGGTATCCTGCCCAAGAAATGACTCATTTGGCCGGTTCAAATGATCAAAGGAATACCCTATCCAGCTACTTTGCGAAAACAGTACTGCACCCGTTGCAAAATCAAAATAAGTCTTGCCAATTCTGTCAAATGTTTCAATAGTGCCGAAAGGATCATCACGGATTATCTGATCCGCAAACTTCAGGTAGAAGAAATCCAGATCACGGCTGATGTATGATGCCCGAACCCCTGCCCTTATTCCAACTGTCCTGGTTAGATTAAAAACATAGGAGTACAATCCTCCTATACTACTGTACTTTAGGGCCCCACTCCCCGCTTTGTCATTTATAAACATAAGACCTATCCCACTCTTGTACTTTCTCAAAAACTGATCGTATGAGAAGCTATATGAGGTGAACGCACCTGGTACTTTTATCCATTGCTTACGGTAATTGGCGGTAACCCGGCCTTGTACGGTGTTGCCTGTGAATGCTGGATTGAGATACATCGGTGCAGCATAGAATTGCGAAAACTGCGGGTCCTGCCCTTGCGTCAAGAGAGGCGGAGTCAGCATCAACGCAATCAATATAGGTATATATCTATTCTGCATCTTTGTTTGTCTCTTCAATTCTGCTTGTTAATTCAATAGAATTGTAGATAGTTCGGAAGCCTGCATCATAATCAAAGTACCAATCCCGGCGCACAGGTTCATAACCCTCGACAGCTACTTCCATTTGGTATGTTTTCCCAGGTGGTATCACTATCAGGAATTTGCCTGTTGACGAATTGGATCTGTAAATACCTTGCAACCTATGGGTCTCCAAATCTATTACTGATATTACAGCACCGAAAGGGATTACTGTAGAATCATTTACAGCAATACTGACTACCCCTTTGACTATAGTCAAGTCGCCAACATCATCGGTCAGGTGCACCACATAGATATCCTGCTCCCCAAACCCTCCTTTTCTGCTTGATGACAGGTAACCTCTCCTCCCATCAGCAGAAAGAACAAAATAGGCGTCGTCATCAGTTGTATTGATTGGGTATCCAAGGTTGTCCACCGCTCCCCATGAGCCGTCGTCATTCTTTGCTGCCCTAAATATATCGTAACCACCCATGGTCTCATGGCCCTTGGAGCTGAAGTAAAGCGTCATGTTATCCGGATGGATAAAAGGAGCATCATCATCGAAAACGGTGTTGACTGCAGGCCCCAGGTTCTTTGGTAATCCCCATTCTCCATTTGGCAATCGTTTGACACTGTAGATGTCCAGTCCTCCAAGCCCTCCTGGCCGATTGGAGGAAAAGTACAGCTCCTTCATATCTGGCGAAAAGCTCGCACTTGGCTCAAAATATGACGTGTTAATTCCATTCGGAAACTTAGAAGGTGCCTGCCATACCTCTCCGTCCAACAAGGACCAATAAAGATCACCCCCTGTACCCTCCTCATTGGTCTTATAAGTTATTAAGGTAAAACCATCAGCGGACAGCCCCACACTGGCATCATGGTTTTCCGAATTAATATTGGATCCAATGAGTTCTGGTTTGGTCCACACTTCTCTTTCCTGTTTGCTGATATAAACATCTTCATAATATCGTCCATAGGGATCGATTTTACCACCGGTACTTCCAGGCCGCCTCGATGTGAATATCATGTATGCTTCATCCATGGATATGACGGGCACATATTCAGAATGCTTGGAATTGATCGATTCCCCCATGTTCTCAATGCTGACCTCAACTGGATTATCAATCATGTTTTGCGCTGTTGCACATGACTGCAGGTAATGCCCCATATTTTCTTTATGAATCCTTTTCTTCCATTTAATTTCATTGTATTTCTTGTAATACTCATGCGCCTTGTCAAATTGCTCCTGGAAGTGATACCATTGAGCCAAATGAAAATAGGACTCTTTATACCCACCTTCACTTGCCTTTTCAAAGAACACAGAGGCCGCCTTTTTGTCTTTAAGGGTCTCCAAAATGCACTTTCCAGTTCTGTAATTGAGTTCCGGTGAACTATCTTTTCCATGAAGCAATGTCTTATATATAGCCAGTGCTCCTTTATAATCTTTAAAGCTGAAGTAATAGTCAGCTTCCTGCTTGAGTTTTTTGTCCTCTTTGCTCATCTTCTTCTGGGCACAGGTTGATTCGGCCGCCACCGTGATGAACATGGTCAAGACCATATAAACAATATGTTGCCGTACAATATCCTTCATCTCACCAATGTTACATCTCCAATTTGTTGATACACGCTACCGTCAATATATCGCAACTCAATTTTCCAAACATACACATCCTGCTGGCTCAGCACGCTGCGATAATATCCATCCCAGCCAATGGCAAGGTCAAACGATTCAAATACCATCTCCCCCCAACGGTTAAAAATGGTCATGTGAAACTCCTCCACAAATTTCGTTATGGGGTAGAAAATATTGTTGTCCAATGCATCGACAACATAAGCACCTCCATTTCCACCGTTTGGATCGGGAGTAAATGCATTGGGAACTTCAATCTCAAAGTTTGGGTTGATCCTAATATCCACTGTTACAGTATCGGTACACCCCAATTGATTCACTACGCTATGTGTGACTGTATAGGTGCCTGAATCCAGATACGAATGACTTACGCTTGGGTAGTCAGAATAAGACTGGTCCCCAAAATCCCAATACCAGGAACTGATCACATCACCAAACACGCTGCCAATCGATTGATCGGTGAAGCTAATTAACGGGTTAGAAGTATTGGTGATATAAGCACTCGCAGAAAACCAAGCGACGGGAGACGGCAAGATGGTAACCATATCGAACACCAATGAATCTGTGACACAAGCATCGGGCCCAATAACAGTTAAATTTATCAAACTAGATCCCACATTACTGTAAACGTGAGATGCATTGGTATCACCTGTGGTATCGATCACACCATCCCCAAAATCCCAGACATAGGAATAGGAACTATGCATCCCTTCAGTAATGTACACCTCCAGGGCAATGCTATCACCCACACAAACAGTATCTGCCCATACTCCTACCTTGATGAGTTCGTAAACGATTATCTGTACACTGTCTTGCACATTACAATTATTCCCATCTGTAACATCTAATTGATATGTCGTAGTAGTAGCAGGTGTTACTGATTTCCAGGAAGTACCGGTTCCCAAGCCACTCCAAACATAAGTGAGTGGTGGAGTTCCGCCAACAGCCGATGCCTGAACAGAGTCTGACCCATTTGTGCAGATGACTCCATCTCCTACATTTATAGCTACAACGATTTCACCAGGTTGGGACAGCCAAACATTATCGGAATATGTACACCCCGAAGCGTCAGTAACATTATAAAAGTGAGTTCCCGACCAGAGTGAATCAGCGGTAGTACCGGTGTCTCCTACACCTGGCCAATCAATCGTGTACGGTGGCACCCCTCCATATGCTTTTATCAATATTTCTCCTGTTGATTGTCCATAGCATCCAATGCTGGTCGTATCTATGACTTGTGCATACAGTTCAGGAGGCTCCGTGATGACGAAGATCAGGCTATCAACACAATTGAATGTATCCTGTACTGTGACAGTATAATTGCCTGCGACCAGGCTATCCAAGATCGTATCGGTCTGCACCGGAACAGTACTCCACAAGTAGGTATATGGAGGGGTGCCACCTGTTGTGTTGGCAATCGCTTCCCCATCTGCACCACCAAAACATGTGACATTAATTTGACCACCATTACTAAGCATAAGAACATTAGGTTGTGTGATCACAATGGAATCCTGAGCGGTGCAGCCCAGGGAATCAGCCACAGTAATAACGAGTGTATCCGTATCAAGATTTGCAGCTACAGAGGAGGTTTGAGCACTTGGATCATTCCATTGATAAGTATAAGCTCCGGTCCCTCCAGACGCGACAGCTTCGGCAGTACCATCAGCATATCCGTTACATGTCACCATCGAGCTATCGATTATATCAGCCGCTAAGACTGCTGGTTCGCTGATTGTAATGGTCGCGCTGTCGGTGCACCCATTAGAATCAACAACCCACAAAGTATAAGCACCGGCGATTAATCCAGTACTCTGAACCGTTGTTTGAGCAGAATCATCTGACCACAAATAAGAATAAGGCATGGTTCCGCCTATTGCTAATCCTGTGGCACTGCCTGTATTATCACCTCCACATAACACATCATTATACAAAGACACGCTCGCGGTCAGAACATTAATAGTGTCAAGCTCTACCTCAATGGTGAGCGTGTCATATTTGATGCAACCCAATGTATTGGCCACCTGAAGTACAACGGTATATGTTCCGGTATCGGCATATATATTATAAGGGTTAGGCACCGTGTCAGAGCCACCATCGCCGAAATCCCAATTCCATGAAATTATACTTGTATAAGGAGACTGTACTGTAGATGAATCGAAGAAATACACGGTATCCACTCCGCAAAGTGTACTATACAGCAAAGTTGTACTACTTCCGAATGATGCTGCAGGGTCGTCAATCAGCAATGAATCAGGGTCAGGTAATTGAGCCGGCAACTGACAGTCCAGGGAATCAATTAAGATCAGAACTGGATGTGGTGTACCTACATTCAGATAGGTGCGCATAACGGTACTGCCAGACACTGAATCAATAAATCCATCCCCAAAGTCCCAAACGTAAATAGTTGTGTTGTACGCATTTGCCTGGAAAGTCACATCCAGGGGTACGCAACCTGAATCAGGATTAATAGTAAAGGAGCCATATGGCCCACCTATTTTAATCAGATTAGGCAACACCAGCGTATCTGCACAAGCAGTTGCATTGGAAACAACAAGCGTCACATCAAAGGTATCGGGATATGAATATGTGTGAATCGGGTTTTGATTGGCGGAAGTTGCACCATCCCCAAAATCCCAGAACCAGGACGTTACATTTCCTGATGAGGAGTCCAGAAAGGAAACGACCAACGGAGGGCAGTTAGTGTTTAAAGTGTCAACAATCATACCTGCTGTTGGTGGAGGCTCAACTGTTACAAAGCTGAACAGTGAACTGTCACATCCGTTACTATCGGTTACAACGAGCATAATAATATAGATACCAGTATCCGCATATCCATGAATAGGATTAGCTGCGGAATCAATATTCCCATCTCCAAAATCCCATAAGTAGGTGATTCCATCACCCGAGGAACTATTAACAATTCCAATATCTTCTGTAATACAAACTGGTGATTTGTAAGAGAACGAGGGAATGGGTCTGCTCGTGGAAATTATATTTGGATAGTTGATTGAATCCGAACATCCATTGGAATCTGCCGCAGTGAGCTGCACCGAATATATTCCCGGGTTTGAATAAATATGAGTCGCATTTTGAGTACTGTCCATGGGCGAGCCATCTCCAAAATTCCAAACCCAGCTGTCAATAGGTAGTGTCCCAACAGTTGAGTCCACGGAATTCACCGTAAGAGGAGTGCAACCAGTGGTCAAATCAAATGAAAAATCAGGATAGACGCCGTTTACGTGGATATAATCCGGTACAACCAATGAGTCAATACACCCGTAATAATCAACAATAGTCAATGTAACCTCGTACACTCCAGTATCCTGATATAAGTGCGAAGGGTTCGAAGAGGGACTAAAATACCCGTCACCGAAGTACCAACCATAGCTTGTCAAGGATGGGGTATAATTAAAGGTCGATGAATTAGTAAAAAAACTAGTGAGAGAGAAACACCCCAGCGTATCAGGTGTGGTAAAATCTGCATTCAACTCGGGAATCACCACCGATGCAAATTCTGAAGCGATGCACCCATTGGAATTTGTTACCTCCAGCTCAACCGTATAATCACCTGGGGCTGTATAGGTGTGAGTGGTATTTGTATCTGTAGATGTGAAACCATCACCAAAGTCCCATAGCCAGGTTTCTGCACCGATAGACATATCAGTATAGGTTGCGAAGTGAGGCACCGTGCAACCCACAGTAGGAGAAACTGTGAATATGGGTATAGGAGGCATAACCACCAGGGAGTGTTGCATAGTGTCATTGCACCCATTATGACCTGCAATCAAGGTAATAATCATGGTTCCAGTATCCATAAAAGCATATGTAGGATTTTGAACAGTAGAACTCTGGGTGCTATTACCAAACCACCAGAGCCAATTGTTAAGTGAATCAATAGACAAATCTGTGAACGACACAACTTCATTGTGACACACGATCGTGTCAGACATGGTAAAGTCCACTTGAACCGGTGTTATACCTACGGGTACATCAATAGATACTGTATCTGTACATCCCCAATCGGTGCCCACAATAAGTTCAACACTGTAAACCCCCATTGAGTCGAAAGTATGAATTGGATTGGGTAGCGTAGAGGTGTCATTCCCTCCTGACAAAGGATCGTCGAAATTCCAGGACCAGGAGTTAATTGTGCTTAAGGCACTGAAGCTAGTCTCCGTAAAGTTTACCGTGAGCGGTGCGCAGCCTCCAAATTCTGGCACCATAGTAAAATTGGCTACCGGAGAAATTATCACAATTGTATCTGGGAGATCACTGAGATAAAAGGTGTCAGCACAACCCGCCCCATCAGTTACAATTAAATACGGAATATAAATACCGTCACTGGTATAGCTGTGAGTTGGATTGGGCACACTAACGTTCGCAGAACCGTCATCAAAATTCCAGGAATACGTAAGCGGCTTCATAACAAATTCCGAAACTGTGCTATTAAAATTTACCACCAGTGGAGTTTCACAGCTTTTACTTGTATCGACCGTAAAGCTCGCCCAGGGCGTGTTGACATCAATGGCTTGAGTAACAGAGTCTATACACCCTATCGCGTTTTCAGCTACCAGGGTAACATTGTAAATACCCGAAGAATCATAATAATGTTGAGGGTTCTGACTCGTCGAAGAACTGCCATCGTCGAAGTCCCAATTCCAGGAGGTTGGGTTTGGTGAAGTAGAGTCATAAAAAACCAGGATGAAATTGGGGCAATACGACATGGTATCCAGCACAAAGTCTGCCTGAAAGTCGATTAGATTGACATAGCTCGCAAACACCGCTGTATCAACGCATCCTACGGAATCAGACACAATCAGTGTAACATCATAAGACCCCGCTGTTGTATAATTGTGACTTGGATTTTGAGAGGAAGATGTTGGGCTTCCATCTCCAAAATCCCACAACCAATTTACAATCGGGGAACTACCTGGTATTGACAGATCCCCAAAGGAAGCGGTAAATGGGAATACGCATGTATCTATCGGTCCACCTGAGATGATAGCGGTGCCTGGGATGCTTAGATTGATAAAGTTACTCTCAAAGATAGTGTTCTGACATCCGTTGGTATCTGTGACCGTTAGACTCACACTAAAGCTCCCGTCTAAGACATATTCATGAAAGGGATTTTGCAATGTGGACACATTGCCGTCACCAAAATCCCAAATCCAGTCATCAATAACACCTGATCCAGGAAGAGATGCATCTGAGAATTGAACACTCAACGGAATGCAACCGTTGGTCGTATCAGCAGATATAGCTGCTATGGGATTTTGAAAGACGGTAATATAGGCTGTTTTCACCTCCGTGTCACTGCCACTGCCGTTTGTGGCTGTTAGCGTAACTGTATAGGTACCCGGCAGCGTATAAATAGCAGATGGATTCTGGAGTATGGAGTTATTTGAATTTCCAAAATCCCAATTCCATTGGTTAGGGCTGTTCGTAGATTGGTCTGTGAAACTCACCGATACAGGGCCACAACCAGAGGTGATATTGGCTGTAAAGTCCGCAACGGGCGCCTGAGCCGAAGTAACGCTGCCAAATCCCATCACTATACAAAGTAGGATTGTGCTCCCTAGCCAATATTTCGCGTTGTCTGCCATTGTCCAATCTCCATGGTTATATCCCGTTGATCCTTAACATAATATATACGACGAGTATAAGATAAGGTTATGGTATTCCCCCTTATTTTATCCACATAAAAACAAAGCCTCAATTGTTAGAAATTTTATTGTTGATTGAAGCACTTTCTTTTTAGGCTTTCAATATTCATTATTCATTGCCATCCACAACCATTTCTTCAATCAATTTCATTGGCATGAAAGCACAAAACCATTCGCCGCCATTGTTGCACTTAGCAGCTCTATTCTGTCTTTTACATTCTATTTGTGCTTTGCGCTAACAGGAAAGCTTGTATCTAAATCTATCAGAAAGAAAGATTATCGCTGAGTTGAGAAGCGTGTCTTATGTGCTTCACGTAGATGTTTACAATGCAAAGGTGAGGTGATTTCGTGAAGGTACTGATTAGCAGACAGTAACAGAGAGTGTAATCACGAGAATAGTCCAGTGATTCTCATAAATGTATAAATGCTGAATACGGGACTATTTTTTGTACACTACCCCACCCTTCATAACGAAACTCACATTCTGCATTGTTTCAATATGTTCAAGAGGATCTTGGTCAACAGCAATGATATCGGCTAATTTTCCCGGCTCTAATGAGCCTATATTTTCTAGCTCACCGAGAAGTTCAGCAGCATTAATTGTGGCAGCCATGATTGTTTCAATCGCTGGCATACCCGCTTCAACCATATATTGAAACTCCAGCCCATTCAAACCGTGTTTGTAAACACCAGCATCTGTTCCGAAAGCTATTTTTACTCCTGCCGCATAAGCCCTTCCAAAAGATGCCTGAATCTTGGGCCCAATCTCCAGCGCCTTTGGGGTTACCATTTCAGGGTAATAATCCTTTATTTTAGCGGAGTCTGTTACTGATTTACCCGCCGTTATGGTTGGTACAAGAAAAGTTCCCTTTTTCTTCATCAAACTTATAACCTCTTCGTCCATCAGTGTGCCATGCTCAATTGAAGCAACACCTGCCCTTATGGCCCGCTTCATTCCTTCCACACCGTGGGCGTGGGCTGCCACCTTCATTCCAAAGTCATTAGCTGTTTCAACTATAGCGCGTATTTCTTCCTCAGTAAATTGCGGGTTTGAGCTAGACCTGGCCATGCTCAAGACCCCTGCAGTTGCCGTTATCTTGATCACGTCTGCACCGTTCTTATAACGTTGACGAACACCTTTTCTACAATCATCCACACCATTCACAACGCCTTCAGAATATCCTGGGTCACCCATTAGGTCAGCCCTCCATCCATTGGTGGGATCTGCGTGACCACCAGTTACAGCAAGGGATTTACCTGCTGAGAAAATTCTAGGGCCTATAACAAGACCTTTGTTGATAGCATCCCGCAAGGAAGTATTGACTCCACGTCCGCCCAAATCCCTCACCGTTGTGAACCCAGCCATGAGGTTCCTTAGCGCGAACACTTGCGATTGGAAAGCCACGTCGGCATCATCAAGAGTAAATCTCTCAATATAACTCTTCCTGCTCATTTCTCCTTCGAGATGCACATGCATATCGATCAAGCCCGGCATAACAACCTTATTTTTCAGGTCTATAATAATGCCATTATCAAGGGCAGGCAGATAGCCGGGTTCAACTTTTATGATCTTATCCTCCTCAACAACAATCGTGATCTCGTTCAACACAGTCTCACTATTCACATCGATTAATTTCCCGCAATAGATGTATGTCTTTTGAGCCAAGAGCGTAAATGACACAAGTGAAATAATAAGCGTGATGGATATTCTTTTCATGTATATAGTATTATTGCCAAATTACACCTTCCTGACAGCTTCATATTTGGCCATATGTAGCGTAATTAACGTTCACAGGCGAAGAAATCTTGAATATTGTAGCTTCATTATTAGTGCTAAGTTGAATTTCTGCTTTATCACTCAATATTACAAAATCTCCTTTGTCAAGTGCCTCACCTTCAATAGAAACGGTGCCATTGAGTAGATATATAGAATGTATCTTCTCCAAATCCACCACAATATTATGGTCTCCATTATCAAATCCTATCTCAACAATCTCAATACCAGGTGTATCCAATTTCATAGGCCCTCCTTCTCCAGCATATACTTTCACCTTCCGCCCCTCCTTTTCATTCTCAGCGAAACTATCAGGGAGATAATCATCATAAGAGGCAGGTTTATGAATGGCCTTACTCAAATCTGGATCAAGCCATATTTGCAACATATGAGACCCTTTGTGCATTTTTTCAGCATGTGAAATACCGCTACCTGAACGAATTACCTGGGCGCTTCCTTTTGGTAATTTGTTCCACCCCTGCTGTTGACTGTCGTAATGTTCAATCTCTCCTTCCAGCACAAATGACATGATCTCAAACCCCTGATGTGGATGTTCTCCTATGGTGCTACCCACGTCTGTCCATGCATGGGCCCAGTAGAATAAATTGGAATACGGCCTGACCTTACCACCATCCTGTGGAAAGCCAATTGGTTTGTGCTCCAATATCTCGCCTCCATTGAATTGTCCCGTGGCTTGATCTACAACCTTAATAACCTCCATATCAGTTTGGCAAAACACCTATTTTGAGATGAGATGCTTGGTCTTTCGACCTGTACACTCTGTGGGTCGCCTTGATAAAATCACCATCCTTGGCCTGAAAGATATTGTCCACGTATTTCTGAGGATTTCGATCGACCAACGGGAACCACGTGCTTTGTATTTGAATCATAAGGCGATGTCCTTTTTTAAAAGTGTGCAAAACATCCAACAGTGTCAACTCAACTTCAGCTACCTCATTGGCAATAAAGGGCTCCGGCTTTTCAAAACTATTTCGATACCTCCCCCTAATCACTTCACTTCGGACCATTTGCTGGTAACCACCCATTTTAATATGATCTGGTGTGTGTTCATAGGCTTCATGGTCGGCGGGGAATACGTCGATCAACTTGACCACCCAGTCAGCTGCTGTTTCCGAGGTAGACACATATAGGTGTGCCAGAATCTCGCCTACCAGTGTAACGTCCTCACCCAGCACATCGGTTTGATAAACCAGTACATCAGGCCTCCTGCCAGCGAATCTTTGATCATCCGTCATGTATTCCCTTGTCATCCCCGTGGTTATCGCCTCCGTATAAGGCACCGGCTTATTAGGGTCGCTTATATATTCGTCGTACACACCAGAACTGTCAGGTTCTCTGTAACCCAGCTTTCCACTATCATTCAAGAATAGATTGACAAATGTGCGTTCATCAGGTGGCCATTTTTCAAACTGACGCCATTTGTTAGTGCCTGTTTCGAACATATGTGCTTCTGTCTCCCTCCAGTCGCCCTGTCCTTTTAAGTAGTAATTAAAAAATGGCAGCTGAACTTTCTCTTGAAAATAAGCTGAAGGTTTGCCCGATTCTCCAAAATACGCATTGCCAAGCCTGGTTCCATCATCACGGTTCCATCCCCCATGTCGCCAGGGCCCCATAACCAACCCATTGTACCGTCCTCCTGCATTTTGCTTTTCAAGCGATTCGTAAATCTTAAGCGGCCCATATAAATCCTCCGCATCGTACCACCCGCCAACGGTGAGAACAGCTGCACCTATCCCAGTCAAGTGGGGTAAAATGTTCATTGCTTGCCAAAATTGATCATAATCCGGATGCTTAATGGCCTCGTTCCAAAAGGCTATCGAGTCGTGATAAAACTTTTCGTTAACATGACTAAGTGCTCCCAGCTCATTCAGGAAAAACTCAAAGCCATCAGGCGTACCGTAGTCAAATCGCTTTCCCCATTCCTTCGTGAGTTCCGGACGTGCCTTGCCAAATGTGTAGAAGAAATTAAAGCAATGTGGAAGAAAGAAAGCTCCATTGTGGTGAAAGTCATCCCAAAACCAATCTGCAATCGGTGCTTGAGGAGAAGCGGCCACCAATGCAGGATGCGTGTTGATTATCCCAGCCGCAGTATAAAACCCGGGGTAAGAAATGCCCCACATACCAACTTTCCCATTGTTGTTCTTTACATTCTTTATCAGCCAATCCACGGTATCATAGGTATCAGAACTCTCATCTATTTCCTTACCCGTCTTATGGTCAATATGGTGGCGCATATTCTCATATTCCCCACCCGACATAAAACGGCCTCGTACATCCTGATAAACGAATATGTACTTCTCCTCTGCAAAGTGCCTTGAAGGCCCCAAATTTGGCCGGTAGTTCTTTTCCCCATAGGGCTGTAATGAATAAGGAGTCCGAAAGAGGATTATTGGATAGTCCCCAGATTTACCCTTCGGTGAATAGACGGCTGTGAACAATTTCACTCCATCCCGCATGGTGATTTCATACTCCTTCTTCACATAATTCTTCACAATGTATATGGAGTCTTTCTTTCGTTGATCATCATCAATTGCCCAACTCAATGATACAGGTAACACAAACAACAATGCAAGGAATAGCGAGTTAAT
>DTRK01000013.1 GCA_012965955.1 Flavobacteriales bacterium
ATCATGCAGGTCCCACTGCCTCCCGCCAGGATAGGATAAGTTAAACACCGAGCGTTCCCCGGGTATATGCTTCCAGCAATGGCCCTGGAAGTCACAGCCATAGGGGGTGGAACAATGCGGGCCAATGTCAATATCGGGGACTTCCTTTAGCTTGAGGATCTTTTTAAGCTGTCTTATTTTATTCGGATGTCCGGGAACAAGCTCCTTCACCTCCTCCAGCACGGATTCAATCGTAAAGAGCTGCTCGATGTCCAGAGGCCCATTGCGCACATATTGGTTGTTGATATGCACGATGGATATGTCCTTCAAGTCAATACCCGCGTTGGTGATCACATAATACTGCAGGGAAGCGTCCAGGTGATAGGTCTCCGACACCTTCGTTGAGCTCTTCACCTCATAGGCGTACCAGCCACCTCTTTTCTTCACCAGGATATCGAGTGCGCAGAGCACGCCGTCAAATTGAAAGGCGGCTTCGTAGATGATCTTTTCGCCAGCTGCAATGAACTCCTGGGTTTTTGCCACGCTCTCCTGGAACTTGTAATAATCAGCAGGAGAAGCATCCACACCGCCAGGAAAAAGCCCCTGGGCCAGCTCTCCTACGTTGGTCCCGCGGGAGAATATCGCCTGCTGGGCTGCAGATATTTCATCCTTAAGCTCATAATGGTGCTTGTTCAAATACAGGGCCTTGGGGCATTGGCAGCCCTTCATAAAGGTGGATTTGGAAAGGGTGTGCTTTGGGATATTGCTCATATTGACCTCATTTATATTCCACCACCCCAGTCTCAGATACCTGAACGGTAATCCATTCGTAGTTTTCCTTCTCAATGGTCTTTTCGATGCTCTTTTGAATGGACTTTTGCTCTTTCCGCTTTATCACATTATCCAGAAATACGATGTTCTTTATTTCGGGTTTCTTTTTCATCCCATTAAACACCAGGTAATCAACCGGGTGGAATATTACTTTGGCATCGTCAGGGTTCAGTTTGTTTGGAGTAAATACGGGATCGACTTTTCTAACTGCTTTCATGGCCCGTTTTCGGCCTTTTTCGCCAGCCTTATTCTGGATTTCCTTTTTCTGCTCCTGCAGCTTCGCTTCCTGAAGATCAACCCTTCTTTCCGCTTGATCCAACTTGTCCATCCAATCAGGCATGGGTTTCTTTTTCATATACATGTTCGCATCACTCAGGCGAAACAGCTCTCCACAGCAGGTACATACACCAAATATCTGCCGCTGCACGGCAAAGAACTTAATCATGTCAGCTCTCATCGCTTGTAGGTTCTAAATTCCACCTTCTTGTCCTCGACCAGCTCCTTAACCCGGCGCTGCTTAGAGTTCAGGCGAGCACCACCGGTCTTAATGTCAACCAGGATGATTTTATTGACCTTTCCCGTGGAGCTGAGCCCCTCGAAGATTACATAATCGATCGGGTCAAACATGGCGCGGCAGTCGTTCTGGTCAAAAGTGAATCCGTCCAAAGTTGGGGCTATTCGTTCAAGCACAAACCCTATATTCACTGCTTTTGCACCGGTTTCGGAGCGCAGGGGGATTTTCGCCTTTTCTTCTTTGAGGTCTGCCCGCCGCTCTTTTAGCCCTTCCTGCATCGCCTTGTACAAGTCAAGCGCCTCAGGAGTGAAATCGCCAAGGTGGAACAGCCCTGCATCTTTCAGCTTAAACTCGTCGTAGCAGTTCGGACATGTCGCATGAAAATTATTTCCATTGAGTGATTGGATGATTTCTTTGATTTCTTTCTTGCTTGCCATGATGCTCTATTGTTATTGAAATATATGCAAATCTTTTGGATGTCGTTTGCCCTGATCAGTAGATGGACCTGGGGTATTTATTGGCAAGGCAGGACTCAGGCGCATTTCTGTGTTGCAGCATTTACATTGATGTGGCCACCATGCTAATTTCTAATATCCATTACCTCGATATACTGAACATTTGCCGGATGCCTTTTGTCAAATGCCAGCAAGGGAGGGTCTAAATCCAGTGGCCTCTGGATTATTCTCCCCATTAGATGATACCCTTCATCCAGCATGCGGCCAATGATCTCTTCACCAATTCGGGCAATGCTGCCAATCCTGCGGTTTTGATAGTAAATCCCAATAAAATTGCGGCCCTGCATCCGTGGCTCTGTGAATTTCCGCAAACTAACATGCGCGCCATAAGGTGGCGGTGTAACTTTCATTGTGGTCTCATTTTTTCGGTATCGCTCTGGTACAAACCAACACTTGTGAATAGTCCTCTGCTTGCTTCGGCTAATTTTTGAGATGGATAATGCTGTAAATAATGCAATTCCGGTTTTTTTGATGAATGATGATCTTTTCATGTATAGCGGATAGATTTCTACAAGGATACGTCCTGATATCGCAATGTATTTACGGTCAACATTTTATTTCACCACGTAAATACGTTACGACATGCCGCACTATGTTTGTGGCGAACTTAAAATCTAAAACCATGGAAAATCTAAATTACATATACGACAGGAAGATTGGCGAGATCCATTTCCCAATTCAAGTGAGTGATGTTTACTATAAGCATCGAGGACAACCAGACAAACTGCAAGATCCCGACCACAAGGCCATCATTAGGGGCGACTCAGGTGAGGTATTGGGGATGGTTGGCAGTAAGTATGAAGTGATCACCCATTCACAAGCATACCGCCTGGGAAGATCCCTGTTCAAAGAGGTCTTTGGCAGCAGGCCCTCGGTATTTAAGGTGGACATGAACAATAAAGGGTCTTACTGTCATGTGGACCTGCTCAATCCAAAAGAGCGCATATCCATTAAGGGCATCCAAAAAGCCAGGGACTACAAAAGCGGTATCAACGAGGAGTATTATCCCTTCATAAGGATCTCCAACAGCTACAACCACACGTTCGCCTTGCGCTACAACCTGGGCTTCTACCGCTGGAAATGCGCCAACGGCCTTTTGATGGGCGCGGGAACGCTGGGCGACATTGTCATCTCCCACGACAGGCCCCTGGAGGAATCCGAATGGTACGTAATGGATGCAGCAGAAGAATTCGCAAAGCAGATCAATGAATTCGACGAGTATGTGCGCAGGGCGGGCAGCATACACATTCCAAAAGAGCTGCTGGAGGTGGTTACGATGGACATGCTCGACAGAAGATACGGGCTGGACCAGAAGCCCAAACTGCTGAAGATGTCCGAAGTGCTCAGGGGTACTGTGCCCGCTTATGCGGCAGAGCTGGGGGAGTCAGCACTGGCGGCGATCAATATTGCTACCGACTATATCAAAACGGTGGAGAATACCCAGACGGTCAACAGCTTGCAATCAAGAGCCATGGACTGGGGAATGAAGGTAACCGGTGAGAATTTTAATATGGCATCTTATTTGAATGAGCTGAGGACATATAAGGAGCGGGTAATAGAAAAAGCACATCAGTTTTAATAAATAGAAATGGATACAATCATGAAAGTAAATACGAAAACAGGAAAGGTAATTGAGCAGTACAAGGCCAAAGACCCAAAGGAGTTCGCCATGAAACTGGCGCTGGCGTTGGCCAACTCCAGGTCAGAGGACATCAAAGAGTTTGAGTTTTTTGATGCCAGGGGACTGCCCCTTCACGCGATAGATGTGGGTGGGGATATGATCCTGGTCTATGAGGCGAAGGCCGCGTGATGGCCTGCATAATAATGGACGTGTAAAATATGTTATTAATCATTAAACAACAATGAATCATGGAGACAACAGATAATCTAAATTCCAGGCGTCTGCCCGGCCTGCCAGGTATGGCAAAAACGCAGATAAGGACTATAACAGTACCCTCAGTTGAGGCCATTGCTAGCGACAGCGTGAAAGTGGAGAAGGTAGAATTGTCGGATGACTATACGCGCATAGACCTCATACACTACGCAGACCCACAGTACATCAGTGGTGGTTGGGTGCAGATCTACCCGGAAACGTACATACAGCCAAACGGGACACCCGTGAAATTAAAGCTGCTGAACGTCATCAATATACCCATCGCCCCGACGAAGCATTATTATAAGCATGGGAACGACAGAGTTGCATTCAGCCTCTTTTTCCCTCCGGTACCAAAGGGTGTTGAGTACATCGACCTGATAGAAAGGCTGAACGGTGGAGACAGCTTCTTCAATGTTTATGGCATACGGATGCGGGAAATCAACGAGGGCCCCATCCACCTGGACAAGTTTTCATTGAATTGATATGAGTGACCAGGCTGCGGTGTACCCGGAAGAGCTCACCAGGAGCCAGCCCGGCTTATTCGGGAATTCAACAGAATATTGCATCCTGACAGAATACCAGACCAAGGTTTTGCACATCCTCATAGGGATGAGGATCCTTCACGCGCAGCTGGATTGGCGCTTTAACTACTACGAGGGCCTTGTTGTGTCAGAGGAAGACGCGATCCTGGATGATTACCTGGAACACCGCGAGCAGCTGCTCTCCAGCCTTAAACAGCTCAGGTATCCTTACAGAGAGGGGGAGGAGCAGCACCCGTATTATGCGGGCAGGCTTGAATGCTTTAAATACCAGGTCCAGCTGCCCTTATTTGACGAAGAGGACCTGGACATGTGCCCTTTTTAAGCTATTGAGCAGCTAATACCCTACCGCTGCCCCGTCAGGGCTGGATGAATCAGCAGCGCCCACATAAACTCCTTTTTCAGCGTCGATGGTAATACCCATCAACTGGCCCAGGTTCTTGCGTGCTTTTAGTGCATGTCCCATGGCTTCGAGTGCCTCCCTGGTGTCGTCGGGCATAAGGTCTTTTTCATAAACCAGCTCATCAGGCATCCACTGGTGGTGGATCTTCATCGCTTCAATGGCCTTGTCGATGCTCATGTCGTATTCCAGAACATTCAGCACAGTTTGAAAAACGGTGTTGATGATGGTGCGGCCCCCGGGACTGCCAATGATCAGGTAGGGCTTTCCGTCTTTCGCGACAATGGTGGGCGTCATGCTCGAGAGCATCCGCTTTTCAGGTGCTATGATATTGGGAGGCGTGCCAATGAGCCATCCGCTGTTCGTATAGCCCGGCTGAGGGTTGAAGTCGCCCATTTCATTATTGAAAATGAATCCCAATTCGGAAGAACCCATCCCTGAGCCATACGACTGCTCAAGGGTGTAGGTAAGTGAAACGGCATTTCCAGCCTTATCCACTACAGAAAAATGCGTGGTGTTTGCACCATCGTAAATTTGCCCGAATTTCGAAGAATCACTGATCGAGGCCTTCGTCATGTCGATGTTCTCAAAGCGCATCCTGGCAAATTCCCTGGAGGTCAGCTTATCCAAAGGCATGTTTAGATTAAAATCAGGATCACCAAGATGTTCTGCCCGGTCTGCAAATGCCCTGCGCATCGCCTCTGCCATAAGATGAAGGTACTCAGTTGAATTGAAATCGATTGCATCCAGGTCAGCGAGCTCCATTAGGTTCAACATTTCAACCAGGGCCACACCTCCGGAGCTGGGTGGAGGCATAGAATATATGTCATATCCTTTATAGGCCCCCTTAATGGGTGCGCGCTCTATGGCCCTGTATTTTTCAAGGTCTTCAGTGGTGATGATGCCCCCGTTGGCTTTCATGTACCGTGCAATTTCTTCAGCGACCTCCCCCTTGTAAAAGCCGTCATGCCCCTCGTCACGAATTGCCTTAAGCGTATTGGCCAGGGAGAACTGCATCCAGAGTTCCCCGGGTTGGACGAGCG
>DTRK01000014.1 GCA_012965955.1 Flavobacteriales bacterium
AATATTTACCCAGCCTTCACCGAGCCCAATGATATAGATCCCGCCGATCTTAGCACCGACCCTGAAGTGGGAAAGGCCTACACGGTCGATCCCTTGGTACACTCAAAAATCACAGCTGGAATGTTCTTTTCAGTGTTTGAGGCTGGGAATTGGGCATTGGATCACGCGAATGACCTGCAGATAAAGACCTTGGTTATGCACGGTTCTGAAGACAAGTTAACTTCTGCTGAAGGAAGTGCAGCGTTCGTCAAGAATGCCGGTGGCATTGCAGCCTTCCAATCATGGAAAGGAATGAGGCATGAACCGCACAATGAACCGGGAGACAGCGTTGCTGCATTTGTGGCCGGATGGATTCAGGGAATTAGCCATCCGACAGATGGTGGGACTACTGAACCTGTTACTGCCTAACCAATGAATAGATTTACTTTATCAGTGAAAAGCCTTTTGGCCCTCGCTGTCATTTCACTCTTTGTATATTCCTGCTCAAATAAGGGATCTATGTCATCTTTTGATATTCAAGGCCACCGAGGATGCCGTGGGTTGTATCCGGAAAATACGATCAAGGGATTTCTAAAAGCCATCGATCATGGAGTTACAACGCTGGAAATGGATGTTGTCATATCTAAGGATAACAAGGTGCTGCTTTCCCATGAACCATTCCTCTCACAAGAGATCTGTTACGATTCAATAGGGGCAGAAATTCCAGATTCCATGGCGCGCGCCTATAACTTATATCAGATGACTTACGAGGAGATCTCCAGGTGTGATTGCGGCTCTAAACCACACGGACGCTTTCCTGACCAGGTGAACATTGTATCACACAAGCCGCTGCTGAAAGATGTTATTCGAGAGGTAGAAGCCTATACGAAGGAGAATGGCCTCCCTCCGGTATCATACAATATTGAAACTAAATGCAGTCCTGAAGGCGACGATATTTTCCATCCAAAGCCGGCAGAGTTTGTTGACTTGTTGATGGAGGCTGTAGAGGTTTGCGGTATTAAATCCAGATTGATTGTGCAGTCCTTTGATGAAAGAACGCTCCATTATGTGATGGAAGCGTACCCAGCAACAACCATTGCATTATTGATTGAAGACAATCCTGATTTTGAATATAACCTGGAACAGTTTGGATCCATTCCAAACATATACAGCCCTCATTACTCTCTTGTAAGTAAAGAGCTTATGGATTTTGCCAAGGACAACGACATGAAGGTTATCCCCTGGACTTGCAATGATAGAACATCCATGGATGAATTACTCGCCCTGGGAGTTGATGGTATCATCACAGACTACCCCAACCAGCTTGTAGATGTTTTGCGAATTCGCAATGCGAATTAATGAGCAAGGTTCTTCTTCTCCGCGCTGTTTAAATGATAGGCTTTAGGTTGCACGAAGGCCCTTATTCCCAAGTGTGAAAGTGTGGCGCCTATTCCGGAGTGTTTTCTTCCCGACCAGGGTAAATTGGGACTTACCCTGTCACAGCAATTCCAATAGACTGTTCCGCTGTTCATTGCATCCATAATCTCGTGAGCTTGCTTTTCATCCTCTGTAAATACGCTGGATGTAAGTCCATACGATGTGTCCTTCATCAAGCCGACTGCCTCTTCATCGCTGCTTACCTTCTGAATACCTATAATAGGCCCGAATGATTCGTCTTTCATTAAGGACATGGTATGATTCACGTTGGTAAGTACAGTAGGTTCAAAAAAGTAGCCTTTGCGATCTGCAGCGTGCCCACCCAATACGATCTCAGCCCCTTTGCTTTCTGCATCGGAAATCTGGTTTTCCAGAAATCCAACCTGGCTACCTCTTGTTAGGGGGCCAATTGTTACGCCTTCATCCTTGGGGCCCCCGAGCTGGTAATTGGAAACCACCACCTTGAAATTGTCTACAAATTCATCATATACGTTCTCATGCACGTAAATCCTCTCCACCGCGCAGCAGCTTTGGCCATTATTGTAAAATGCACCGTCAGCAGCAGCCGCCGCTACTGATTTGATATCGCTGTTATTGGCACTTACATACAACGGATCCTTACCTCCTAGCTCCAGCAGGCATGGCACCATTTTCTTGGCTACAGTTTCATAAATGTATTTTCCTGTGGCATGTGAACCTGTAAAAAAGTATCCATCAAGAGGTAAGTTTAGCATGGCTTCTCCAACCTCTCTCGCTCCGGTAACAGCTTGAAATGCATCCTCAGGAACTCCTGCTTTGTGCATCAGCCTTTCTATAGCTAGTCCAGTTAAGGCTGTAAATTCTGAAGCTTTGAATAGCACAGTATTTCCAGCGATAAGAGCGGGAATGAATACATTAACTCCAACCGCGTAAGGGAAGTTCCAGGCAGAGATATTGCCTATGACACCAAAGGGCTCGTAAACAATTCTTTCTGTCATATTGCCTTCAGTGGTTATGTCTTCTGGGGCCAACCATTGTTCTGAGTTATTCACAAAGAACTTGATCCTATTGCATGTGCCTTTCAGTTCTCCAATTGCCTGTGCAAGAGGCTTCCCTGTTTCCTGAGAAAGTACATCTGCCAATTCTGACATCTCTTCTTTAATACACTCCTTAAACTTATCTATAAGGGCAATTCTATCTGATATGGGAGTGTTTCTCCACGAATTTAGGCCACCCTTCAATTTCTCATACTTCTTTTCGACCGATCGTACATCGTCTTCCTGCACGTTGTCGATGACCTCTTCTGTTGCTGGGTTGATGATATCCATATTCTCAAAAGTTTAACAATTATCCAAAAATTGGCTGTAAAGTGTGTTGCCGTAAATAAGGGGCGTTTCTGAATTGTAGAAAAACTCTGGATGCCATTGCACACCCATTACTCTTCCAGGCGCAAATTGCGTAGATCCGAATGCCTCTATTAGTTCATCTTCAGCACAAGTTGCAAACACATCCAGATCATCTCCGAGTTTATCTACACCTTGATGGTGAACAGAATTGACTCTTCCCTCTCCTTCCTCATCATACAATTTGGAGAGAAATGAATCTGGTGTAAATTGAATTTGGTGATTTAGCTGGTCATAGAGCTCCGCATCCCTGTGAACTATGGAGTTGGGTCGTTGGGTTTCTATGTCCTGATAAAGTGTTCCTCCAAAGTAAATATTCATTAGCTGAAACCCCCGGCATATTCCAAGGATGGGCTTACCATTTTTAACCGCATACTCCATAATCGATAATTCAAATTGGTCCCGTATGGGGTCTCCCGGCCAGGCATCATTTTCAATTGGTGCTTGACCGTAAGACTCGGGGGCAATGTCGGTACCTCCCTGAAAGACAAATCCATCCATTTGGCCCAGAAAATTGTCAAGCTCAGCTTTACCCAGATCTGGTATGAGGATGGGAAAGGCCTCCACATGGGAAAGATACCGCGCCATGTCTTTCTCTATGTAGCAGAGTGATTTCTGCCCGAACACCGTTCTGTCCTTGTCGGGGTACATGAATGCTGATGCTACACCTATTTTTTTCATGCTAGATTCTGTGGAATGCTGTTTAGAGGGTGCCGTGCTCCCATGTAATAAAGGCTGCTAAATTGCTTTTTCATAAAGTTCCTTAAAGTCCTCAACTGTAACCGGCCTCGGATTATCGGGATGGCAGAAGTCATCTATGGCCAGTTTTGATAATTCCTCTATCTGGCCTGTTGACACCCCTTGCTCACTCAATTTAGCCGGTAGTCCAAGCTTTGTGTTCATCTCTTTCAAAAACGATATCACCTCAGTTGCAGGACTATCCGCCAGTCCTAATGCGAATGCAATGTCTTTAAATTTATCTTCTTGTCCATGGATATTGAACTCCATTCCATAGGATAGGCAAATAGCGTTGGCCAGCCCGTGATGCATATCTACCAGGCTTGACAGAGGGTGAGCCATGGAGTGGACAACGCCCAGTCCCTTTTGAAATGCTACCGCACCCATCAGCGATCCCATCAACATACCTGCTCTTGATTCCGGACTAGAAGCATTGGTAGCACCCTCGATGGATGCACCGATGAGCTTGATACCCTCCAAAGCTATACCTGAACTGAGGGGGTGGTAGTTTTTGGATAGGTAGGCCTCTAAATTATGAGTCAATGCATCCATTCCCGTTGCTGCTGTAATAGATGGTGGCAACTCGTAGGTTAGCTCAGGATCAGCAAATACCTGTCTGGCGAGGAGGGTAGGGTGGAAGAGGATTCTCTTTTTCTTACTCTCGTCTTCTGAAATAATAGCACTTCGGCCTACCTCACTACCAGTTCCTGACGTGGTAGGAACGGTTACAAAATGTGGAATTGACTCAGTGACATTAACAGAGCCGCCTTGCAGGTCATCGTAGTCAAAAATATCCCGCCGGTTGTTGACGCGCAAGGCTACAGCTCTTGCTACATCCATGGCCGCACCTCCGCCAATTCCTACAATACAATCGCTCTTGAATTGCTCGTAGGCATCTCCTCCTTTGAGCACGTCTGATTTGACAGGATTTTTTGAAATGTCCGAGAACACTTCTGCCCCACTCAATGATGAAGCAATAGCTTTCAAAAACGGGAGGTCTGCAACATTGGGATCAGTAACGATCAGGGGTTTTTGGAGGTTGTTGCTTTTCAGGTAATCAGGTAGCTCCTTTATGACTCCAGCTCCGAAGCGAATGTTGGTGGGGTAGGAATAGGAATATATCTCGTCGGCACCCATCCTAGATGATTTCGAAGTACCTCTTTAGCTCCCAATGTGTGATATCTTTGGGTTTGGAACCTTTGACATTCTTCCTGAACTCTTTCACTTCCCATTCCCTCGTCTTGGTAAAGTGGTCCACAAATTCTTTTCCGAAGAGATCTTTCGCAAGCTTAGATTTTTTCATTGCTTGCGTGGCGGCTTGCAGGGTGCCCGGCAGCCTTCCATAGCTGAATTCTTCATAGCCATTCCCTTTGGTAGCTGGTTGCTTCAACTTCAACCCCTTTCGAATTCCGTATAGCCCACTCGCCAAACATGCCGCCAGGGCCAGGTAGGGATTAGTATCTGAACCGCATACCCTGCTCTCCAACCGAGATGAATTTTTACCACTGGTAATAACGCGAAGTGCCGTCGTTCTGTTATCCACGCCCCACGTCAAAGTCGTTGGCGCCCATGCACCTTCTACCAACCGTTTAAAGCTGTTAATGTTTGGTGCGAACATGGGCAGAATATAGGGCAGGCAGTGCAATTGTCCGGCAATATAACTCTTCATTAATGCACTCATATTGTGCTTGTCCTTAGAATCATAGAAAAGGTTGTGGCTTTTGTTACCTCCCCACAGGCTTTGATGCACATGGCCGCTGCACCCAGGCAACTGTGAATTCCACTTAGCCATGAACGTGGCTATGATACCGTGTTGATAGGCGATTTCTTTTGTTCCCGTTTTGAACAGAACAGCTCTGTCCGCCGCTTCTACCGGATCTGAATATTTAATGGCTGCTTCATACACTCCGGGGCCGGTTTCCGTATGCATTCCCTCAATGGGGACCTTAAAATCGGCCATAAGGTCAAAGAGGTCATTGAAATACTCCTTCTCTAAAGAGCTTCGTAGGATTGAGTAGCCGAACATGCCCGGCGTAAGAGGCCTCAGGTCCTTGAAATCCTTATCAGCCAATGTCCATGGAGTTTCATCAAAATTGAACCACTCAAACTCCTGAGACATATATGCCTTGAATCCATCCGCCTTTGCTTG
>DTRK01000015.1 GCA_012965955.1 Flavobacteriales bacterium
AACCTCGCACTTTTAACAGACGGACTCAGGGCGGAACGAGAGCAAGGAATAACCATTGATGTTGCCTATCGCTACTTTGCCACACCGAAGAGGAAATTCATCATCGCTGATACGCCGGGACATATTCAGTACACGAGGAATATGGTTACTGGAGCATCCACTGCTCATCTTGCAATCATACTCATTGATGCGAGAAAAGGCATGCTGGAACAAACGCGACGTCACTCTTTCATAGCTTCCTTATTGCAGATTCCCCACCTCATCATTTGTGTAAACAAGATGGACCTGGTAAATTACGACCAGAAAGTATTTGATAATATTAGAAAGGAGTTCAGGGGGTTTGCGTCCAAACTGGAGGTACAGGATATTCGATTTGTTCCAATCTCCGCTCTTAATGGCGACAACGTTGTTAACCGCTCAAAAAACATGGACTGGCACGAGGGTCCTACTCTCATGTATCTATTGGAGACCATCCACATAGGCAGTGACCGCAACCACGTTGATTGCCGTTTCCCGGTGCAGTCGGTAATTCGGCCTCAGTCGGCAGAACATCCTGATTATAGAGGCTATGCGGGAAGAATTGCAGGGGGTATTTATAAAACTGGTGATGAAGTCATGGTTCTGCCTTCAGGTTTTACCTCTACCATAGAAGGGATAGATCTCTACGATGAGGAGGTCAAGGAAGCATTTGCTCCTATGTCGGTGACCATTCGTTTGTCTGATGAATTAGATATTAGCAGGGGGGACATGATTGTTCGCGCTAACAATAAACCCGTAGTTGGACAGGACCTTGACATGATGGTCTGCTGGTTGTGTGAGAGAGCATTGATCCCAAACGGCAAGTATGCTATAAGGCATACCACCAAAGAAGTGCGTTGCATTATAAAAGAGGTAATGTACAAGGTTGACATTAATAACCTTCACCGGGTTGAAGACGACAAAGAGATTAAGCTGAATGACATCGCCAGAATAACGGTGAGAACTACAGCGCCTCTCTTTTATGACAGCTACCGCAGAAATAGAATTACGGGTAGCGTAATTCTGATTGACGAAGGGACCAACGAAACCGTGGGAGCTGGATTAATAATCTAATATTCTGGACCAGAACGGCGCTGCACCGATGTTTCAGCATTTATCGCAGTACGAAACGCACTGGTAGATTGTACTGAACAGATACTGGCTTCCCTCTCTGTTTTCCCGCTTTCCAATCAGGCATGGTCTTTACCACTCGGACAGCTTCTTTATCACATCCACCTCCGATACCTCGAAGAACTTTAACCTCCCCTACCTTCCCATTCTTACCAACGACAAATGTTACATAGACAATTCCAGAGATGCCACTTTCCTTGGCCATCTGCGGGTACTTGATGTTCTTTGCCAGATAATTAAGCAGATCTGATTCACCTCCACCGAATTGAGGCATCTGTTCCACAATTGTGAATATCTGATCTTCAATGATCTCCTCCTCCTCTTCAACGATTTCAATCTCCATGTCCTCGTCGATATCCATATCCTCGATCTTGAGTTCTTCTTCAAGTTCTTCTTCGTCTTCCACAATTACCAGCTCTTCCATGGAGGGCGGGGGTGGTGGCGGCTTAATCTCTCTTTCAGTTATTGGAATGATTTCCTCTTCAATATCATCCATGTCCAATTGTCCCAAATCTGCCAAAAGATTTGCATCGCATGCCTTGTAATTAATGAACATAAGTGTTATCAACAAACTAATTACCAATCCTAGGACAGTAAATATTCCCCTGAAGTTCTCGAGGTTTGACTGTGGATTCTTTTTAACCAAAGTGCTTTCATTGGAGCTTGGTTGTACGGGCCTAGTCATTAATTCCGAGTTAAAAATAGTGCTGGTCAGCGTTATACTTAATAGAATTAAGCACAGCATAATCAGACACACAATTAACAGACCCGGGCATTCTTTTAAAAGAAGAATAATTAATAGTATCCCCAATAGAACAGATAAAAGGAAGTTTCGCTTAAAGCGGTCTTTTAAAAATGCTGCTACAGATTCCATGTTCAGATAGTTTGACTGGTAAAAATAAAAATTTCCTGATTCTTTCTATCTATTAGCTTAACAGACCACAAAGATCGTTCCAGCCACAGCATATTAGCATCAGCCGCCAATTTCAGCTTTATAGGCCTCCGCCGGCAACAACCCATCTAATTCCGATACATCCGTGATACGGATCTTGACAATCCATCCATCTCCGTAAGGGTCCGAGTTAACCGACTCCGGTGCGGACTCGATCCCCTCATTGACCTCCAACACCTCTCCTCCAACAGGCATAAATAAATCAGACACCGTCTTCACTGCCTCTACACTTCCAAATACTTCCTCAGCATCCAATGTGTCTCCAACTGTCTCAACCTCCACATACACAATATCGCCGAGCTCTCCCTGAGCAAAGTCAGTTATTCCTATGAATGCAATATCTCCTTCAACTCGAACCCATTCGTGGTCCTTGGTGTACAATAAATCATCAGGCAAGTTCATGTTTCTCTGTTTTGGAATTGCTAATTGTTCTCCGGCAAATATAAGGCAATGTTTCCATATTCTGCCTCACCATTAATCAATAGATTTGGCCTTTGCAAAACACCTTATTCGTATTCAATCCGACCTTATATGCTACAGTGTTTCCCGCAACCGTAATCTCTCTGACTGCCTCATCACTTAACACATGGGTTTCGCCTTTGTAAAAGCACTGAAGAAATCCCAATTGATCAATATAGGCCAGGGTTGCCTCATCTGCATAGAACTTCACAGGGATATAATTTTCAAGGGTGTACTCCTCTCCCTGGTAATAGACTTTGAAGAATGAATTTTCGCCATAAATTACCATATCATCAATCACCTTGTAAAATTCAGGTTCGAATGAGCTAATGATATTTACTTCACCGTTAAAAAAGACTTTAAAGCTACCTGATTCGTCAACGTAAGCTACCAGGTCATCACCCATTTTATATGAGGCTGGCTGAAAAGTCTCCGCCTCATAGATTTCTCCTTTGTGAAATATGCCAAATTCCCCGCTTGAGGCATCAACGAAGGCAGCGGTATTAAGGCTCACCCTGAAGTTCAAAGGGTTATAAATTAGTTCTTCGATTCTTCCTCTGTAAAACAAATACAGTTTATCCTCACTGTCCACAAAGGCAACGTTATTGTCACCCACTCTCAGGCTTTTAGCAGGTACGGAGACCAACCCATCCGCTATAGGCGTGATGTTTCCATTGTAGTACACTTTGAGATATTTAGAAGCGCGATCCAGATATGCCACAATGCTATCACCCACCCCGTAAAAAGCCGGGTGATACACAAGACTCCTGACTTTTCCATTGTCAAACACCAAGAGCTCCTGGTCAACTTTATAAACAACCAAATTCTCAGTAACAGCGTAATTCCCAATATTGAAGCGCTCTAACTCTTTGATTTCACCGTTGAAATATATCTTGAATTTACCGAGATTATCTACGTAGGCCAGGCACTTCCCTCCAGATTTAAAGCTTTTAACAGGCTGGTATTCTCGCCGAACTGAAGCGCCATCGTCGAAGATATAGAAATGGTCCTGGTAATCAGAAAACGCTGTGAGGTTCTGTCCAAATGCGGCAGCACTTGCAAATAATAGAGCCGGAATATGAAGCCACTTCATTGCAAGGTGTTATGGGGCCAATTGGAATCTAATAGTAATTCCTGCACTTGACTGGGAGGTGTTGAACAAATTGGAAACGAAAGGCTTGGTGCCGGTTCTTTTATAGAATGCCTGAATATTGAATCGTCGGTTTATCGCATAGTCAGCTGTAACATTTATCGACAAAATTCTTTGGCCTTTGAGTGGTGTGTTGGTTTCTTCAACCAACTTTCTTACAATCGTTGTGTTGGAGCGAATGGAAAAATCGGCTTTGACGTTGAGATCACTCTTAAGCTCTTTTGGTTTACCCTTTGATTGAATAGGAATCTTTACATCTTTCAATCGATATCCAGCGCCGATAATCAGTTCATTGCCCTTCACTTCGGTTAACTGATTATTGGTAAATGACATGGTCAGGTTACGTGTCTTTTTAATTTCAAATCGAGTTATTAGGCTGTTTTTCCAGGTCATATCCACTTTGATGAGCGGACTCAACTGTTCTGAAATAACCATCTGATTGATTGCGTATTTCGAAAGGTAGTTCCCATTTATATCTGTGGCCTCCGTATAGCCCTCGTTATTTGGGTCATCATATAAGAGATTTGTTTCATAAGAGGAAATACTGAACGTACAGCGGTATCCATGTCCAACCGTTACCCGCTTGAAGCGTTTATTGAACCAGGGAATTTGCGTTAACCCATCGTAAGTAACCCTCCAGTTTGGCTTGGGGACCTTCATAAAAGGATCGAACAATACAGTGGATGAGCTAACTCCACCATACGCTTCCAAAAATGCTGGGATCAATACTTCTTGTGAAGTATTCCCAAACCCCTGGATAGGGTTACTCGCGCTTGGGTTTCTTTGTGAATATTCATCTGCCAACTCTTGCGATACGCCCGCCCGATCATTGCCAAACGCTTCAAAAATCTTGGAGATGTGCGCATCGTTGTCGGTTGCGAATGCGCTGCCTAAACTAAAAAATGAGATTGTGTAATTACCAGATTCCCTAGGGCTAAGGTGAACATATTGCCCAACCCCACTTGTGTCCCTAAATACCTCCGTGTAGTTCCTGGTGTAGTTTCGCGTTCCGGTAATGTCCAATCTCAGCCCCGGTAATAATTCAACCGTCGCCTTAATATTGAGGTTTCTGGTGTTGGATTGCATAAAGCTATTGAACTGACTGGGTGAGCTGGTAATCCAATCCAAATCTGCTCTGGAATCCAGCCAATCCTCTCTATCGCGCTTTATTTCTTCATCCGTCTTGTTGTCTATGAGGAACGAGTGTCCAGGCTGCCATCCAAAGAGGAAGTCATAACCTGGAGCCTGCACATCAAAATTCTGTCCGATGACTTTTGAAGTCGGTAGATAACCAGGTAAGGTTGAGCCGTTGTTTTCCGTATAAGTTATCGATACTTTCCTTACAGACATGGCGGTTCGGGCCGTAAGCTCCAGTAATTTTTCTCCGTCAAGTCCTCGCTTTTTCCTGGCTTGAATTACAATTCGCGCGTTTTTCAAATCGTTTTTCAGTTCATACGTAATCTTGTTTTTGCTTTCAATAAATATTTTCCCCTGTATTTTCTTTCCTTTTGAATCAAAAACCTCAACACTGGTTATATCCTTTGTTTCCAAATTGTGGAAGAACTTTTTGGGTTTGCGGGCCTTGAATGTCAGGTTATCCTTTTCATATTGCACAGTCTTGTATTCCGGTGCCCTGGGTTTGTTGCCACGGCGTTTCCCATATTTCTTGTTGATCTTTTTCAGGTATTTTACTTTGTTGTAAAGGGTTACCATATTTGCCTGCCCGTTGATTGACTTGGTATTCGAGTTTTTTATGGTGTGGCCGATATAAACGTCATTTGCATCCTGGAAACCTAAAGGCGACCCAATCCAATCAAATGTCGCACCATATCTGGTTGTAGCCGACAGCCAATTGGTAAGCGGTATCTTGCTCAAAGGCACTGTGAAACTGGCATTGGCAGCATGCCTGTAATTCGTATTTCGCCCAAAATTGTAAAGGTTAGTTTTGATGGAGTCCTTCTTCTCGT
>DTRK01000016.1:0-9132 GCA_012965955.1 Flavobacteriales bacterium
CAATCCAAAGGGGGTTAGCAAAGCGTAGTCTTCCTCATCCAGGGGTTGTACTTCAAGGCTGATATGGGAGAAATGTGGCTGCATGAGCTCCAGCGCATGTTGGAAGTACTCAATACCTACCGTGTTATTTGCCTCGCCCGTCACCAGTAAAATATGGTCAAACCCCATGTCTTTTATACAGGCTACTTCCTCCATGATCTCCTCATCATTGAGCGTTTTCCGGGGAATGTCAACATCCAAGGAGAATCCGCAGTAAGTGCAAATATTTTGGCATTCATTGCTTAGGTACATGGGAATAAAAAGCTGAATGGTCTTGCCGAATCGTTTTTGAGTTAGCTGATGACTCAACTGAGCCATCTTCTCAAGATATGGCGTGGCACTGGGTGAAATCAGGGCTTTGAAGTCCTCAAGTGTTCGCTTTCCTGATCTTGACAATGCAGCTTCCACATCAGAAACAGTCTTGCTATAAATGCTGTCAGACTCCTTGGCCCAGCTATGGCAATCGAAAATATCTTTAAAGGAGCTCATAAATGCTTATCTAGACCACGTCTTTACCTAAGGCTGGCCCCACTTATTGGCAATGGTTTTCTCACAGCTCTTTTTGCTTTCCGCTACAGTATCCATAACGTCCAATAAGTCTCAGTTTAATCTTCCAAAAACGCAGTCAGTGGACTACTGGCCTCAGCCTGATCCGTCTGTTTTCCGAGGTGCGCTTCGAACGCCATCCTTCCAGCTTCAACAGCCATCTTGAATGCCTTACCCATTGCTATCGGGTTGTCGGAAACGGCAATTGCAGTGTTTACCAAGACAGCATCAGCTCCCATTTCCATGGCTTCTGCTGCTTGTGATGGGGCACCAATGCCCGCATCCACAACAACTGGAATATTACTCTGTTCTATTATGATCTTCAACATTGAATTCATCTCCAATCCCTTGTTGGAACCAATTGGAGATCCCAGGGGCATCACAACAGCGGTACCCACTTCCTCCAGCCTCTTACACAAGACGGGGTCTGCGTGGCAATAGGGCATTACAATAAACCCCTGCTTAACCAATTCCTCCGCTGCACTCAATGTTTCAATAGGGTCAGGCATCAAATACTTGGGATCTGGGTGAATTTCCAATTTTATCCAATCTGACTCCAATGCTTCTCTTGCCAGCTGAGCGGCGAAGATGGCTTCTTTGGCAGTGCGTACACCTGATGTATTGGGAAGAAAATTAAACTGAGGATGATTGAGATGTTTTAGAATACTGTCCTCCGGATTATTGGCATCAACCCGCTTCAACGCCATGGTAACCAGCTCTGATCCGGAAGCCAATAAGGCTTTCTCCATCATTTCTCCCGAACTGAACTTACCTGTTCCCGTAAAAAGTCGGCTGGTAAATGTTTTATCTGCTATTTTAAGAGATTGATGCATTCTTTAGCTTTTCAGCAATTGTTCGTAATTGATGTGCAAACTTTGCACTGGCAATAATTTTGTACTTCGACCTTGCCACCGCTGCAGACACCGCGCAACCAAATAATCCCGCCCGTAAAATTGCGTGGATATCATCTCTTTTAATGCCTCCGACGGCAATAATTGGAATTGCTTTTCCAAGCACTCTCTTCGACGCAGCTACGATTGATTCCATATGTTTTAGGCCGAGAATTGTGTTCAGGTTCTTCTTCGTATCGGTAAACCGATACGGCCCTAATCCAATATAATCTGCTCCTTGCTTGACCAGTTCCATTATATCTTCAATAGCATTGGCCGTACCTCCAATGATCTTGTCTTTACCTAAAATCTCCCTCGCTTCCCTTATAGACATATCTGTCTTGCCCAGATGCACTCCATCAGCATTCAGCGTAGAAGCCAGTGAGACATTGTCATTGATGATGAATGTTGCTTTGTACTTTCTGCAAATGCCCTGCACTTCTTTAGCAATTGCGCGCCAACTCTTCTCATCGCTGTTCTTCACGCGTAGCTGTACCCATTGTGCACCACCAAGACATGCAAATTCTGCAAGGTCCGCATGGGAATGCTGTTCTATATCCGTGGTAATAAATTGATATTTAGCTATACGTTTCGTCTTGAAGGCTATGGGAGCCCAGAAGGCTCGAGTTGCTCATGAGAAATTTATTTAAGTAGCTCTTGGCTTGCCGGCAGCTCTCCTCCAAATTACTCCCCATCGCAAGATGGGCCACTATTGCTGCTGACAAGACACAGCCAGTCCCATGTTTGTCGTATTTCAGACGTTCTCCGGTAAGGACCTTTGCCACCTCTTTTTCGAACAAAATATCATTTGAGTGGTCAGACCGGTTGTGTCCGCCTTTTAACAACACAGCACAATCTACCGACAGTTCCTTGCCCTTCTCATGGGCATTGGTGTGAGGAAATAACTCCAGCATTTCATCAACATTGGGGATGAAAAGGTCAATCGATTCGAAGATGTTCATACAATCATCATCAGCCCCACCTGAATGGAATTGATATCCGGAGCTTGAGGATAGTATCGGGTCCCAGACAATTACCATGTCCTTGTTTCTTTCCCTCAAATAGGCCAACGTTCTTTGCAGACATTCCCAGCTTTCAACCAGTCCTATCTTCGCAAAGGAGATTTCATGGGTGTTGAACAATGGGTCCAATTGCTCTTTAATCTGATTGAAGCCCAACCACTCAAGACCGTAGAATGTGTGTTCGTTTTGGAAGGTAGTTGCCGTACTGGCACCAAACCCCTGAACACCAAGTGCCTCAAATGTCTTGATGTCTGCCAGCATACCGGCACCTCCGCTGGGATCCAATCCCGCTATGCTAAGACAGCTCCCGGATTTTCGCATTTTTCTTTAATCTCAATAAACGTTTCCAGGGGATCATCACTTGACCAGATGCCTCCTACAACCGCTGCTCCTGAAAATCCCATTTTCGCAACATCATCAATTCTGGAGGCCTCTATTCCACCAAGGGCGATGATATTGTGCGGTGAATTGTTAAGATATACAGATAAATTAGGGCGTACGAATTGATCTTGCTTTTTGTCTTTTGAAATGCTATCAAAAATTGTACTTAAGAATATATATTGATAGTTGAATCTGCTCTGGCTCAATGTCTTTAGGGAATGATAAGAAGTAGAAATGCTGATCGTGGAATGTTTGGCCTTGAGGTACTTAATAAGAACCCAGGTCCTAAACTTTTTCCTTCGTTCTCTGCTGGTTAGGTGAATTCCTCTTAATGGATACTTAGCAGCGAGCCTATAATGCGAATGCAAAACAATCCGGTCCCAGTATTTTTTGGGAATTAGATTGATGTATGTTTCCATTGTTGTTCGAGTCGCCTGCGGTTTTCTCAAATGAAAAGTTTCAAGGCCATTGTCAAATAATTTGTTTATCAGTTCTGTCTCCCCTGAGTAAATCCTGCTCTTTGATACAACTATCAGTTTCATGTCATTGCCTTAATGTTAAACCTATACATATAATTCTCCTCCACCAGCATTAAATTCAGCGGCTTTTTCTTTCATTCCCTCTTCCAATGCTGTCACATCATTCAGGTTTTTTTGTTTGGCATACGCACGAACGTCTTGCGATATTTTCATTGAGCAAAAATGGGGGCCGCACATCGAACAAAAATGAGCAACCTTGGCATTATCAGAAGGTAGGGTTTCATCGTGAAACTCGCAGGCTGTGATTGGGTCCAAAGAGAGATTAAACTGATCCTCCCATCTGAATTCAAACCGTGCCTTACTGAGTGCATTATCACGCGTATAGGCCCCTGGATGCCCTTTCGCGAGGTCGGCAGCATGGGCGGCAATCTTATAGGTTATCACTCCATCCTTTACATCCCTTTTGTTAGGTAGTCCGAGGTGTTCCTTGGGAGTTACATAACAGAGCATAGCGCATCCAAACCATCCGATCATGGCTGCTCCGATTCCTGAGGTAATATGGTCATATCCAGGTGCGATATCCGTAGTTAGCGGTCCCAGCGTGTAGAAAGGTGCTTCCTGGCATACTTCGAGTTGTCTGTCCATGTTTTCCTTGATCATTTGCATGGGAACATGTCCCGGTCCCTCGATCATAACCTGTACATCGTGTTTCCAGGCGATTTTTGTAAGCTCGCCCAGGGTGTCCAGCTCTGCAAATTGTGCTTCATCATTGGCGTCTGCAAGTGAACCGGGCCGTAGTCCATCACCAAGGGAAAATGCCACATCATAGGCCTTCATGATCTCACAAATCTCCTCAAAATGGGTGTAAAGAAAGCTCTCCTTATGATGGGACAAACACCATTTTGCCATGATAGAACCTCCACGTGAAACAATCCCGGTTACGCGTTTTGCGGTCATGGGTACATATCTCAATAATACGCCGGCATGAATTGTGAAATAGTCAACTCCCTGCTCAGCTTGCTCGACTAGCGTGTCCCTGAATAGCTCCCACGTGAGGTCTTCAGCCTTTCCATTGACTTTTTCCAGGGCCTGGTAGATGGGCACCGTGCCGATCGGAACCGGAGAGTTTCTAATAATCCATTCCCTGGTTTCGTGAATGTTGTTTCCCGTTGACAGATCCATAATTGTGTCTGCTCCCCATCTGCAGGCCCAAACGGCTTTTTCCACTTCCTCTTCTATGCTTGAAGACACTGCGGAGTTACCGATATTGGCATTGATCTTCACGAGAAAATTTCGGCCGATGATCATCGGTTCACTCTCTGGGTGGTTGATATTATTGGGTAGAATAGCCCTGCCAGCTGCAATCTCATCCCTTACAAATTCTGGAGTGATCTTACCTGTAGGTGTATTGGCCCCAAATGAGTTTCCAGCATGATGGTTGCCTATCTCTGCATTCTCTTCAAATTTTTGATTTTCACGTATCGCGACGTATTCCATTTCGGGAGTAATGATCCCCCGCCTGGCATAATACATTTGCGAAACATTGGCCCCATTTTTCGCTTTGAGTGGTTTTTTAATATGCTCAAACCTTAAAAAGTCAAGATCCGAATTCATTGATCGTTCCTTTCCAAAATCGGAAGAAATGTCATCTAATAACTCCACATCCTTCCTGTCAAATATCCATTGTTCCCGGAGTCTGCATAAGCCATTTCTGACATCAATTTTCTGCTCGGGATCAGTGTAGGGTCCGCTGGTGTCATAAACCGTTACGGGAGAGTTCTTCGCCTTCAGCACTGAGCCATCCACTTCAGGCAAGGTTGAGTCAGTTAAGTGGATCTCTCTCATAGCAACCCTAATATCGTGCAACTTCCCATTAACATAAACCTTTGTTGAAGCCGGAAAGGGGTCTCTGGATATACTTGACGCGGACGGTAACTTTTCTTTCTTCATCTGTCCATAATTAAGCTGTTCACTTTGCCATACTAACCACCTTGGGTGGCACGGATTATTAGAATCTTATCATTTTCATGTAATAGGCATGATTGCCAATCTCCTCTGGAGATTACGCAGTCATTGACTGCGACCGCCGTGCCTTCTAAAGCGCCCATGCCCCGTTCCATCAAATACTCTTCGAGTTTCAAATTTGATGGCACCTTTTCAATTTTACTGTTAACGATTATCTCCATCAATCGCGATTTGTGCGTAACCACCATTTGAAATAAATACGAAAAACAACTTTGGAGATATTGAGAGTGGTCTCAAACTTTTTCCTGCGACAGTCCTAACTATATCAGGTTCAAGGGGTATGATCTCAGTCCCTCACCTAGTCATGTGGTGGACACCCCCAAAGTGTTTAGCAAATGTAAAAAATGCTTTCGGTTTATGGTAGGATAATTTAAGAAATCGCTGCGAAAAGAACCGTCCCTGACTATTTGGATTAACCACCGCAGTCGCAACTGTTCGAAAAGTGAATCGTAGTGTTGGGCAGTAGGTCGTGGAACTCCTTCTGCTTAGAATCAGAAATTTCTATCACACGCATATCGATGACTGACAAATTTTTCAGATTGCTGATTTCATCCGGCAAAGTTTCGAGCTCATTGCCCCACATGTCCAGGTACTCCAGCTGCTCTACCTCTCCAATTTCGGAAGGGATAAACGCAATTTCATTTTGAAAAATAATAAGCCGCTTGAGGTTTTTGAGTTTGCCAATATCGGGAGGAATGGCCCCTAATTTGTTTTTTGAAAGGTTCAACTCCGTAAGATTTAAAAGGGTTCCTATATCCCTTGGGATCAGTTGAATTTTGTTTCTGCTCAAATCTAACTTGTTCAAATTCTTAAGCGTGAATATTTCCTCTGGAAATTGTGTCAGTCTTTTACGCCGTATCTGCAATACGTACACGCTATCGGGTTTTATTAGCGCCTCCTCAATGGACCTGAAAACGCGTGCATGTGACAGTTGAGTTGAATCCAAAACCTGGGCGTTTCCAGCGGTTGACCCCAAGGCATGAAATAAAAAGATGACCAAGGTATAGACTGGGATTTTCACTTAGTTTTTGTTTAACAGATTAAGTGCGGATTCTTTGTCATCTGCCAATTGAATAGCCAACTCTTTCACCGAATCAAATTTTGCCTCATCCCTGATCCTTTCGACCATTGTTACCCGCACCGGTTCACCATAGATATCCTGATCGAAGTCAAAAATATTGATTTCTATGGTTCTATCAGGTGAGTTGCTGTTTTCGGTCACCGTGGGCCGAACTCCGATGTTCATCATGGCTGGGTATTGTGTATCTGATACAGTGATGTATACTGCATAAACGCCATTGGCGGGAATTAATTTGATCGGGTTTTCAATTTGAATATTAGCAGTAGGGTATCCAATATCAGTCCCTCGTCCCTCTCCTTTCACCACCTCACCAGCTAAGCTATAATCATGTCCCAGGTATGACTTGGCAGTGCTGAGGTCACCGTTATGAAGGGCCTTGCGAATTTTTGTTGAGCTTACATTTACATTGTCAATATCGGCAGCTGGTATCTCTTCAACATCAAAGCCATATACCGGTCCGTATTCCAACAGGTGTTCCAGCGACCCTTCGCGATTCCTTCCAAAGTGATGGTTGTATCCAATAACCAGTTTCTTGATTTGGAGATGATTCACCAATAGGTCCCTAATAAATTCTACAGAACTCAATCGAGAAAACTCCTTGGTGAATGGGTGAATAATAAGGTGATCGACACCGTAGTGCTCCAACAATTCTATTTTCTCATCTCTGGTGGTAAGCAGTTTTAGGTCGTTTTGCTCAGGGAACAAGACGATCCTTGGGTGCGGTGAAAAAGTGAGCAACACGGATTCACCATCGTTTTCTCTGGCAACAGAATTGAGTTTGTCCAGTATGGTTTTATGCCCTAAGTGGACCCCATCAAAAGTACCGGTCGTGAGAACAGGAAAGGATACGTTTTGAAAATCCTCGATGCTGTAGTAGATCTTCACGAAAGGTTGGAATTTTGTGTTTCAAAAGTATAGAAATAAATAATTAATGCTCTTACTAAATCTGAATTAAATGTATTAATTTTGCGCCCAGAAATTCGGACCTAAATCACAAGATTTTTCAATTCATTTACGAAATTATGGCGAAGCAAGCGGGTAGAATAGCACAAATTATCGGTCCAGTAATAGATGTTACATTTGATTCGGCAGTGGATGGGAAGGCCGACCTTCCAAACATTCTGGATGCACTGGTAATTGAAAGAGAGGGTAAGGAGCCTATCATTCTGGAGTGTCAGCAACACATTGGAGAGGATACCGTGAGAACTATTTCCATGGACTCTTCCGACGGACTAACAAGAGGTATGCCTGTAACTGCAACTGGTTCTCCAATCATAATGCCTGTTGGCGATGAAGTCAAGGGGCGATTGTTCAACGTTGTTGGAGATACGATCGACGGAATTGGTCCGGTTGACAAAACTGGAGGACATCCTATCCATAGGGATCCACCGGCATATGAGGACCTTTCAACTTCACAGGAAGTACTTTTTACGGGTATCAAGGTAATTGACCTAATTGAGCCTTATGCAAAGGGTGGCAAGATTGGATTATTTGGGGGAGCCGGAGTTGGTAAAACAGTTTTGATCATGGAATTGATCAACAATATCGCAAAAGGATACGAAGGCCTATCGGTTTTTGCAGGTGTTGGTGAGAGAACAAGAGAGGGGAATGACCTTTTGAGGGAGATGATTGAGTCAGGAGTTATCAAGTATGGAGATGATTTTATCAAGTCAATGGAAGAAGGTGGATGGGACCTAAGCAAGGTGAATATGAAGGATTTGAGTGAGTCGCAGGCGACTTTGGTATTCGGACAAATGAACGAGCCTCCCGGAGCAAGAGCAAGGGTTGCACTCTCTGGATTGACGTTAGCTGAGTATTTCCGAGACGGAGATGAAGAGACTGGTGGAAAGGACATCCTGTTCTTCATGGATAATATCTTTAGGTTCACTCAAGCTGGCTCTGAAGTATCTGCCCTCTTAGGGAGGATGCCTTCTGCAGTTGGATATCAACCAACTTTAGCATCTGAGATGGGTGCCATGCAAGAGAGAATCACATCTACCAAGAGAGGATCGATCACCTCTGTACAGGCGGTTTATGTCCCTGCGGATGACCTTACGGACCCGGCGCCGGCAACTACCTTTGCCCACCTGGATGCTACCACCGTACTTTCGAGAAAGATTTCTGAATTGGGAATCTATCCTGCGGTTGACCCACTTGATTCTACTTCTAGAATCTTGACGCCTGAGGTGGTGGGGGATGAGCATTACAACACAGCTCAAGCGGTGAAGGAGATCCTTCAGCGATACACAGAACTTCAGGACATTATCGCTATTCTTGGAATGGATGAATTGTCTGAAGAAGATAAGTTGGCAGTACACAGGGCAAGAAGGATACAGCGATTCTTATCGCAGCCATTCTTTGTTGCTACTGCATTTACTGGCCTGGAAGGGGTATTGGTTCCAATTGAAGAGACCATAAAAGGATTTAATATGATCCTGAATGGTGAGGTTGACAAGTATCCGGAAGCTGCCTTTAACCTTGTAGGTACTATTGACGAAGCTATTGAGAAAGGTGACAAGATGCTTGCCGAGGTTGAAGCATAAGAAGTTGAGATGAACATCGAGATCGTAAAGCCGGATAAAGAAGTATTTGCGGGTGATATTGACTCCGCAATATTTCCGGGAACCAACGGTTCATTTGGCGTCTTGAAAGATCATGCTCCGATGATT
>DTRK01000016.1:9142-18377 GCA_012965955.1 Flavobacteriales bacterium
AGGGTGAGAAAATTTTTGAGATCGGAGGCGGTGTTGTTGAAATATTGAATAACACCATCATTGTGTTGGTAGAATAATCGTTGATTTATTGACCACGGATCAGATAGGGAGAGCAGATTGCTCTCCTTTTTTTGTGCTATCTTGCGAGCAATATTCCATGAGGATGAATTTTTTTTCAACCCCGAACAAATATCTAATCGCATTGGGGCTTCTGGCCTGTGTATCTTGTTTCGACACGATAGCAGGCTTTCATGACAGCCATCCCAACGCTGTAGTGCAGAAAGATGCATGGAAAACGGTGAAGTTTCCCAGTGTGGATGAGTTGGCCATCACCGCAGACCTCTATGTGGTGGATGAATCCAAACCCTATATTTTACTTTGCCATCAGGCAGGCTACAGTCGTGGAGAATACCGGGAAATTGCAGTAAAGCTCAATGCGCTTGGCTTCAATTGCATGGCGATCGACCAGCGATCTGGTAGCAAAACCAATGGTGTGGAAAATGAAACGGTAAAAGGGGCAATGAGAGCAAATTTGAGTAGGCAATACCCTGATGCTGAACAAGATATTATAGCCAGCATAGATTATTTACAAAAGTTGGTGAAAAAATCGATTATTATCTGGGGCAGCTCTTATTCCGCCGCGTTGGTCTTGAAGGTGGGTAATGAGAACGATAAGGTGAGTGCCATCATTTCTTTTAGCCCAGGTGAGTATATTAATGGGACAAATATTGCTGAAGCGGCGAATGGCATTTCGGTTCCCTTGTTTGTCACATCCTCCAAGAGCGAAGGCCCGGATGTAACTACTCTGTTAGCCGGAGTTATTGGAGATCACAAGGTACAGTTCATACCGGCAGGTAAAGGCAAGCACGGATCCAAGGCGCTGTGGTCCGAAAATGAGGGCCATGAAGAGTATTGGGCAGCGCTCAAAGCCTTTCTCTTCCAATTCCAGTAATTATTGAATGGGCCAGAAGCGCAATATACCCAAACACTTATACTGGGATTATAATGACCATATGAAAGGTTCGAGTTACCTGATGCCAGGTGAAGCTATTTTCAAATGGTGGCAGGAGGAAATTTCACACTAAGAAGAAATGGGCAAGTTTAAGAAAGGGGAAAAGCACATGCCTGTCGAGGAACGCGAGGAGACGCGAATGCAAGCCACTGACGATTCCAACAGGAAGAAGCTATATGCCCTGATCATCTTTATCTTCTCTTTCCTGCTTTACAGCAACACGCTCTCTCACGAGTATGCACTTGACGATGATGTCATTTTCAAGGAGAACCGCTTTGTGCAGCAAGGATTCGGAGGAATAAAGGACATTTTCAGTCATGGATTTCTTTATGGTTTTAATGAAAGAAACAATCAATCCTACAGGCCGCTGGTATCAACAGTATTTGCGATAGAGCATGCGATCTTTGGAGCGGACCCTTTTGTTGGGCATCTGGTAAATGTGTTGTTCTATGCCCTGACCTGCGTATTGCTGTTTTTCATGTTGTTGAAGATGTTTCGCAATTACGGGTTGCTTGTCCCTTTCTTAATCACATTGCTATATGCCGCTCACCCGCTGCATACTGAAGTAGTGGCGAATATCAAGGGTAGAGATGATATGCTGACGTTTCTCTTTATGGTGCTTACACTTTATTTCCTTTTTGATTACATACGTAAATCCTCGGTTATTTACCTGGCGATTAGTGTTGTTTCCTATTTTGCCTGTTTACTGACCAAAGAAAATGCTGTAGCAATCATTGCGGTAATCCCGCTAACACTATATGTATTTGGGGAGATGGACTTAAAACGGTCTCTACAACTTACTTTTCCCTTTGCCACAATATTGTTGGTTTATCTTTTGATAAGAAGCCAGGTTTTGGATGCAATGGGATTAGGAGAAACACTGGACATTGTCAATAATACCCTAATAGCAGCGAAGACCCAGTCCGAAATGCTGGCTACTAATTTTGTGATTCTGGGCAAGTACCTTGCCTTGTTGGTATTCCCGCATCCCCTATCATTCGACTATTCGTACAACCAATTCCCAATAGTAAACTGGGGGAATTGGCAGGCATTACTATCATTTGCAGTGCATATAGCGCTTGGAGTTTATGCAACGAGCAAAATCCGCAAGAGGGATGTTCTTGCCTATGGAATTTTGTTCTACCTGATAACATTCTCGGTCACTTCCAATCTAGTTATCAAGATTGGAGCAACGTTGGGAGAGCGGTTTATGTTCATTCCTTCACTGGGGTTTGTAATTGCGTTTGTCTTCCTTCTTGTAAAACTGCTAAATCGAAATACTTCAGAAGGTGACAAACAACCATATGATATTAGCCAGCCAAAATCTAAAGTACTTATAGGTGTCGTACTCGTTATTGTAATGGCTTACTCAGCGAAGACCTACACGCGCAATTTTGATTGGAAAAACAACCTCACCTTGTTTCGGGCAGATGTCAATGCCACGCCGAATAGTGCCAGAACGCACTTTTCTTTGGCTGCGACATTGAACACCAACGCCGTAACACAAAAGGACCCGGCAGTAAAAGCGCAGATGCTACAAGAGGCCATTGCCAGCTTTCAAAAGAGTGTGGAGATACATCCAGCATTTTCTTCCGCGTGGTACAATATGGGTGTGGCTTATTTTAATAATGGTGACTCCCAAAACGCACAAATTGCGTATGAAAACTGTTTGCTTTATAATACTTTTGACAAACAAGCATTGAACAATCTGGGCGTTATCTATTTTAATCGGAATGAGTACAGTGCTGCTATCGAATATTTTAGCAGGGCTGTTGAGGCGCATTCTAATTTCCCGGATCCTTATGCGAATTTGGGGGCGTGTTATCACAATATGGGTGACTCGCAAAATGCGATCAAGTTCTACATCAAGGCATTGCAATTTAATCCCAATAATCAGATGGTAAATGGCAATCTGGCAAAGTTGTACAATATCTTGGGGGATACTGAAAAATCTGATTATTACCGAAAAAGGTCAGGACAATGAGCCCGAACACCATACGCATTATCGATAAGTATGTTGGTCAGCCAATATGCGCTTTCCTCACAGTGCTTCGCAGGGTGTTTCCCACCAGGAGACAGCGCGAGCCTCGAGCCATATTGTTTTTGAAACTCGTCGAGCAAGGCGCAACCGTGTTGGCATACAGCGCAATAAAGAATGCCGTCGATCGTGTAGGGAGGGAGAAGGTGTTTTTCTGTGTTTTTCAGCGAAATAGGCCCATCCTTGATATAATGGATGTCATTCCAAAGGATAACGTTATAGAGATCCGGCAAAGTAACATTATCCTCTTTGGAATAGACATCTTAAAGTTGCTTGTCCGGTGTCGAAGAGAGAAGATCGATACTACGATAGACATGGAGTTTTTCTCCCGTGCTTCTGCCATTCTCGCTTATCTAAGCGGAGCCAGAAACAGAGTGGGGCTGCATCGATTTAAAAGTGAATTCCCATATCGTGGAGACCTGATGACACACAGGATTCAGCACAACCCGTATCTGCACACCTCAAAGGCCTATCTGCAACTGGTAGAGTCGCTGAATTTTGACTCTAAGGAAGTTCCGATGTTTAAAGAATCTGTGCGATCATTGGTTGCAACGACACCTAAGTTTGCACCTTCAGGAGACGAGCTAAGAGACATGGATGCCCTGATCAATAAGAAGTTGGGCAACACGCACCAACGGCCATTGATCCTGCTCAATCCAAATGCGAGTGACATGCTTCCGCTTAGAAAATGGCCCACTGACAGATTCATCGCGCTTGGCCAGCGATTGTTGCGTGATTATCCTGATGCTCCCATTGTGCTTACGGGAGCGCCGTCAGAGAAAGCTTCATGTGAGATGGTGCGTGAACAGTTTGATAGTGATCGCGTTATTTCCGTGGCAGGGGATACTACCCTGAGGGAGCTGATGGTCTTATACTCCCTGGCCAATGTATTGGTGACCAACGATAGTGGCCCTGGTCATTTCGCGTCAATGACGGATGTGCCGACGGTGGTCATGTTTGGGCCTGAAACACCAGAGCTCTTCAAACCGTTGAGCAACAATGTTCACATCATATGGACGAATCTGGCTTGTAGCCCTTGTGTCAATGCCTTTAACCATCGTTTCTCCCCATGCACAGATAATGTATGCATGAAAGAAATATCTGTAGATGTGGTTTATGAACAGGTAAGGAATTTGCTTGCAGACAATGCCTCTGCCTAGAACAGCGCCCCGCCAGACTTGTTCTTAAATGGGTTGGGGTTTATAAATCGGAGGGAAATTTCTATTCCTCCTGTAGCACCAGCAGAGAGGGCCAGGTCAGAGAGGGTTATGTCATAACTTACGCCAACAGAAAAGCTGGAAACTTCGAAGTAAACCGATGGGATAAAGGCATCACCAAGCCTGTAGTGTCCTCCAAGAAAGATAGCTGACTCTTTGATGAAGCCGGTATATTTGGACTCTTCACTAATGGCGTACCGGACAAGCCCTCCGACTATTATCTCCTGCTGATTTTTCTGTTTGTAGATCAGGAAGCTTGGGATAATAGCCAGCGTAGTGTTCTTGATACCAATGTAGGTTTTACCGTGAACCACGAGTTTGGAGTAGAGGCTCTCTATATCATCCACATAAAAGGATTGTTTGGGCTGGTTGAGGTGAAATATGGCCACGCCGAAATTTGCTGAGATTCTGTCGTTTGCCGTCATGTTAGACGGCCGTGAGTTAAAACGCCATGATATCCCTGCCCCAAAGTCAGCATAGGAGGCGTTTTTGGTGGGGATATTCTCTGGGGAGTTGTATGAGGGATCATAGATACCTGATGAAGGGTTGTACTGATTTCCCCATTCGAGCTCGGCATTTTTTATTCCCTTTTGGGCAAAGCCGCCATTGAACCCGGCAGAGAGCAGGCTCTTATCATTGAGCTTTACAATTCCCGACAAGGCACCGAGCACCTGCGTGGTTCCAAATTCGGATTTTCCCGCTTTGTCAGCGTACACGGTTAAACCAGCTCCAATATGGACCTTGTTGATCTTGTTTTTCAGGATTCTCCCATCCACTGAGAACATGCCCGTAGTATATGGATTCGCAATACTGGCCCATTGGTTTTTATAGTTAACAATAGCCCTGACATCCCCATTAAAGAACCCTGAGTTAGCAGGATTCATAAGCAGGGGTGTTTCGTAGAATTGAGAAAAGTGAATGTCCTGTCCCTTCAGTCCATGGGCACAGACCAACACCAGGGTAATCGCGAAAGTATGTCTCAGTTGTTTTTTCATCACCGCACAACTGTTACCGACCCAGTGATTGGTTCGTCATTTTCACTCAGAATAATGATGTAATAATAGGTGGCGGAAGCAACTTCTTTTCCCTGGTAGGTTCCGTCCCACGGCTCTGCATAACCAGCAGAACTGAATAACAATGAACCCCAGCGGTTGTATATTTCAACCTTCACATCTGGATAATTACTAACTCCCCTAAGTATCCATGTATCGTTGGTAAGATCAAAATTTGGAGTGAATGAAGATGGAATGTTCAGGGAATCTTCTACCTCACAGTCTGTCAATCCTGGGCCTACAGTAACAGTATCAGCGGTTCCGCAGAATTGTGCATCTGTAACGATTAAATAATAAACTCCTGATGTAACATTCTGGGAAGTGCTGGCGGTACCCAAACTCGGGTCGTCCCAGGTATAGGTGTATGGCGGTATGCCGCTATTCGCATATACAGTGATTAACGCATTGCCTTCGCCGATACAGGTTTCTAACGTTACTACAACGCTATCTAAGACAGGTCCCGGAGTGTTCGTAACGGTGGCAGATCCAATTTGCGAACATCCATTGGCGTCTGTAACAGTTACCGTATATGTCCCTGCCCCAACAAAGACCATTGCCCCAGTTGTGCCATTCGGATCGTCCCAAATGTATGTGTATGGCGAGGTTCCTCCTGAAACAGTAACTGCTGCCTCTCCACCATTGGAGCAAATTGATGGGGTAGGGGTGACTATAAGATTCATAGCGCTTGGTTCATTGACGACCACTGTATCAATCGCCATACATCCACTTGAATCAGTTACGGTCACTGTATATGATCCAGGGCTAACCACAGAGTGTGTTGGGTTTGGAGGCAATCCTCCGGTCCAACTATATGTGAGTGGTGCATTCCCTCCAGTTACCGTCGCCGACAAAGTACCGTCGGCAATTCCGTTGCAGCTGGCGTCTGTGCTCGTGGCTGTAACAGACATCAAAACTGGTTCGGTTACTTGTGCGGAATCAGCGGCTGAACAACCCACCGAATCTATCATAAGAACGGCGTACGTTCCAGCGCAAAGCGAGGTTATGGTCAAAGCGGTGTCGCCAGTATTCCAGATTAGTGACCAGGAACTGGCACTTCCTGTGCCGCCGCTTGGACTGGCTGTAATAGAGCCATCACAATCTCCATTACAGCTGGCATCCGTCACCGTAAATGTCCCACCCAGGGCCGAAGGTTCGCTTACCGTAACAGAACTGCTATCGACACAGCCCGCAGAATCAGTGACAACTACTGTGTAGCTGCCGGCTGGTAAACCAGTGGCGTTGGCTGTTGTTTGAAGGCCAGGGTCGCCCCATGCATAGGTAAACGGTGTACTGCCTCCAGCCGTGGATACTATTGCCGTACCAGAGGAATCTCCATTGCATTGTACATTGATAGCCGCACTGGTGAGGGTAAACGCTATAGTTTGCGAAATGACCGTACTGTCCACGGCAGCGCAGCCCGAGTCATCCGTTACCGTTACGCTAAACGTACCCGCATACAACCCTGTAGCGGTTGAATCCGTTTGAGCACTCATATTGTTCCAAACATAATTGTAGGGAGCAATTCCTCCGCTAACTGATACTGTACATGTACCAGAGGAATCTCCACATGCGGCCGGCGTGCTGGTAAAACTCAAGGCCAAAGCACCTGGTTCAGAAATCACAACACTGACAACGGTTCCACAACCACCTGCATCTGCAACATTTACCGTGTAGGTACCTGCAGGAAGTCCGGTAGCCATTGAGTCTGTTTGCGCATTAGGGTCATCCCAGAGATAGGTGTAAGGCGTTGTGCCACCAGAAGCAGAAACAGTGGCAGATCCGGTTGAATCACCTGCGCAGGAGATATTTGTACTATCGCTTATTAGTACGGTGGGGCCGCCCAAATTACTTATTCCCACTGAGGCAGAATCCGTGCAACCATTCGTATCTGTTACGACTATTGTATAGATGCCGAGAGAAAGGCCTGTTGCCGTTGTATCAGTCTGTGCAGGTGAAGTGTTCCATGCATAGCTGTATGGCGGTGAGCCTCCGGTAACGCTGACAGTTGCTGTTCCGTCTGTAAGCCCACAGTTTGCAGGTGTAGAACTCGTAGAGAGTACTAATGCAGGGAGTGTTGCTACTGACGTGCTGGTGGTTACCTGGCATCCAAAGTTGTCAGTTACCGACACATTGTAAGTTCCTGTGGGCAGCCCAGTGGCGATGGAATCTGTTTGTGCATTCATGTCATCCCATAGATAAGTATATGGCTCGGTTCCTCCTCCTGCATCGACAGTGGCTGTACCCGTTGAATCCCCGCTGCAGGTCACAGTGGTTGAACTAATATTGTTTATTCCAGGGCCTGGCAGATCATTGAGTACCAGCGTGAGTGAATCACTGCATCCCACAGCATCAGTAAAAACGACTGTATAGGTGCCTGCACTTAGCCCTGTCGCTAAAGTGTCTGTTTGGGCCGAAGGGTCATTCCATAGGTAGGTATGGGGTAAAGTGCCGCCAACTGAATTGACAATAGCCGACCCATCTGATTGGCCGCAATGTGCGTCAATCAGATCAACCGTAAATATGGTAAACAAGGATGGCTGCGTTAAGGTAGCGGTAGTGGAATCCTGACATCCGTTTGCATCGGTTACCAACACTGTATATGAACCAGCTGCCATTGACGAAGCCGTAGCATTCGTTTGTGAAGATGGATCATTCCACAGATATGTATAAGGCGGAGTTCCTCCTGCGGCACTCGCCGTTGCAGAACCCGTCGACGCGCCATAACAAACAATATTGGTGGAGCCGGTTATTGATGAGGACAAAGCTGCTGAAGGTTCACTTACTGTTATTTGAGCGGTATCCATGCAACCATTATTATCCGTGACTGTGGCCATATAATTTCCTGCTGGAAGGCCGGTTGCTGCAGAGTCGGACTGGGCCGAAGGATCATCCCACGAATACGTATAAGGGGCAATTCCCCCGCTACCGTTCGAGTTAGCTGACCCCGTAGAGTCACCAAAACAGTTGATATTACCTGAAGCAGTAATAGATGCAACTACAGCACTCCCAGGTTGTGAAATAGTAATACTCATTGGAGGGGTGGATAGGACTACGGGAGGCAAACACCCGATATTTTGATAGGTTGGATTGCCAGCATCATCAAACTCTACCTCATCTCCGTCAGATCCCCCAGAAACGGCATCGAGATCACAAGGAATATATGCGACTGTATCTGAGCATCCACCACCGAAATCCAGAATCAAGGTTCTGTAATTGGCACAGCTGCCACAACTACAATCACCGTTCTTGAAATGTGCATTAAAATTATCATCACATTGGAAAATAAGGTAAATAGTATAATCCAATGCAGACCAGTCATGACTTTGCCAATCAAACAGATCGCTGGTAATCAGCATGACCTGTGATCCTGCGGGCAATACACCGCCTGTTGGTTCAACGACCATTCCACTGGCAATGATATTTGCATTGATACTGTCAACAATATCAGAAGTATTGGCATTTTGGCACAAACCATCCCAATTATTAAACGGCCAATCAACGGATAGTCCCGCCGTGTTCAAATCTGCTGTTCCAACCTCAAATCGGACCATTTCATTATCTGCTTCCGGGCCTGAAGGATTGCAGGCATCCACCAGTATGCTCCTGATCTCAAAGCAATTTGTCATTGACGCCCCTCCGTTTGCCAGGCATCCGTTGGCATCTGTAATTGTAACCGTGTAGCTACCCGCCGCAAGTGAATCGGCTATTGAATCCGTGTCGCCATTTGACCAGGTGTAAGAATATGGAAGCGTGCCTCCAATTGGGGTAGCTGTTGCCATGCCAGTGCTGTCCCCAAAGCAGAGAACATCTAAACTATCGGTGAAAGTAGCGGTAAGCTGCGGTGGTTCAGTGATGGTTACTGAAACGAGCGTAGAACAAGGTGCATTATCAATAACGGTTACTGTGTGAACACCGG
>DTRK01000017.1:0-2438 GCA_012965955.1 Flavobacteriales bacterium
TAACTGATCCATCAGCATTTCCGCCTTCACCATGGCAGTGCATACAAAATTTTGAGTAGAGGTCCTGTCCCTTTGCCAATACCTCTGGGGTATTAGGAAGTGTATCCTTCCACTCCAAACCAGCTAAACTGTACCCTGCGCTATCGTGTGTGTACGGATATGGCGTAAAGCCTCTGGGGACAGTGCCTGCCACAGGTTGCTGCGATGTCAACCCATTACTAAAGAGGTCCGTCTCCTGATAAGTTTCCAGGGAAGGAGAAACATACATATCCAAATCAGCCGTCATTTGATCCCGTGGCTCAAAATGCTGGAGGTCAGCAGAGTACTCTCTCGTGTGCTCTGCACATGCTCCCAGCCCAACGATTCCTATGAGAATCATCAGCTTGTAAAGTTTGTATGTCGTACTCCTTGCTTTCAATTTATACGTCATTTATTTCAACAGCGCCAGACTTCTTTAGAATGGACTCTGCACTCTTCGCTCCTTTATCATCAAGTTGGAGAAGGACCAGAAACATATCATCAGTAGTCCGCGGGTCTGGATTAGTATTAGATACTCCGGGCAAAACCCAACTTCTAAGTAAAAACGTAAGAACCATACCGTGCGCTGCGCAAAAGACACCACACTCAAAAAGGATGGGCATAAAAGAGGTCATGTTCTCAATAAAACTAAAACTCGGTTTCCCCCCAATGTTCATCGGCCAATCCACAACATTCATGAAACCCATCATAGTAGCGCCCAGGCCAACTCCAATCATTGCGTAGATGAAGGCACATATAGCCAATCTGGTATGCTTTAGTCCAACTGCCGTATCAAGGCCATGTACAGGATAAGGACAGTATATCTCCGTGATCTCAATCCCAGCAGAACGCAGCTCCTTCACTCCTTCAAGCAACAAGGCGTCGTCATTGTATATGCCGTGAATTACTCTATCACTCATCTTCTGTCTTATTTTCCCCTGAATCCTCTTCATCTTCGCCTTCATCTACAGCATCGGCTCCGGAGTCCTCTTCCTTTTCTTCCACTAACTCCTTCGCTGGCGGTGATGTGGCATTAGCGCCATAGTACTGAGAGCCAGCATCTTTCAATATTGATTTTGTCTCTGCCTGGGCAATTACAGGGAACACCCTGGCAAACAACAAGAATAAAGTAAAGAAAATACCGATCGTACCTATAAAGACTCCTATATCGACAAATGTAGGATGGAACATTGTCCAGCTCGAAGGAAGGTAATCCCTATGTAATGACGTTACAATGATCACAAATCGTTCGAACCACATACCAATATTGATGAATATGGACATCACGAAAGAGATAGCGAAACTGGTCCTGATTTTCTTGAACCAGAACAACTGAGGCGACAAGACATTACAGGTCATCATTATCGCATAGGCCCAATAATAAGGTCCGGTTGCCCTGTTGATGAATGCGTATTGCTCATATTCTACTCCTGAGTACCATGAAATGAAAAGCTCGCTGATGTACGCTGTACCTACAAGAGAACCGGTCAGTATAATGATAAAGTTCATTGACTCAACGTGGCGGATGGTAATGTAATTCTCCAGGTTCATCACCTTCCTCATAATGATCGTGAGCGTTAGCACCATGGCAAAACCAGAGAATAGCGCTCCCAATACAAAATAAGGTGGGAAGATAGTAGTGTGCCAGCCCGGTACTATTGCAGCGGCGAAGTCCATACTAACGATAGAGTGCACAGAAAACACAAGCGGCGTGGCCAGTCCAGCCAATACTAGGGAGACTTCTTCAAACCTCGCCCAATCGCGCACCTTGCCGCTCCATCCAAAACTCAACAAGCTGTATATACGGTCATACATCTGATTACCCCTTACTCTGGCCCGGTCACGGATCATCGCAAAATCAGGGATCAATCCCAGGTACCAGAACACAATAGATACGGTTAGGTAGGTTGAGATCGCAAACACATCCCAAATAAGCGGCGAGTTGAAGTTCACCCAAAGCTCTCCAAACTGATTAGGCAGAGGTAAGCTATAAAAGGCCAGCCAGGGGCGCCCCATGTGAAGCAATGGGAAAAGCCCCGCCATCATAACAGCAAAGATTGTCATTGCTTCAGCCGAACGGTTAATCGCCATTCTCCATCGCTGACGAAATAATAATAGCACGGCTGAGATCAAAGTTCCGGCGTGGCCAATTCCAATCCACCAAACGAAATTGGTGATGTCCCAGGCCCAACCGACCGTTTTGTTGACTCCCCATGTACCAATTCCTACGGCAATGGTATAAGTAATACATAATACACCCCAGGTAGCAGCTGTTACCGCAATACCGAAACAGATCCACCACCACTTATTGGCTTTCCCTTCTACTGATTTTGCAACGTCTACCGTAACATCATGTACCGTACGGTCACCCAATATAAGCGGCTCCCTGATATGTGAAATTACACTAGACATCTATCCTG
>DTRK01000017.1:2448-5658 GCA_012965955.1 Flavobacteriales bacterium
TTGTTTCTGACTTTGGTCATGTAATTAACCGTTGGCTGCACATCCAATTCTTCTAATAAGAAATAACTGCGCGGGTCAGCCTGGTTCTTAGATACCTGGCTTTCAGGATCATTTTTATCTCCAAATGTGATGGCATGCGTAGGACAAGCAGCCGCACATGCTGTTTGGAATTCACCATCAACAATTCTTCTACCCTCTTTCTTGGCAACCAATTTTCCTGACTGTATTCTTTGAATACACATGGAACATTTTTCCATAACACCCCGTGATCTTACCACCACATCCGGGTTAAGCACCATGCGCCCCATATCATCCTGTGCTGGATTGACATTGGCGAACTTGCTGTCATTTTGATAAGAGAACCAGTTGAACCTTCTCACCTTATAGGGGCAGTTGTTCTGACAGAATTTAGTTCCAACGCACCTGTTGTAGGCCATTTGATTCAGGCCATCATTGCTGTGCGTAGTAGCAGCAACCGGGCAAACGGTTTCACAGGGAGCGTGGTTACAATGCTGGCACATGATAGGCTGGAATGACACTTCCAGGTTTTCAGAGCTGGATGGAATTTCCTGCAGGTTCAATGAGCCGTGCTTATCAGTATCCGAGCTGTAGTATCTGTCAATCCTTATCCATTGCATTTCTCTTGACCGTGCCACCTCATCCTTTCCTACTACCGATACATTATTCTCAGAACCACAACCAACAACACAGGCACCGCATCCTATACATGCGTTGAGGTCGATTGACATTCCCCAATGGTGGCCTGGCCTGTCAAAATCCTGCCATAGGTTGAGCTCATCCGCTTTCATCTGTTTGTGATCGCTAGAGGCGATTGTTACATCTGGATTCCCAGCTTTTGGGTCGCCCATAAATTCGTCCAGGGTAGTTGCTCTAACAGGAGCACGGCCCATCATGGTATGATGCGTTTGTGTGGTTGCGATTTGATACTTGCCCACCGAACCACTAACTGTAACGTCGGACGCCTGATACTGCAAGTGGTCGCCAAAAGAACACAATGCGTAGGCGTTTTGTCCGATACCAGTACCTGTCTTGCCCGCTGACGTGCGTCCATATCCCAAAGCCAATCCAAGAGTTCCTTTTGTTTGCCCATATTGAGGGTAAACCGGAAGCGTTTGAGTAACCCCATTAACTGTAACCTCGACCAAATCAGCTTCCTGTACCTGGCCCAAAACCGTATTGAATCCGCGGTCTTTCATCTCATCAGGATTCATTGTGAGGTAGTTGTCCCAACAGACTTTTGAAACCGGGTCTGGCAATTCCTGGAGCCAGGGGTTGTTGGCATGGGTTCCATCACCAATACCTGTCTTTTCATACATTTGAAGCTCCCAATCCCCTTCTGAAGTCTCACCCTGTACGCTCTGAGCAGCCGCCGTCAGCACTGTACCGAAGGAATTGCCTGATTCTTCCCCCACAACTTCAAGTACCGAATCGCCAACGGGACCTGCAGAAACTGTAACAACCCCATCGTGAAGGCTCTGGTTCCAGAAGGAGGTAAACACGAGGGAAACGGTTTGTTTTGTGAAGATATTTTCCTTCCAATACTTCTTGATAAAGTCTTCATAACCTGAGGATACTCCTGCCCATTTTAACAGACTGTCTTGTGCCTGGCGTGTTTTCCCCAAAGGAGAAATGGTTGGCTGTCCTAAACTGTAATGACCAGGCTTTGGGTTTGCATCATTCCATGATTCCAGGTAGTGGTGGTCAGGGCAAATATATCCTACAAGTGCCGTTGTTTCATCAGGCGCACCGGCAAATGAGATCGAAGTTCCGACCTTAGCCAGCCCCGCCTTAAACTCCTCCGCATTTGGAAGCGAATACACCGGGTTGACATTATAAAGTATTAGCGCATCGACCTTGCCCGCGTTCATATCAGCAATTAGTTCAGCAACCGCCGCGTCATCACTTTGTAAAGTGAGATTGGGGTTATCAAGGTCAATAGTCTTACCATAACTCCCGATCATGTCATTAACACCATTTGCGATGACCTGATGATTGGGATTGTTCGATCCTGTGATCAATACCGACTTGCCCTTGTTTTGCAACAAGTGACTGGCAGCATCTGAAATTGAACTGATCATTTCCCCGGATACTTGACCCGCAGGGATTGGAGGACGGCCCAGCAATTTCGCAATTTCGTTATAGATATTGGCCAGGATTGCACCGTACTGAGAAGGTTTTACCGGGATTCTGGTATCTGCATTTGAACCCGTCATGGAGAGGTTGGCCTCAAACTGTATGTGCTTCGACATTTCTTCACCTACCTTGCGGCTTTCACCGTATTGATGCATAGACTGGATTGGCGCCACCCAATTAGACAAGAAATCCGCACCGACACTTACTATAGTCCTCGCCTTTTCAAAATGATAAGAAGGCACTACTGCCTTTCCAAACGAGGCTGCATTTGCTTTTCGAATACCGTATGAGGAAACGGCGTCATATACAATGTGCCTGGCATCTACTGCTGCTTCAACTTCAGAACCAGCATTTTCAGCAGGCTGAAAACTACTTAGGAACTCATGTACAGCGGCCCTGGTTGAGGAGCTTGCCAGCGATGAAGAGAGTACGCGGACCGTTCCGCCATTGTTGCGAATTGCGTCCAACTTAGCCCCGATATCACCATCTATCTTTGACCAGGAAGTTTCTTCTCCTTCTGAAGAAGGTGCTTTATATCTTCCGGAATCATAGAGTGGCAGTACCGAACCCTGCACGCGCGCATTTACGGCACCTTTGGTAACCGCTGACATGGCGTTGCCTTCAACATGTATGGGGCGTCCTTCCCTTGTTTTAACCAGTACCGAACAATAATCACGTCCGTCAACATAAGTTGAAGCGTACCAGTTGGCTACTCCTGGTGTAATCTCTTCCGGTTTGTTGAGATACGGCACCGCTTTGTGCACGGGCCCTTCACAAGCCGCCAATGTAGCTGCACCTACACTGAAACCGAGGAATTTCAAAAAGTCCCGCCTTGAAGTGGAGCTGTCACTCAGTGATTCATCACCCAAGAATTTATCCACAGGCAATTTCTCTGCGAATTCCTTCTCCTGCTGCTCGATGAACGCATCCTTGTTCTCTAGCTCTTCAGTGCTTTTCCAGTATGTTTTTGTCTTTGGCATTTCTCTTCGGTCGGAAATTTTAATAATGACAACGTGCGCAATCGATACCACCCATTTTGTCAACTGTGATCTTCTC
>DTRK01000018.1 GCA_012965955.1 Flavobacteriales bacterium
GAAAAAATATAATGTACTTGCTGATGCTCTGAATCCAGCATCACCACTAATAAGTGAGTTCAATACCATAGCAGAAATAACTAGTAACCCACCGATAATCAGCTTCGTTGTATTTGATTATCAGAATAACTCAAGGAGTTACAGCTATGAAGCAACAGTCAATTGATAATCAACTGATTGAAAGTGGAGCGATAAAACTTACAATTAAGGAATACTCAGAAGCATTTGGTGTATCTGATACAACCACTAGAACAAGAGTTAGAGAGCAACAGGTACAGGCTTATAAGCAAAACAATAAATGGTTGATAGAAGTTGATAGAAATGAGATCCCGAGTCCAGTTGTCAGTTCTGATAATCAACTGATTAGTGAATCTGATACACTAACGAAGCTTCTTGATGCAAAGGAACAGCAAATAGCACAATTGGAAGCAACCATTTCACATCTAAAAGTGAGGTTAGACCAAGCTGATGAACGATCTGAAAGGCAAGATGCTATTATTATGAAGCAAACCCTGATGATTTCTGGAAAAGGTGCTAGTATATGGCAAAGGCTAAGAGATCTGTTTGGTGGAGTTGAAGCAAGAACATAAAAAAATGTTTTATATGTTTTAAAAAAATAAATAAATCGTATGTAATTATCCTCTATGACATTCCAAATATCCTTTTTAAGCAGAAACTAATTTGCCTTCTTGTAATTGCAACTGTTGATTTTCGATAGTAGTTGTCAACTTCATCACGATAGTATTATGCTTTGCCCTCGCTTCTGCCAATTGTGCCTGAAGAGTTTCCGCTTGCTTCTTGAAATGCTCTAACTGTTCTTTTAGTAGTTCAACCGTCTGTCCCAGAACTGATATGCTAGCAACAGAGTAGAAAGTTCTTGATCTAACTGGTGGGATAGTCTAGAATAGAAGGACAATAAAAAAGCCCCCACATTCGTAGGGGCAAGTCGAGACTTTAGATCTCTTATAAAACACCGTGACAAGTGTTATTATAATGGATTGAAAGTCTCCGATCAACAACTTTTTTGATTAGGAGATTTTTTTTATGTCTGCTCATACCCAAAATGTAAGTGTAGCCTCCCCATTCACCCTCTCCCAAACCGATCAAATCCCATTCTTTTTCTGTGCTATCCCTTACCATCTCATCGATAGTGATGTTTTCCCTCAGCTGAAAGGCAACCATATCAAGTTGCTGCTGGTGATAGACAGGTACCGTAACTTGCGATCAAAGCAGAAGCGGTTCGATCAACAGCTACTGTCCGGGTGGACCATACCAGTTTCTCAACAGGTTCTAGCTGACAGATGTGGCGTCAAGAGACCTACCATCAATAACCTTGTAGAAGAACTTATAGGGTTAGGCTTGCTGGAGAAACAGCTGGATGATAAGTCAGGTAGGTATCGTTATAGACTAACCGCCTACAAAGTTACTTCAGAACAAGTTAAGAAGATGCGATATCAGCACGAAATGGACACGGAGGAGACTATGGATTCTTCCGAGGTTCAACGC
>DTRK01000019.1:0-10506 GCA_012965955.1 Flavobacteriales bacterium
TTGGTATATCTGGTAAATGGACCAACATGGTTGAACATTGAGAGCCTCAGGCCCGCATTGATCTTCAGCATTTCCGTGAGCGAGAATTCATCGTTGAAATAGACGGCACTCTCGTGGGCGTACTGTTTGATGATCTCCCCGGTGTTGAATACGACGTCTCCCTGTTTAGCAGAAGTTGAACTAGGTGTAAAAACATGATAAATATGATTGATTCCAAATTTCACATGGTGTCTGACAGATGGGTAGTAATGAAAGTCAACCTTGGTATTGAAGTCCCGTATACCTGAAAACAGGACCAGCTCAAACTCACTCTGCGTAATGCCAAAGCTGAAGTCGTAATCGCTAAAAATAAGAGACGTATTTACAAACATCTTCTCATTGATCAGGTGATTCCATCTTAAGGAGGAAGTGGCATTGCCCCATGGCATCTTCGCCTCAAAACCATTATCTCCCTGGGCGAATGAAAAGACATCACGTCCAAAATAACCACTCAAATAAAGCTTGTCGGCATCAGAAATGTCGTAGTTGATTTTAGCGGTGAGGTCGTAGAAGAAATACCCGGTACCGGCAAATGCCGTGTTCTTAATAAATGGATTCAATAAGAGGTCTATGTAGGTCCTCCTTCCCGAGACAATGAAAGAGCTGGCATTCTTCTTTATGGGCCCCTGAACGGTGAGTCTTGAGGAGATTACCCCTATTCCTCCATCTACTTCAAACTTCTTTCTGTTTCCATCTTTCATGGTGATGTCCAAAACGGAAGACAGCCGTCCACCGTAGTTGGCAGGCATGCCTCCCTTTATCAACTCTACTTTCTTTATAGCATCTGCATTGAAAACCGAAAAGAACCCGAAAAGGTGGGCAACATTGTACACTACGGCCTCATCCAGCAATACCAGATTTTGGTCGGGGCCGCCACCTCTTACATAAAATCCTGAATTACCTTCTCCTGCTGACTGAACCCCCGGCAGGAGTTGAATGGTCTTCAGAACATCTATCTCGCCCATAAATGCCGGCAATGATTTAATTTGAGCCATTTCCAAATCAATTTTGCCCATTTGGGTGCTTTCAACATTCTGGTCAGAACGCTCTCCCTCGATCACAACTTCCTGAGTGGTGATTGTTGCCGAAGCCATCGATTTATTGTAGCGGACGTTTTTTGTAAGGTCAATTTCCTCAGTGATGTCTTCATATCCCAGATAGGATACTACCAGATGGTACTGACCCTCTTCGACTGTAATTGAAAAAAAACCGTACTGGTTGGTGGTTGAGCCTTGCAACAGTTCTTTAATGTAAACGTTGGCACCGAGGAGGTTCTCTCCGCTCTCGGCATCCTTGATGAAGCCGCTGACCGTGTACTTGTTTTGTGCCTTTGCCCAGCCGAAACACAGCGTGGCAAGAAGTAGTATAGAGACAAGGTATTTTGATTGTCTGATCATCCCAATAGTTTGCGGCGCAAATTTACAGTTTCACTGCTCCTATACGCGGATTCAGGACTTTTATTTTATAACGATCATGTCGTAAATTACACCGTCAACTCCTGGTCCAGTATCCCGCCAAATGGCATCGAGGCAAATAGTGCAGGAAGGAGCGTTTGAAAAGCCTTCTAGATTGCCTGGGATAATTATACAAAGATGGAAAGGGCTAATTTCTGCTCCTAATCTCTCCGTGCAACCTTCCTCTTTTTTGCTGTGTTTTAGGTATACATGGCAAGCTTCACCTATTTAACAAATTAGTATTTGAAGTACCGTGCCACCCTTAATACTATCTGGTTGATAGGAGGGTGGGACATGGCTTACTAAAATTTTTTCTTGCTTATAATGGTTACCTTTTGGGTTTTAATGCGTCTATCATTCCTAAAGTCCCCTATTTGTTTTATTATTATTATTCACTAATTTTCAACGGTCAAAAAATAAAATCTTTTGAATTTAGATAATTTTAATCCGGTAACAAAGAGACTCCTTCCGGACAACTTCAGTATTTGGTACCAGGGAAAGTTCGATGATTCTTTCACGTCGGTCATTATTGATATCAGTGAATTCAATGTGATCAATGAGGAAGACATGAAGAAATCCAGAAAGAAGATATCCTTTCTTCTTGCAGAGAGTTTTCAAAACATTGTTCGCCATGGGGATACAGAGGTGGCTGATGAAGATGAAGCGAGCATGTTTGGCGTACGGCAACGTGGCAGGGTTCTGATGATCTATTCGTCGAACGTTGTAGATGCAGCTACAAAGGATCTTCTTGAGGCAAGTTTAGAGAAGGTCAATTCGCTTGATAAGGAGGAGTTGAGAGCGTACTATAAAGATGTATTTCTCAATGGGGAAGTATCTGATAAAGGTGGTGCCGGCTTGGGATTGATTGAAATGGCCAGAAAATCAGATCATACGCTACAATATACTTTCAAGGAACGTGAAAACGGTAAATATCATTTTAGGCTTCAGATAAATATTGGCTCTAAAGAAGCAAACCGGGAGGAGATTGAGAGCATGCATGTTGAAGACTCTATTGCCTTCCACGAAGTATTGAAGTCCAACAAAACGTTGTTTTTGTTTAAGGGCGATTTTAGCAGGGCTACCGTACGGCCACTGATGAATATTATTGAGGGCAACCAGGATAAGAGCAAGGAATTTGAAAATAAACGCGTGTTCCATGTGGGTATAGAGTTTATGCAGAATATATGCGATCACTGCCTGGTGAACGGGGGGTCGCAAAACGGAGTGTTCGCCATGGCTATAGACCATGGTAAGCATTTTTTCTATGCCTCCAACCCCGTCACAAATGATCAAAAAGAAGCAGTTGATTCACATCTTACGGCTATCAACAGCAAGAGCAAAGATGAGCTGGATCAGCAGTTCAAAGAAACGCTGAAGTTGAGCCTTGGCAAGGATTCGAAAAATGCCGGCATTGGTTGGATTGATGTGGCCCGTATCGTCAACGATCCTATGTTATTCAGTTTCAATGAGCAAGAAGATGGCTCTACATGGTTTAGTATAGGGGCAGTCGTCTAATGGGGAAGGACCAGCTTCAAAAGGCCATTCTTGCATGGGCACAGCTGGAATCAGGGGGTGCTGTATTTTTCGCTCTCCGTTAAACAGATAAGCACTACCAATCGCTGTGAGTCAGGCATTTCTTTCCTGCTTTCTACCCTGAGGTTGGCAATTCTGCTGTTATCTTTTACCCATAATTCCCTTTTGGTCAGGGAATAAGAGGAGCCGGTTGCCAGTTATAGCAGGAAAATGACCTGGAAACATCTATTCATCAGCGGCAGAATGCATAGATCAATTGAATATTAAATAATAACCGATTAGGTAACAAGCGCCCGATTTTATAATATAAGGTGAAACACACTATTTTTTTCGTTTCATTTTTGTAGTTTTATATTAGGAATTAATCCTTCATTAATCTTGGGCCCTAACCATCTTTTAGAATTTTATCGCGACCTTCAGGGAGATAACCTGAGCTTTATCTATAAAGGACAGTTCAGTGATTCCATTACAGACAAGCTGATAGAGTTGAGCGAGTTCAATATCAACAATACAGAGGAGGTGCGCAAGCTGCGCAACAAGGTATCCTTCATCATGGTCGAGAGCTTTCAAAACATTGTCCGGCACGGTGGGGAGAATACCGATGTAGGACAAAGAGGTGAGCATCCCAGCACTTTTCTGGTCAGGAACCAGGGCAATGCGTTTTATATTACCTCGGTCAATGTCATTGAAAATAGAGAGGTGGCCACCCTCAAAGAAAAGCTGGACAAGGTGAACACGCTCGCTCCTGAAGATCTCAAACAATTGTTCAATCAGGTGCTTGCCTCTAATAGTTTTACGGATAAAGGAGGTGCAGGGTTGGGACTCATTGAGATGGTTCGCAAATCCGGAGAGACTATTGATTACGATTTTAAAGAGGTAACCCCTGGTAAATCCTATTGCTTCATGCGGATGAAGCTCAAACAGGTAGATGATACCAACCTGGACTTTGCCCCTTTCTCTGTGGATAAGGAGCTGCATTCCCGATTCATCGATGAGGATATACTGATGCTGTACAAGGGAAACTTCAGCCAGAAATCCGTGGTTCCTGTTCTGCAAATGATGGAGGAGAACATGCATGATATGATCGATGAGTTAACGCTGCAAAAAAAGACATTCAACGTATTAGTAGAGGTACTGCAAAACATTTCCAAACATGGTGGTATAAACAATAAAGGGAAAAAGATGGGTATGTTCATAATAGGAGAAAGCGGGGATGGGTTTGTGGTAAGTGCGGGCAACCTTATAAAAAACGACGAGGTGGCATCATTAAGAGAACAATTGAGTAATTTGGCAGGGCAGGATGCTGGGGGACTCAGCCAGCTTTATAAAAAATATCTGAGGGAGGGCCATAGGTCAGAAGCAGGTGCCGGGCTGGGCCTCATCGATATCTATAGGGACAGCGAAAGCCGTGTGGAATTTGATTTCAGCCCGGTCAATGAAACGCAATCTTTTTATTCAATTGCCATAACCGTTTAAGCATCATGGAAAAACTGGAATTAGCCAATACGGAAGACACGCCTTATCTGTTATTGGATAAGGGAAACAACAAGTTTGAGATCTCAGGGCGCTCATTGCCCGAGGATGCCTTTGAGTTTTATTCCCCCATCCACGAATGGCTGGAATCATACGTTGCCGATGCCAACCCCAGCACTGAGCTTGTGATGAACCTGGACTATTTCAACTCCTCCTCGGCACGCAACATCGTTGAGATGCTTTTCATTCTCGAAAAGATCACTGAAACGGGTAATGAGGTAAAGGTTACCTGGTTATATAAGGAAGAAGACGATGTGATGAAGAGCAGGGGTGAGGAGATACAGAGTGTAGTAGAGCTGCCCTTTGAGATAAAAACGGTCTAGATTATCCCTTTCTCGTTTCTCACATCATGCATGTCACAGGACCTTGCGGGGAAATTAACTCCCAACACTCCTTCACCTTGTGAACTTAAGAACCTTGGGTTCGGGCTTTCATGCAGTAAATTTAATGAAGCACGTCAAACGCGGAAACCTACCATGGAAAGGTCATCGGTTTGTTGGGTTGGCCCCATCCAGGAGGCCATGTCCTTTATGATCTCCTTCCTTTGTTCTGCCATGGGTTGATCGCTGGTATTTACAAGGAGCTCCATGAGCCTTTTCTTGCCATATTTCTCCTTGTCCTTTGTCCCAAACTGGTCAACAAAACCATCGGTTACCATATAGTAGGCAGCTTCCCCCTCCAGTTTGATCTCATTGTTTTCAAAGGCCAGGTTTTTACTTAGCCTCCTGAAAAATGCGGAATATCCAATGGCATTGTTTACCGGACTTACCTCCTCCATGGCACCGTCCTTAACCATGAAGAGGGGTAGGTTGGCACCTGCAAAGGTCAACAATCCGGCGTTTTTATCTATGGTGCAAATGGCCATTTCCATCCCCGCATTTACATCTTCCGCAGATTGCTCTCCCTCCCCTTGTAGGGCCTCGATGATACCCGTATGGAGCCTGCAAAGTATATCGCCCGGTAATATGGTAGGGTCGTCTTCCAGGATGTTATGAAGGATATCATTTCCTATGATTGACATTAGTGCTCCAGGTACTCCGTGGCCTGTGCAGTCTATCATAGCAATGTGCACCCGCCCGTTCACCTTTTTAAACCAATGAAAATCGCCGCTTACTATGTTCCTGGGCTGGTTGATCAGCAGGCAATCTCTGAGGTCTTTTTTGATATCCCCTTCCGACACCATAATGTTCCGCTGCAGGTTCCGGGCATACTCAATGCTCTCAGTTATTTGTGACTGCTGGCTTTCAATGGTGTCATTTTTTATGCCCAGCTGCTCATTGGACCGTTTTTTAAGTGCATATTGCCGGTAGGCAAGGGCGGTGAGCAGGAGCAGGAGCAGGATGGCTCCAGCGGCAAGCAGCATTACCCACATTTGTTTTTTTGTTGTTTCCTGCTGGTGCTGAACCTTGAGCTTCTTCAGCTCATTTTCTTTTTCCAGCACCTGGTGCTCGTTTTCCTTGATGGCCAGAGCATGTTTCATCTCCTGGTTGCTTATCTTTTTCTGGATATCCTTACTGTGCAGGCTATCCCGCATTTGAAGGTGCAGCTCAAAATGCTCCAGGGCCTTACCGTGGTCTTTTTTATGTTCGTATATTTTGGCCAGTAACTTGGCAGCATTGCCAATAAGCTGTGGATATCCTAATTCCTTGCCGGCTGATAAAGAATAATTTCCATGCTGCATCGCTTTTGCGCTGTTCCCCTGTTTCAGAGTAATACCTCCCAGCTCAGCATGAATTATACTTGTGCCTCTTTTATGGTTTAAGGTAGTATATATTGCAAGAGCCGTATTAAAATAATCCATTGCTTTATTAAGCTCGTTTTGCTGTGCGTATAAATGGCCCAGGTCTCTATAGATAACAGCCATGCCCTTTTGATCATTTATGCCCTCTCTTATTTCAAGTGATCCATTGAGGTGTTTCAGAGCCCTGGTATAGTTGTTTTGGGTTGTAAAAATAATGCCCATGGTATGGAGAATTATTGCAGTACTACCTTGATTGTCGTTTTCCCTAAATATATCCAGGGCTTTTTGGCATAGATATAAAACGGTGTCTGGCTTTGAGGTAAAATAGGCCTCAGATAATATAAGATAGGCATTGGCAAGGGTAGTGTCATGCTCTGCTCCCCGGATCACACCGGTAAGGGAATCCACCAACCGCTGGTCTTGCCCATAAAGGGCCGGCGCCCAGCCCAACCACGCGATGAGCAGGCCGATCGTTATCCAACGTAATTTATATATGCCTGATTCAATCATCCCATTTTGATTTGGAGGCCAAATACCAATATGTCATCCACCTGGCTATTGGCCCCCTGCCAGGCTGTCAATGTGTTCTCCAGTGCTTCTTTTTGCTCCTCCATGGGTTTTTGATGGATGTCCAGCAGCTGTTTTTGAAAAGGAGGGTAATAGAACTTCTTGTTGTTGGGGCCTCCCTTTTGGTCCGCATACCCATCAGAAAAGAGGTAGAGCCTGTCCCCTTTTTGCAGGGGCAATGTGTGGGTGCGGTAGATCTCACCGGCCACTACCCTTCCAATGTAATTGTTGTTTCCCCTGGTTTCGGTCAGCTTTCCATCCCGTATCATGTACAGCCGTGCATGGGCGCCTGAAAAGGAAAGGGTTTGGCTCTTTCGGTCCATGCAGCAAAGGGCAATGTCCATCCCGTCCTTTACTCCAAATTCCCCCGTTTCCGGATCCACCCGCTGCTGGAGGCTGTCCATCAGCTGCTGGCTAGTCCATGCGAGGAGTGTGCCGGGGTCACCATTGGGGTGGTGGTCCAGCGCATGGTTCAGCAGGTCCTGGCAAATAATGGACACCAGGGCACCACGTACCCCATGGCCTGTACAATCAGCCGCGGCAAAATATACTTTATCGTCCTTTTCCCTCAGCCAGTAAAAGTCACCGCTCACAATGTCCTTGGGTTTGAACAAGACAAACGAGTCCGAGAAATGTTTTTTTATTTCCGGGACAGCCACAAAGAACGCATTTTGTATCCGGTGTGCATACCGGATGCTGTCCAGGATGTTCTTGCGGTGCTTTTCAATAACCTTGTTTTTTGCCGTCAGCAGCAGGTTGGTCCGGTTTTTCAGCCGGTAGTTGTTGAATACAAGATAACCGCCCGCAAAAGTAAGCAGCAAGATGGTCAGAAGAATGTTTACAATGGCCTTTCCCTTTTGAATGCGGTCTTCCTCTTTTTTGACCCTTAGCTCATTGAGCGCAGCATCTTTTTTAAGCAGTGTGATCTCCTTTTCCTCAAGGGCAATCGTGTTTTGCAACTCCATCTCCTCCAGCATGATCCGGTTGTCTTCGTTCACCAGTGAAGCAGAAAGTTCAGAGTGCAGCTTTGCATATTTAAGGGCGCTCGCATGGGCCTCTTGCTTTTTGTGTACCCTGTAAAGCGCTTCATAGCAGATCTTTATCCAATTCTTGTTGCCTATGTCTTCGCTGATCTTGAGGGCCTTTTGGTATTGTGCAATACCTGCATCATGGCTCAGCTTGTCAACATATACATTGCCTAATCCAATGATGTTTTCTGCCAGATCATCTTTGGAGTCAGGGTGCTTTTCCCATATTTTAATGGCTTTATTGTGGTAAATTATCGCATTGGGATATTCTCCCTTTTTGTTGTAGATATCCCCAAGTAGTCCATAAGGTTCCGCCATGTTTTTTTCATCATTGGTTTCCATCCTCAAGGCAAATGCCTGGTTGGCATACATGAGCGCATCATCCAGCTTTCCCAATTCCATCAGCACAATACCCAGGTTGAGGCTGGAAGCGGCAATACCGGGTTTGTACCCAATCGCCTCTCTTATTCCCAGGGCTTTATTGTTGTAGGCAATACATTGCTTGCTGTCATTCTGGGAACTGTAGATCTTGGCAATGGAGTGGTAGCTATCTGCAATGCCTATGCTGTCGCCCATTTCTTCTGATGCCTTGAGCGATAGTAAAAAATATTGAAGCGCAAAGGAGTAGCTGCCACGGTCATAGCTGGTCCTTCCAATTGCATAATAGATACTCTTCATCCTTTTGTGGTCCCCGAGCTGTTCATAATAAGGCAGGCACTGGAGGTAATGGTCGCGTGCTTCTACCAACTCGCTTTGCTTAAAGTGGGCAAAACCTATCAGGTATATTGCCCTGTTAATGTTTGCAGTATCACCAAGTCTATTGGCGAGCTTCAGAGCCAATTTTGCATGCGCTTCGCTGGAATCAGGGACCCTGTATTTTTCGCTCTCCGTTAACTGGAAGAGAACCGTCAATAGCTGTGAGTCGGGCATTTCTTTCCTGATTTCTATCCTGAAGCTGGCTATTCTGGTGCTGTCTTTTAGCCATAATTCCCTTTCGGTCAGGGAATAGGAGGTGCCGGTAGTCAGCAATAGCAGGGAAATGACCTGGAAGCGTCTAAACATCACCGGCAGGGTATTTTAATTGGGTATTAAATTCTAACAGAACAGGTAATAATCGCACGATTTATAAATATACGTGATATTAAATATTTTTCCGTTTCATTTTTGTAGTATTATGCTACGCATTAATCATAAATTAATTTTGCGGCCTAGCCATCTTTTAGAATTTTATCGGAACCTGAAGGGAGATAACCGGAGCTTAATGCTATGATTAAATCGGTTCAAAAGGAGTAAAAGAAGCACAGATAGAGAAATGAAGGAGGAAGCAGTAATTATGGCTTGATAATACATCAGAACCAACCTGTTAATAATGAAGAAAAATTACGTCATAATAAGCATCGTATTATTTAGCTTAAGTGCTAATGCCCAAAAGAACAACTATTATACTGAGCTGCAACCAGGGTTGACCAACTCTCACTATGTGAAGTCGTTTGACCTGATTGGAGACAGCGGTTATGTGGTGTGCAGTCAAAGCAGTGGTTATACTGCTGATGAGGATGTGCTTTTATCAACAACAGATAGAGACGGTCTGCAAGAGTGGACCATTAACTATGATTTTGGAGCAGTAGAAGATGGCATAGATGTAATAAATACCACTGATGGAGGTTTCCTTTTTTGTGGATTAACGGGAGGGGGATTTTTGGGCCCACCAAATGAAGCCCTGGTGGTGAAAACTGATGTCAATGGATCAATTCAATGGTCTAAGAAAGCCCTTGATCCTTCTGGTACCATAAACAGTTATGCTCAAGCAGTTGTTGATAATTTAAATGGGACCTATACAGTATTGGGTGTTGCGGATAACAATATTCTATCGGATAATGACATCTTTCTTTGGAATCTTGATGCCAACGGAGATACGGTATGGACAACTTCATTTGCCAATGCTGGTGATGACAGTCCCATTAGGCTTATTCGACATTCCAATGGCGACTTCACCATTTTAAGTGTAACAGCTTCTCCAGGAGTGGCTGCTCCGTATATTATGAGGGTAGATCCTAATGGCACCAAACTATGGTCAAAAGTGTATGATGTTGGAAAGGATTTTGGCCCTAGAGGAATAGTTGAAAGTTCCGATGGAGGGTATATAGTAGTTGGGTACATTAGAAGACAGATAACGCCATCCATTGACGCGGATGCGGCAGTGATGAAACTGGATGCAAATGGTAATGTAACCTGGGTAATAACCCACGGGAAATATATGCCTAATAATAGTTCTGCTGAATATGGAATTGGAATTATACAGACTTTTGATGGAGGATATGCAATATCAGGTTTGACCAACGCGTACAGTAGTTCTTCGGGTTTTCAGGATATCTATACTTACAAAATAGACAGCGTCGGCAATCACTTATGGACTAAATTATATTCTGAAAGTGATGGAACAAATAACGCCGCTGTTGACATATACGAGAATGCTGATAGCACCTTGTCTATTGCTGGCCAACACTGGACAAACCCACCTTCACTTTTCGGACAAACACATACTTTTATTCTCAAAACAAGTTTTAGGGGGGATATTGGTTGTTTGGAAAAAGACACCCTTCCTGATACG
>DTRK01000019.1:10564-18336 GCA_012965955.1 Flavobacteriales bacterium
ACAGCCGTTACTACGAACGAAACATTGACGCAAGTAACAACTTGCATAAACGCAGACACCTCCACTTATAATGCTGTCGATTTCGGAATTTGCCTGGTTATCAATGAAGTCGCCTTCAAACCGGATGGCGGAGGTACTGCCCAGGCGACTCGTGAATGGATTGAGCTATACAACCCCTCATGCACGGATACAGTTGACTTAACGGGTTGGTATATTAGATCAGATGTTAACAATGATGTATTTAATCCGGTTTATGGTGATGATATGATCGTTACCTGGGCCACAAGAAACCCGGGAACTGTACCATATGACGCCATTTCCGGGCCCCTGGATACAAACACAATAATGATTCCCCCCAAAGGTTTCGCCGTAATAATAGACCCCACATGGAATGATACCAATGACTTTCTCATCGATATCCCCGATAGTGCTATTATTCTTACCATAGCGACCTACCTGAATTTTGGTTCGGACGGAAACAACTCATCTGCACCACCTCCAGGGCCTGGGAACGGACTTCTTCTAAATGCGCAAGACTTTGTGTTATTATACGATGGGGATCCAAATTTACCCGGTTCCAATCAGATTGATTCTGTCGGGTGGTTTAACAATAGTGCTGGAGCCGGTTATTCCATACAGCGGGATAATGACTGTATAACACGATACCACTATAAGGGAATACCGTCCGGAGGCCATCCCTTGGATGCAGATAGCAGCTTGACAGATACTGTCAGCATGGGCGTTCAAAATTATCTACCTGATGCACCATCTCCATTTACGTTCAGTAGTCCGGATAGTGTATGCAGCGGAGATACCGTAAGCTTCAGTTTTGTTGATACTTTTTCATGTTGCCCGTTTACTTATTCCTGGAACTTTGATGATATAGGGAGTGGTTCATCAAACACAGATACTGCTCAAAACCCTACACACATTTTCAGCACGACAGGTACATTTAATGTCTCCTTAATCATATCAGATGGATGTGCCCCTGACACCATTTATAAGACGATCACAATAGTGGATCTGATTGTTGATTTGGGAAATGATACATCCTCTTGTTCAGCTGATAGCATCATGCTGGATGCCGGTAACCCAGGAGCATCTTACTTATGGTCAACGGGAGAAACTACACAAACTTATATGCTGCGGGTTCAGGACTATTCTCTGTGACTGTTACTTCTTCATTTGGCTGCCAGGCAAGTGACACTGTAAATGTTTCATTGGGTAATATTTCTGCAGATGCAGGCAGCGACACTACCATTTGTCAGGGTGTTAGTATTGAGATAGGAGGATCACCTACTGGGCCTTCGGGTTCTACCTATACCTGGAATCCGGCAGCAAACTTAACGGACTCATTAGTGGCAAATCCTGTAGCGACCCCAACCGACACTACAACCTACGTGGTAACAGTAACCAATGGAACCTGTTCAGCACAGGATTCAATAACGGTCTCTCTTTTGATTTATAATGCGGATGCTGGCTCAGATACAGCAATATGTCTGGGCAATAGCGCTGTAACGGGCGGTGCACCAACAGGACCTGCAGGCGCTACCTATAGCTGGACTCCTCAATTAGGGTTGGATGATCCAACAACCGCTAACCCGGTAGCAACTCCTGTCCTTACAACAACTTATACAGTAACGGTGAATACAACCTGTGGCTCTTTATCTGATTCGGTAACCATATCAGTCAACCCTTTGCCTGTTGTGTCAGCAGGTAATGATATTACCATCTTTGAAGGCAGCAGTGTCGAATTATTGGGCTCAGGAGGACCGACCTATCTGTGGAGCCCGTCACCAGGATTGACTTGTACAACATGCCAGAATCCCATTGCAAGTCCGGCAGAAACCACTACCTATTACCTCAGTGTTACAGATGCAAATGGCTGCACGGCAACTGACAGCATCACGATTTTTGTTGAGCCCCTCGTTAATGTGATTTTTGTCCCCAATGTCTTTTCACCTAACGGTGATGACGTCAATGATGTGCTGGACGTACAGGGAAGCGGATTTGAATCTTTGTATTTTGCAGTTTATGACCGTTGGGGTGAAAAGGTTTTTGAAACAACCAGTATTGATGCTGACTGGGATGGCACCTTCAATGGCAAGGCATTAAATTCAGCGACTTTCGCATATTATCTTGAAATTCTCTTTTCAAATGGAGAGGAATATGAGGAGAAAGGCAAAATAGCATTGGTCCGGTAAGCATTTTAAAAGAAAACACATGGCATCATGAAGAGAATTGTTATACTAACTGCAGGTTTGGTACTTACGGGCATTCTGAATTCCGCAAATGCCCAGGATATTCATCTTTCCCAATTCTATCAAACTCCTTTATTGGTCAATCCTGCTTTAACCGGCGTGTTTAACGGAGATCATCGCGTATTTATCAATTACAAAAATCAATGGGGGAGTATAGGTGAACCCTATAAAACATCTGCCCTTTCCTATGATTTTACAATGTTCAAGAAAAAACATGAGACCAGCTATTTAGGAGGTGGATTGACTGTTTTCAGTGACAAGGCAGGTGAGTTTGAAATGGGGATCACACAGTTAAACCTATCTGTTTCGGGGATTGTAATATTGAATGGAAATCAGATTGTATCGGCCGGATTGCAAGGTGGTTATGCTCAGAGAAGCATCAATTCTTCAAACTTGAGATGGGGCAATCAATTTGATGGGCAAAACTATGATTCAAACCTTCCTTCCGGTGAGACCATTGAACCATTTTCCTTTGGGGACCTTTCAGCGGGAGCCAGCTGGAGCTATGGCAGGAAAAAAACCAATATGTCTTCTAATGATCAGTTCAAGGCCAATGTGGGTATTGCTTTATTGCATATCAACAAGCCCAGGCAGTCATTTTATGCAGATGATAGTGAAACCCTCTACTCAAAACTTGTTTTACATGGAGGTTCCTATATTGGTTTGAAGTACACAAATATTGCTTTAGTCCCCAGTGTACTGTTTTTGGCACAGGGACCGTCAATAGAGATCAATATTGGCACAATGTTGCGATACACTTTGAAAGAAGAATCAAAATATACCGGGCTGCTTAAAGAAACGGCTGTCTATTTTGGTGGCTATTACCGTGTTGGGGATGCTTTTATCCCATCTTTCATGTTTGAAATGGCCAGTTTTGCACTGGGGATATCCTATGATGTGAACGTATCCTCCTTAAAGACGGCAAGTAATGGACAGGGAGGCATAGAATTATCTTTGAGATACATGTCACCCAACCCATTCCGTTCTGGGAAAGGAACAAAATATACCCCAATGCTGTAATGCCAGGCAGGTTACAGCGGTACTTTAGTCCCGCCAGCAGTGTATAGAAACACTTCCTGCTCATACAGGCCATGGCTAAATAGTGGAATTTGATTTTCTTAAGCCTTCTTTAATTATTTTGGATAATGGTACTGCCCTGAGCTTGCTTTCTATCCACCACATAAAATGATGGTATTCATCAAAATTTGTCGAGTATACTGTCTCTTTTGCACGCAATAACTTATTTCTTAGTTCCAATAAGCCCTTTACCTCAGATTTTGTGTTGTCAAATTTTGATAACGAAGCTCTTCTGAAAAAAGACAGGATATTCTTCTCATATTTAAACAACAAGCCCTTCTTTTTAATGAACCTGCGCGAGTGCAAGACAGCATTTTCAAGCACAAAGATATTGTCAAGCTCATAGTGTATAAGCAAGTTCAAAATCCTTGTAAAACACTGTAAATCGGTTCTTATCGCAAAATAATTATTGTTCAACAGGTAATTGATATATTTTAAAGCCTTTCTATATTCACCATTACCAAAATGGGCATACGCAGAATAATATAAGAAAGCCAGTTCTGAGGATGTGCCTGTTTTCTTGGATAGGTCTTTCATCAACTTCTCAGTTTTCCTGGTAATTTTCACCGCTTTTTTAAATTCCCCCCTGCTAATATGGAACCCCAGCTCATGAACAGTGCTGTTGGCAAACACGCGGAGGTCTATTTCTATAGATTCCAAAACTGAAGTCCATGACCGGCCAAATTTGTTTAACTTTTTCATTGTTTGGTGAAACCCTCTTGCATGTGCCCTGGAACTTGTTGTCAGGATGGTTGACAAATTAACCTGTATTGTTAACATATTCCCCAGTACATTGATGTATTGGTGTGGTGCATCACTTAACAGGTCGGGCCTGGACTCAAGAAGCTCGTGCCGCCGTTCTACGACTCTTGTTACGTTCTCCCACTGTCCCGAGGAATAGTAAAAGATACCCCAGCAAAAGTTGAAAAGCACCTTGGCATGGAATGACAGGGCTCTACTTTCATCTTTAAAAATATCCTGGCTCATTATTTTCTGCCAGGGTTCAAGTTGTTTTGGATCTCTGATCTTATTGTTTGACTTGCACAGCGTATATATCTTGTTAAACCATAATTCATACTGGTACAGGTTGAATTTTTGTTCTAACAAGATCCTCCGTTCTTTAAACAGCTGGTGCAAGATATTTGCCTGATCTTCGAAACCAATATCTTTTGGGATTAGTTTAATTTCCCATTCCAGTATCTCAATTATTCTAGTGAGCTTGTCATATTTATAGGCCAAGGTCCTTGCAGCATTCAACTGTTCTTCACATTCCTGGTATAAACTCTTGGAATACAATATTTCAACATCTCGCAAAGTGTTCTTTAGCTGCCCATCAATTGTAGTTTCTGAATGATAAGCCCTTAAAGACTTTAAAATTTGGTGATATAAGTAATTTTTTACCCTGTGTAATTGCTTCGGAAAGTTCTTTGGGCCCAACTCTTTTTTTATCGCAGATTCCTCATAGGAGTCCATTGCTTCTACCACATCAAATAGTATAACGTAATTATTCTCCCCTCCTTTTATATGCAGGGTGACGAACTTCCTGAAATAGGCCTTTTCTACTATGGAAAGAGACTTAACCAGCTCAAATAATGGATCATCCTTTATTGTGGAAGTATGCATCTTATTTGTCAGTACTAAATTGCAGAAACAACTCTATTTTTTGTGTATCGCGGCCCTGGCGAGCTCAGTAATTGACTTCCCGCCAATTTTACTTTCCACCCACCACATGAAATGCTTGTATTCATCAAAATTATCTGCATATTTTTCCCGCCCCGCCAGGGACAATTTCTTATCCAGGTCAATGAAAGCTTTGGATGTGGCATTGGTGCTTAGATTCTCTGTTGCGATCTTTTTGAATAGCGCCATGATTATGCGCTCTATCTTATACATCCTTCCATTATTGACAATAAAGTTCTCCGCATCAATAGTTGCGCGCTCAAGGATATGTATATCACGCATTTCATAGTGCAGCATTACATTCAGAATTCTTGCGTAACACTGCAGGTCAATCCGCGTCTCCCCAAAGTTGTTGGCCAGGAAATAATTGAGTGCTTCTGTCACCTGGTCGTACTTCTCACATACAAAATGAGCGTAGGATGAATAATACAAGAATGCCAATTCTGCGTTCTTGCCTAACCTAATGGACCTGGTTTCCATTTGCCTGGTTGCTTTCTCACTTAGTGCAGAAGCTTTGTTGAAGTCACCAGTATTGATACAAAAGCCAATTTCGTGGATAGTAATGTTTGCATAAACCCGGGTTTCCAGCTCAATTGAGCTTGAACCGAATTCTCTTAATACATCAAGTTGCTTGAGAAACTCCTTCTTGTTGGTACTGTGGGATGTGTTCATGATAATGCTGAGGCTGGCCCTGCAACTTAATATATTGCCCAATACAGTAATATATTGATGAGGGGAGTCCTTTATTAACTCTGGCCTTAGCTTCAGGGCTTCAAACCTGTCTTGTACCAAATTGAGGACTTTGTGCATTTGGCCTCTTGCGTAATAATCCATGGAATATATGAAGTGGTGGTAAATTTCACCCGTAAATGTGAGGGGCGTCCTGCCTGATAAGATTTCCGACACATCTGTAAGCTGTTCCCAATTGTACAGATCTTCTTCACTCCGGATCATACTATACCTCTTTATCCTGGAATATTTCACATTAAAGCAAAGCTCTAATTCGTATCTGTTCAGTTTTTTCTCCAGCACCTGCCCCAATTCATCAAATATTTTTCGCATGAACTTCTCCTGATGTTCAATCCTGATATCCTTTGATACAAGTTTGCGCTCCCACTCCAGGAGTTCAATTATCCGATCCAACCTTTCGTAACGCGATGCTTTCTTTTTAGCCTTTTTCAATAGCTTCTTACACTGTATATAATGCCCTTTTATATACAGCAACTCCATATCCCTCAGGGAATCCTTTAATTGCGCACCTACTGAAATGTTTGAATGATAAACTCTCAAAGCTCCCATTAGCTGGTAGTTAAGATTGAAACCAGCCTGGTTGATCTTTATACCTGGCTTGTTTTTACCAAAATCGGCCTCCATTTTGTGTTTGTCGAATGCCTTCATGCCCTCCATCACATTAAATAATTCCACTAATGCACCTTCTTCATGGGGAAAGTTTACAGAAGCGAACTTTTTGAAATATATCCTCTCTGACATGGTCAGGGATTTTATCAACCTAAACAGGGATGTGAAATTAAACCTGGCAGTCTTCTTCATTACTATTTTCTTGCAGGAACTGAACTGTTATACAAAACCGAAATGTACAAATTTCTACTTTTTAATGCTATTTTAAGTCCGGTTTGAATGTAATTTTAGACATAAGCATACTGTTAGATTATTCACGACGACCAAGACTAAATAGTAATTAATAAGGGGTACACAACCAATGCTACTATCCTATATTAAAGCCATAAAGAAGAGAAAAGGCCTTAAAACATTCTTATTCAAGGAAAAGGGCACACAGCTGGTAATCGGGAGGCATCCCAAAGAGGATATGAAACACAAGCAAGGCAGGAAATCATATAAGGTTCCTGTTTCCATGCAGCGGCCGATATTTGTTCTTTTGGTTTTGGGTATATTCTATAATCTCCAGGCACAGCCCGTAAGAAAGCCACAATTTGACAAATGGGTTTTCCCCAATTTCTGCCAGCTCGATTTTACAGGAGGAGCACCTGTTTTTTCCAAAACCGGTGCTGCATATGTCATCGAATCATCTGGGTGCTATGGGGATCAAAGCGGTAACGTCCTGTTCTATTCCGATGGAGTTAATATGTATGATGCGACTCATTCAATAATGCCAAATGGAGTTTTGTGGAGTTCCGCTGGCGGCAGAATGGGGCCGCTGATCATACCCGTTATTGGCAGCTCTACCAAATATTATGCATTTCAAGTGGACGGTGGTTCCACGACATTTACACAACCAGCCTGTGGGCCGTTAGCCAGATTTGACGGACTATATTACCATATTATAGACATGACATTAAATGGGGGCTTAGGGGATATTGTCGCAGGCAGAAAGAATATTTCCCTGGTGGATTCAACCGGAGAATCTGTGATTGGCATGATGCATGAAAACGGTAAAGATTTCTGGATAATTGTCAGAAAAGCACATAGCAATAATTACTATTCATTCCTGGTAACGCAATCGGGTGTTTGTACGACGCCAGTAATTTCAAGTTTTACTGGAGGTATACCATCAAATCCACGAGGTTTAATGACCCTTGCCCCTTCTCATGACGCGACTCAGATTGCAGTTTCCCAGGGCAGCACTATTAGTGGGGGCCTGCTTCAACTTTTTGATTTTGAAAGCTGTAGCGGAAGGCTTTCGAACCCGACCAATATAAGCAACAGCCTCCGGGGTTGGTACGACGTTGCATTTTCTCCAAATGACAGCTTGATATATGCAACGTTTACGAGCGT
>DTRK01000020.1 GCA_012965955.1 Flavobacteriales bacterium
GCTCAATTCGGCTATCTCCTGGCCCGAGCTCTGAACCGACGCATTGAATACCAAAATTCCTCCCGGATTTAGAAGTGTTTTGAGCGATTCTAAAAAGGACTTCTCATAGAATTGGCCTGGAACTTTATCGTCGTCAAAAAGATCAACGGCAATAAGGTCAAGCTTTTCTTCACAGGTCTGCACATAAGTGGTTGCATCCATCTCCACCACTGAAACATTATCGAGCTCACCCAATTCAAAGTATTCTCTCGCTATTGCAATTACCTCAGCATCAATTTCTACTCCCACGATCTGAGGTTCGTTCAGCCTTTCATTGAGTAATGCCGCCACACTTCCTGCACCGTATCCAAGTATGAGCGCGGATTTTATGGGACGGCCACCAATCTTCAAATGGTCAAATGCCAGTTGAAATACACGCTTGAGGGTGCCGAATGAGAAATTGACCGTTTTGGCATCCAGAACATAACCTCCTTCATAGTATTTGACGTCAAGTACAGGGTTGAATTTTGAACTCCTCGAGTCCACAAGTGTGTCAAATAAGAAGCTGAGAAGGTATTGAAGCTTAGTGCGTTTTGGAACACCCATGTCCTAGCTCGCAATAATTCCATCCTTGATCGTGAGCTTTCTATCCGACATATTTGCCAGCTCTTCGTTATGAGTGGCGATGAGGAACGTTTGCTGATACTTGTCACGCAATGAGAAAAAGAGCTCGTGAAGTTCTTTGGAATTCGCCGAATCCAGATTGCCAGAGGGCTCATCAGCGAAAACGACAGCCGGCTGATTGATAAGTGCTCTTGCAACAGCAACACGCTGTTGCTCCCCACCTGATAACTCACTGGGCTTGTGGCTTGCCCTGTCGCTCATTGCCAGAAAGTCCAGGAGTTCCATGGCTTTCTCCTCTGCATCAGATTTTGATAATTTCGCAATGAAAGCAGGAATGCACACATTTTCGAGCGCGGTAAACTCTGGAAGCAAATGATGAAATTGAAAAATGAAACCTATGTGATCGTTTCTAAATTTGGCCAGGCGGCTCCTGCTAAGTCCTCCAACTTCAATTTCATTCACTTTCAGTGTTCCTGAATCAGCCTTATCAAGGGTTCCTGCTATCTGAAGAAAGGTGGTCTTCCCGGCGCCTGATGCCCCGACAAGAGAGACGATCTCGCCTGGCTTGATGTTGATGTTCACACCATTCAAAACCTGGAGGGAACCGTAAGATTTTACAATATTGGTAGCCTGGATCATTTGAACAAATCTAGGAAGGCGAAGATAATAATGTTTCTAGACCTCTGCGATCAATCGGCATTTGATGACCTCATCAAATAGGTTACATTTGCCAAGAGGGTGGTAATGGCGAGATGTCATCAATATTATCAGGCAGATACTGGATGCCTTGGTTGTATAGAGGATTATGAATTTTGGTATTCCCAATAGCTAGAATCTAGCATCACCAGGAACCAATGACGAGATTTATTAAACTACTTTTACACTCTAATTATTAAGACAAACATTAATTACCAACAATGAACATACACGAGTATCAAGCAAAGGAAATCCTGGCCAGCCACGGAGTGAGAATTCAACGGGGCATAACCGTAGATACAGCAGAAGCCGCAGTGGATGCGGCCAAGAAGTTGAATGAGGATACAGGGACTGAATGGTGGGTGGTGAAAGCTCAGATCCACGCTGGTGGTCGAGGTAAGGGAGGGGGCGTAAAACTTGCGAAGTCACTGGACGACGTAAAGAAAATAGCCGGTGAAATTCTAGGCATGCAGCTTATCACCAAGCAAACTGGTCCGGAGGGGAAATTAGTAAGGAAAGTGCTAATTACTGAGGACTGCTATTACCCAGGAGATTCAGAGACAGAAGAGTATTATATGAGCGTATTGCTAAATCGCCAATCAGGACGGAATATGATCATGTATTCACCTGAAGGCGGAATGGACATTGAAAGCGTAGCTGAAAATACACCTGAGCTTATATTCACAGAAGAGATTGATCCTTCTGTCGGATTACAGGGGTTTCAATGCCGAAAAATTGCATATAACCTGGGATTGTCTGGCACTGCATTCAAGGAGATGTGCAAGTTTGTAGTTGCGCTATATAAAGCATATGAAGGATCGGATTCTTCCATGTTTGAGATCAACCCCGTGCTCAAGACATCGGATGATTTAATTATGGCAGTGGACTCCAAGGTTAACCTGGATGACAACGCACTCTACAGGCACAAGGACTATGCTGATATGAGGGATGAAGCGGAAGAAGATCCGTTTGAAGTAGAGGCAGGTGAGTTTGGATTGAACTATGTAAAACTAGATGGGAATGTAGGATGCATGGTAAATGGAGCTGGTCTCGCTATGGCGACTATGGATATCATCAAATTGTCTGGAGGAGATCCAGCTAATTTCCTGGATGTAGGGGGAACTGCTGACGCAGAAACAGTCGAGAACGGATTTAGAATCATTCTCAAAGACCCGAAAGTGAAAGCCATACTGATCAATATTTTTGGTGGAATTGTGCGCTGTGATAAAGTGGCAGAAGGAGTAGTAGCAGCATATAAGAACATTGGAGAGATCAATGTGCCTATTATCGTTAGGCTTCAGGGAACCAACGCCGAAGAAGCAAAGAAGATCATTGATGAATCAGGGCTGGAAGTACTTTCTGCCGTATTGTTACAAGAAGCTGCTGATAAGGTGAGTGAAGTACTTAACTAAGTATTTCCGAATACATGAAGAAGATACTGGTTGCGAATAGAGGAGAGATTGCGTTACGCGTGATGCGTTCTGCCAGAGAAATGGGTATCAAAACTGTAGCAGTATATTCTACCGTGGACCGTCATTCTCCTCACGTTGCTTATGCTGATGAGTCCGTATGTATTGGGGTAGGGCCATCGGCTGAGTCCTATCTCAGGGCAGATGAAATCCTTAAAATTTGTCGGAGGTTAAAGGTAGATGGTATCCACCCCGGCTATGGATTCTTATCTGAAAACGCAAAATTCGCCAGGCAGGTAAAAGCTGCAGGAATCATCTTTATAGGTCCTACGCCCAAAGCGATTGAGGTAATGGGTAACAAGCTGGCTGCGAAGGAGGCAGTGAAGAAGTATGACATCGCCATGGTTCCGGGAACTGATAAAGCTATTAACAGTCCGAAAATGGCATTGAAGGCAGCTGAAGAAATTGGCTATCCTATCCTAATAAAGGCATCTGCTGGTGGGGGGGGGAAGGGAATGCGTGTTGTCGAAAAGAAGAAGGATATTGAGGAGCAGATGAAATTGGCGGTTAGTGAAGCCGCTTCGGCTTTCGGAGATGGATCGGTGTTTATTGAGAAATACGTGCACTCTCCTCGCCATATTGAAATTCAGATCCTTGCCGACAAGCATGGTAACGTGGTGCATCTTTTTGAACGCGAATGTTCAATTCAACGACGGCACCAGAAGGTAATTGAAGAAGCGCCTTCAGCTGTGCTAACGGATGAATTGCGTGACGAGATGGGGCGCACAGCAATCAAGGTTGCAAAGTCATGTCGTTACGTTGGAGCAGGCACGGTTGAGTTTCTGTACGATCAGGGGGATTTTTACTTTTTAGAAATGAATACGCGCTTGCAAGTGGAACATCCGGTCACTGAAATGATAGTTGGGGTAGACCTGGTGAAAGAACAAATCCGAATCGCAAGAGGAGACAAGCTGCGATTTAAGCAGGAAGACCTGTCCATAAATGGTCATGCTATAGAAGCACGTGTCTATGCAGAGGATTCATATAACAACTTCATGCCTAATATCGGAAGACTGGAAAGATACAAGCCCCCGCATGGACCGGGTGTACGTGTTGATGATGGATACGAAGAGGGCATGGATATCCCAATTTACTATGATTCTATGATCTCCAAGCTAATTGTGCATGCCAATGATAGGAATGAGGCCATGAAAAAATTGGAACTGGCGATTGATGATTACCAAATATTGGGGCTGGAAACTACCTTGCCCTTTTGCAAATTCGTTCTTGGACATAAAGCTTTTAAGAGTGGCGATTTTAATACCCATTTTGTGGCGGATCATTTCTCCGCTGAAAAGTTGAAGAAGGGAGCAGACGCTGACACCCTGGAAATAGCGGCATTACTGGCTGCAAGGTTGGTGCACGCTGAACGGGGGAGGGCATCCTCTCAAAATGGTGGACTGGGAAAACGGTCAGCGTGGAAAGAAAACCGACTGTCTGAACAATAAACGTATCTGCTACGGAGTATTTATTCTGGAGATAACATTAAAACAGTTCATTCCGTATACGCCAGATATGTTCATCAGGTGGAACGGTTGTTGCCGGATACAAGCATGATGAAGTATTTAGCTATTATATTACTGCTTTTTGCAATTGTTCTCAACGAGGCTCACGCTCAGATAACCCAGGGGTTTACTGTAAAGGCCATCGTGGTTGACGGTGACACCATCCTCATGGAAAATTTACCCCAGATCATAATCAAGGACCGGCGTACATTTAAAAGTAAAAGACATGCTGTACGATACAACCGCCTGGTAAGAAATGTCAAGAAGGTGTATCCGTATTCCCAACTCGCCGCATCCTTACTGAGAAAGTACAATGATACCCTTATGGCCACAACTGATAAGCGGGAGCAGAGGAAAATCATGAAGCAGGCGGAGAAAGAGCTTTGGGATAGGTACGGTGACGAATTGAAGAAGATGACCGTGAGCCAGGGCTTGATTTTGATCAAGTTAATTGACAGAGAAACCGGGTCAACATCCTATGAACTGGTACAAGAGCTGAGAGGGCGGTTCACAGCATTTATATTCCAGGGCCTTGCACGCCTGTTCCACCTCAATCTTAAAGCCTCTTACAACGACGACGGTGAAGATCAGCGGATTGAGGATATCGTGCTGCTCATAGAGCAGGGGGATATCTAAATTCTTAGGATTGAAATCTAGCTGCTACTACAATTTCTTTTGAGCCTCTTTCGTATGTGTAGAATCCTTGTCCCGACTTCACACCCAGGTTACCGGCATTAACCAATTCTAGAAGAAGGGGGCTGGGGGCATACTTGTCATTGCTCAGTCCTTCATGCAATACTTCCATTATTGAAAGGCAGACATCCAAACCTATGAAATCTGCCAGGTGTAGCGGCCCCATGGGATGCGCCATGCCGATCTTCATTACATCGTCAATCTCAGCAACTCCTGCAACCCCTTCATCCAGGGATATGATGGCCTCATTGATCATGGGCATCAAGATTCTATTGGCCACAAATCCTGGGAAATCATTGACCTCCACTGGAAATTTCCCCAGATCTCTTGATAGCTCCATTACCAGCTTCGTAGTGCCGGCACTCGTTTCCCTCCCATTGATAACCTCAACCAATCTCATTACCGGAACCGGATTCATGAAGTGCATTCCAATCACCTTGCCCGGGCGATTCGTAACAGCAGCAATCTTAGATATAGGAATTGATGAAGTATTGCTTGCAAGTATAGTATCCTCACCACAAATATCATCCAGCTCCTTAAATATACCGAGCTTAATATCTTCGTTTTCTGTTGCGGCCTCTACCACCAGATCAGATTCAGCACCCGCACTCAGTTCTGTATGCGTTGTAATGTTATTTAACGTAGCATCCCGATCAGTCTCACTAATTTTATCCTTAGCCACCATCCGGTCGAGATTCCTGGCGATCGTTGAGAGCGCCTTGTCCAGCTGGTCCTGGGAGATGTCTATCAATCGCACCTCATAATTCGTTTGAGCAAAAACGTGTGCAATCCCGTTTCCCATGGTACCTGATCCTATTACTGCAATTTTTTTCATGATATGGTTTGGGGCGAAGATAGATAAATCAAGAAAATTTGAGGTTGTGGCTCACTGCCCGCGCCTGCGGAGGACAGTTAGCACCGTGTAAATGATAATCTTGAAGTCGACGATGAGCGACATGTTTTCAATGTAGATAAGATCGTATTTCAACCGCTGAATCATCTCATCTACATTTTCAGCATAGCCATATTTAACCTGCCCCCAGGAGGTGATACCGGGTTTCACTTTCTGCAAGTGCACGTAGTGTGGAGATCGTTCCACAATTTGATCAATGTAATATTGCCGCTCCGGCCTCGGGCCGACCAGCGACATCTCCCCTTTAAGTACATTCAAAAACTGAGGAATCTCATCAAGTCGAATTTTTCTCATGAAGCTCCCGAAAGGAGTGACACGTGGGTCATTTTCACTTGACAGCGCTGGTCCTGAATTCTCTGCATCCATTCTCATAGACCTAAATTTGACGATATTAAAAGGTTTCCCATGAATGCCAATCCTTTCATGAGTATAGAACACAGGGCCTTCAGAAGTGAACTTAACACAGCAAGCAGTAAGCAGGAATACCGGTGATCCCAGAACCAAAACAAAGATGGAAACCAAGATGTCTATTGCCTGCTTGGCATAAAGCTGCCATACGGGCATGATATCGTGTGACACTTCTATTAATGGTGTTCCGTAGATAGCGCTCATCTTAACCGAGCCAGATAGGATGTCGTACATGTCAGGGGTGATCTTCACCCTTACGTTTCGCTGCTCCAGTTTTGTTAGAATCGTCTTGATATTCCCGTGTTCCGAAGTTTCTATCGCCAGGATCACCTCTTCAATATCATGCTCATCAATTACATCCAAAATATTATCAGTGCCGCCTAAGTGAGGTAAATGCTCTCTCAGGGACGAACCATTATTCCCATTGATGTGAACAAATCCAATAAATTTATTTCCCGCAGAACGCACTGCAGCTTCCATCTCAGCGAAAGTTTCAAAGGCCTTGTCATTGCTGCCTACCAGTAGGGTTGGAAAGCCAATTACCCGGTTGTGGATCTTTCCAGCGGCAATGGTGGTAAGGAACAGGCGAGGAATGAAAGTCAGTAAGAAATGGAAGGATAAAAGGGCCAGGAATGTCTTATAATACTGCTTATAAGAAGCCACCTCGTCATCGAGCAAGAGTGTAAAGAAGATGATTAGAACACCGATGAAAGAGATCAATAGCGTTTGCCCCAGCTCGAGCAACCTCGATTTTCTGTAGATGTTCTTGTAAGTACCCGTGATTAGGTACAGGGTTACCCAAAATAGAGGAACTGCAATGACGCCAAACACGAAACGGTCTCCAAACTCAAGTGCGGTATGTTCAATATTGAGTTTTCGATAGCTGTAGAAAACTGCCCATGCAAGACCTGAGGAGAACAAATCGGCCAGAAGATACTTCAGCGTCTGCAGTTTTCTGTTCATCATTGGTAAATCAGTTTAATGTTGTCAAGAAGAACTCTATTTACAGGTACCGTCGGGTCGTACGTGCACGTGAAGTAGATTTCAAAACTGAGTGCATCTACATGCGATTGTAGATATGGTGTAAGATCAATGTAGATCTTATTCCAATCACCAGAGGGGAATATGTTAAAAAATGGAGACAGTGATTCGGCACCCTGCGTGGTCTTCTTAATCGCACCAATGGAAAATTCAATCGTCGAGGCGTAGTTAAGCTCTATAAAGACCGGCAACCCAAGAGGCAAAACAAATTGCTTTCCATTTGTCGCTCCGATGTAATAATCATTGGTTGCATCTACGTGTATAACTCCCGATTTACTTCCCATTGCAGGTAGTGACGTGACCGACTCTACAGTTATGTCAGTGTCACTAATCGATAGTTTCTGTAATGTGCTTCCGATTTCAAAGTCCTCCAACCATTCAAATGTGATGTCTGAATAGTAATTAACTTTGGGAGATATGCTCACCGTAGACCCCGGTACAAGGGTTTCTGTGGATACTGCACCATCGATGAAATTGTATATGTCCCTTGTTGAAGAGATGCCGTTGACCTTGATTCCGGGAAGTAGATGAACTTCTTGAGACCCGCTAGCGATAACGGGGATAACTGCGGGCAGCTCATACGCTCCCACGTCCTGGTCGCCGACCAATACCCAAACATCTGAAATATTGTGATCGTCAGTACCTTCCGTGGCATAATCTGTTTGAAGATTAAATGCGGTTACAGAAATATATGCTGGTACTTCAACAGCAGGGTCAGCTGATTCACATCCTATATTTAGGATGACTGCTGACAGCAGTGCTATTGTTAGTGCGGAGTGGTTTATTTTATGACCTAACAACAATGGTAGTCCAGATAATGAGTGGAAAACGGACGCCACAGCCTATTATTGTGTGGGGAAATAAATTTAAAACGATCCCTATAAGGCATTTTTCGTTATAGACATTTTATCCAGAATTTGGTGCGCAACGTCTAGCGCGTTATACCCATCGTCAATGGTGACCAAAGGGGTGGTGTCCTCATTGATAGAACGGGCAAGGCATTCAAGTTCTAACCTGATTGAATTGACAGTTTTGATTTCTGGTTTTTCAAAATACAGTTGCTTCCTGGTGCCGTTGCTCCCGACATCGATTATCACTGCATAAGGATCCTCCTCACTTTGCGCGGAAGCATCTTTGATTTTTACAAGGTTGACTTCTTTTTCCAGAAAATCGACAGTGATATAGGTATCTTTTTGAAAAAATCTCGATTTACGCATGCGTTTCAAGGAAATTCTGCTGGCTGTTAGATTGGCCACACACCCATTGTCGAATTCGATTCTGGCATTTGCAATGTCAGGGGTTTCGCTAACAACAGCAACTCCGCTAGCGTTGATGTTCTTGATATTTGATTTGACTACACTAAGCACAATATCAATATCATGAATCATCAGATCCAGGACCACCGGCACATCTGTCCCTCTTGGGTTAAATTGAGCCAGGCGGTGCGTTTCAATGAACATTGGACTTGAACAAAATGGTGCTGCAGCTATAAATGCAGGGTTAAATCGCTCAACATGTCCCACCTGAACCTTTACACCCGCTTCCTTTACTAGTTCTTTCAGCTCCCTGGCTTCTGCCAACGTATTGGTAACCGGTTTTTCTATAAATACATGCTTGGACTTAGCCAGGGCTTTAACCGCGCACTCGTAGTGTGAAATAGTAGGTGTTACAATATCTACGACATCGACATTGTCTATCAGTTCCTCTACAGTTTTATACTTCGTAACACCCAGCTCATCTTTTATTACATCGGCATTCTCATTATTGTGATCATAAAATCCCTCTAAATTATAATCGCTAATTTCCTTGAGCTGCTGAATGTGGATTCTTCCCAGGTGCCCAGCTCCAATTACGCCGATTTTTAACATGTTGTGAATATCAAAGTGTCATTGAGAATAAAGCTGGTCAAAAGTACAAATACTCTATCAAGGATAATGGCGGATTCAGGTGAATTGTTAAAATCTCGATACAATTGTTCGTATTTCATAAACTGATGATCTTCTTTATTTGATACTTTTGGTCATATATTTTAGCGGTCAGTGGTAGACACCTACAAATACAAAGGATTAAGAAGAAAGCTGGTGGATTGTATCCGCCTAAAGGGTATTGAAGATGAGCGTGTTCTTTCAGCTATCGATACGGTACCCCGACATCTTTTCATTGATAATGCCTTTGAGAAGTTTGCATATCAGGATAAGCCATTTCCAATTGGATCAGGGCAAACGATTTCCCAGCCTTATACGGTGGCTTTTCAAACTGAACTGCTGAATATTGAGAGGGGGGACAAGGTGCTTGAAATTGGTACAGGGTCGGGGTATCAAGCCAGTGTTTTATTGGAGATGGGGGCGAAGGTATTCACCATTGAGCGACACAAATCACTCTATAACGAAGTCAGGGAGTTCTTGCCAACTTTGGGTTATAGGCCGAAGTTCTTTCATGGAGATGGATACCAAGGCCTTCCCAGCTTTGCTCCTTTCGACAAGATTCTTGTAACCGCAGGAGCACCCTACGTTCCTGAGGCCTTAAAAGAACAATTAAAACCAGGTGGATTGATGGTTATTCCGGTAGGGGATATGAAAAATCAAGTTATGACCACAGTGAAAAAGCAAAATGATTCAAAGGTCCAGATTACAGAGCATGGTGATTTTGTCTTCGTGCCACTCCTGGATAATAAGGCATGGGGTTAATTAACAGTATATTATTAACACCAAATCACGCAAAATCCAAATACCTGGCCCTATTGGTTAGTCCCCAGGAATTTCACTTGTTACTAATTTAGTTGTTATGTTTCTTAAATAAGACTAATATTGAAACATTAGAAATTAATGATTGTCATTAGCATAAAATTCGAACAATGAGAACAATTCTTCTACTATTTACTTTAGCTATTATAGGTTCATCGTGCCGGACAGTACCTTATTATACCACTGTTAAGAAAATGACACAAATTAGAACGGGGATGAAGCTAGATGCAGTTAATTCTACATTGGGCATTAGTCCACATGACTATTATCTTGATGTAAATAATGGCAAAAAGATAATGGTGTATAAATATAAGCACCGTTATCATAAAGTCCTTAAAATGGAGGTGTCTAAAGAGCGTGGCTTGGCAGGTGGCTCGCCAAGATTTAGGAAAGCGAATAATGCCTACTTTGTATTTGACCAAAATTCCGGAAAGCTGGATGGGTTTATTACAGACTTAGGCAGGAAACAAGGAGAGGAGATACTAAAAGATGAGAACTATCTTCGATTGTTTCTTGATGACCCAGAAAAAATGAGGGGTTTGACATCGAAATCCAGCAAGAAGAGTTCGCCCAGTAGTGGAGGGAAGGGTGGTTTCTTTAAAAAGTTTCTAAAATAAAAAATGTGTTGTTGATTGCATAAGCAGAATGAATCCAACCCGGGGAAAATACTAAAACATTTAAAAATGAAGAAAAATACACACTTTGCATTACTATCTGTAATTATTAGCATCATGTTTGTTTCTTGTGCCACGATACCACAATTTACAACAGTTGAGAAATTAACATCTCTTAAGCCTGGAATGAAAAAGGATAAGGTAATAGAGTTGTTAGGGATTTATCCTTGGGATGTATACGCTATGCAAGCTGATGCATGTGAAGCATATTTGTATAGGTACAAGCACCCAGCTCATAAAATATTGTTCTTTGAGGAAAGCAAAGAATCTGGACTCACACGGGGAGGGCAAAATTATACTGGAAAGGAATATGCAAAAGTGATATTTAGGGACAATAAGTTAGAAACGGTATTTAGCGATAATGGAGGTAAAGATTATCAGCCCCTTGTTTTTGCAATGGAAGATATGAAAGATGCTTGTGATAATTTAGAAGGCCTGATTGTTGATGGCTGTACTGATCCAAACTCTATAAACTATGATCCAGATGCCAATATGGATGATGGCTCTTGTGAGTATTGTGAGTGTGGCTATATCCTAAATCCAGAGCGAGAGGTAAATCCCAATTGCGCCCCTTGTATTCCTTCTGAGGAAACCAAGAGAGCAAATGAAAAGGAGTGCGATAATTGTGATATTATTGAAAGGGTCATTGAACAGGGGAATTCTTCGCTTGATATAAGGTTAAATGTTGGTGGACATCAGGAGCGGGAAGGAAGCATAGAAAAAGCCAAAAGGAGAAAATAGCCTATTTAACATAAGAGGCATAGAATTATTCCCAGATAAGTAACTAAATTAGTTGTTGCCCGTATAGTGTGGCATGCAAAAACTAATTTTCCTGATCACCATAGCGGCTGTTAGTTTCTCGTCTTGCCGTGTCATACCATACTACACAACGGTAGATAAGATGGTAGGCATCAATCCTGGAATGAAACTGGATGCGGTTAGCGCAACACTGGGTGTTAATCCGCATGGCTATTATCTGGATGTCAATAATGGCAAAAAAATAGTGGTGTATAAATATAAGCACCGTTATCATAAAGTCCTTAAAATAGAGGTACCTACTGAGCATGGTTTGGCAGGTGGTTCCCCAAGATTTAGGAAACCGAGCAATGCCTACTTTGTGTTTGATCAATATTCCGGCAAACTGGAAGGCTATATTACAGATTTAGGAAGAAAAAGTGGAGAGGATTTGTTAATGGAAGAGAGCTATCTGCGGCTGTTTCTAAATAATCCGGGTAAAATGAGGAAGTTAAAATCCGGATCTGCCAAAAGTAAATCTGCATTAAGGTCCTCTTTGAAAAAGAAGGCTGGTAAAGTAAAACGAAGTAAATCCCAAAGTTCATCTAAAGACAAATTAAAGGCTAATCGCACACCAAAGGGAGCTTCAGCTAAAAGTAAAAAAAAGGACGCTTCTTCTAGATCTTCTGCGAAGTTGCAAAACAGTGAAAAAGTGTCTACCATTTCTTTTGGTTCGGGATTAAGTTTTTTTATCACCCCGTCGTCGTGGGATAATTATGAGACTACCAAAATGCCAGTAATTAATTCCATGTATGATATTTCCCTCAATAATGTTGTTTCTTTGGGTGTAGGTCTGTCATATCAGAGAGCTTCGGGTACTTATGATTACACTTATTCTTATGAAGATCCTTGGACTGGTTTTGAGGATATCACTGAAGAGGTAACCGTATCAAGATCTAAACTAAACCTTAGGTTAAGGACTAATTTTCATTATGGCAGAAAAGAAAAATTAGATATGTATTCGGGCTTTGGACTAGGGCTGTCACTAGATAGGTTTAATCACACCTCTAGTGATCCATACTACTTAGAGGATGCTTCCCCCAATTATCCAATAACTCTTCAGATCATCCCTATTGGTATGCAGTATTACCTTACAGAAAAAAGTGGTGTTCATGTGGAGTTGGGACTTATTGGCCCATACGTTGTCGCTTTCGGTCTTACCTTTAAACTGTAAGTTAACACGCTCTTTTTTACTGTAAAAAATAATGTGCAGAAAACTAAATTATTTTATCTTTGTGCTCGATCTAAATTTGATAAACACTAACTAAAAGAATATTGGCATGAAAAAAATTATAATCTCCGTTATTTGTCTGGCATTGGTAGTGCCAATGTTTAATGGCTGTAAGAAAGGCGAGAATGATCCTATGTCGCTAAAATCGCGCAAGGCAAGGTTGACAGGCGAATGGGAACTGGTAGAATGGCAAAGTACATCTATTAGTGGTTCAAATATTACCACAATAAACTTTAGCGGTAGTTCGAAAATCACATTGTTTGGTTCATTCTCAGCTACAACAACATATTCAGAATCGATGGAAATAATGAAGGATGGCACATATGAGTCTAAATTTACTGAATCAGACACTAGTTCTACATACAGTTGTACAAGTACTGGTGGATGGTTTTGGGTAGGTAAAAATAAGGAGCTTGAGTATAAAAACAAGGAAAGAGTTGGCATGCAAGAAACTAGCTCAACGTGTATTTATACTTCATCTTCTTTCTCTGACACAGACATTAGCACTTCTACTGGAGATTCAGGTGTTACGACATGGAGGATTGACATGTTGAAGAACAAAGAGATGATTGTTGTTATGGAATATATCGCATTGGATAATGGAGATTTATATTCTGTAACTGAAACAAGAACTTACGAAAAGCAATAGTAAATTATTAGGTGCTTTAAAAAAGCCCCGCGAACGGGGCTTTTTTTATGCCTTGATTTTTGCTTTACCGGTCTTTCAGTAGTCTGTCCATTTCGCGTTTACTGTCCTTGTTTTTTAGAGATTCGCGTTTGTCATAGATTTTCTTTCCCTTGGCCAGCGCGATGTTCAGCTTGGCAAAACCTCGCTGGCTTATGTAGAGCCGTGTAGCTACGATGGAAAGTCCTTTCTGATCTATTTTCTTTCGGAGCTTGCGCAATTCTAATTTATTGAGCAACAGCTTTCTATCCCTCTTGGGTTTATGATTGTTGGTCGACGCCTGGGCATATTCAGAAATATCCATATTTCGAATCCATAGCTCATCTTTTATAAAAAGACAATAGGATTCCTTAATACTGGCCTTTCCGGCCCTTATTGACTTGATCTCTGAACCCAGCAGTTGAATACCCGCTGTAAATTTGTCAATGAACTCGTATTCATAGCCAGCCTTTTTGTTGGTAATATTTATATCTGTTTTCACTTTATATCCGTTTAGACTTGAACCATGGCAAAGGTGACAAATCCTGATAAATTTGGAAGAATGATTATATTTACCCTTTACAAAATATCGAATTTTTAGCTAAATTGCTGACTATGAAGCGAAATCTACTATCCGTCTTGTCCTTTTTTGTGATTACAGTATTAATTTTCTCATGTAAAAAGTATGAGGAAGGGCCTTCCTTTACACTGTTAACAAAAAAGCAGAGATTAGCTGGTGAATGGAACCTTAAGTCCATTGACGATGATCAAACATTGTCAATCAGTAGTTATGGGGACTCCGTTTACACGAATTGTGGAACTTACGTTCCCTTTCAAAACACGACAGATTATACCTACTACATACTGGAATTTGAGAAGGATGGCGATGTAGAGTGGAACTATGCCCTTTCAACTTCTATGGTGGACTACTGGAGTACTCAAAGCAGTTGTACCGCTATCTATAATGTGAGCACCCAATCTGGAGTTACTAAAGGTGATTGGGATTGGGAGGACAAGAAGGAGGATATTGAGATTACCTTGAATAATATCAGGGTAGAATATGAAATCCTGAAGTTGACGAAAGAGGAACTCAAACTTGAAACCATAACTGGAGTAGTCTGGGAGTTTGAAAAAGACTAGAGCAGCAAAACTCGTAAAACTTAGGCAGTCTTCCCAGCGCCTAACCCTTTCCTCATTGTTTGTCAAACTGGTATTCGTTCAGATAATCATCTTCCAGAATCAGCTCTTTGTTGGTTAGCCTGATGATTTCATACTCTATTATGGAATTGCCAATCTGAATTTCAATTTTCTCTTTGCTGTCCTCCCATTCCCAGTCACCCTTGTAGGAATAGGTGTAACTCCCGTACCCGTAGCCATAATACGAGTATGTATAGATCATGGTGAAGTCTCCGTCCTTTTCAAACTCGAATTCCAAGTTAATATTGCTTGATACGGTACCATTAGATGACACCAGTTTGTCCAACTCCCATTCACCCGTTAATCTCTGCTTTTTGGTTCTGAGACTAAATGCTGGTCCCTCGTCGTATTTCTTGCAACTTGTCAAATTGCAGATAGCTGCTACAGCCAATACAGCGGTTGCTTTTACAGGAATGTTCTTTACTACTACCATTAAATTGTTGTCGATTGGAGAATAAATATAAGTATTAAACCGATGTGTGCAAAATTACCTACTTTGGCCTTCCCCAAAAGTTGAGTCCTGGAGCGCTCAAAGAGCGTTCATGAATCTCATTTTCCGGATTCACAATGCTAGGCCGAAGTACATTAGGTAGGATTTGCACATCATAGATCTCCTCAACCGTATCTTCATACCGTATTTCTCCAACTATAGACAGGGATGGTTTGTACAAGACGACAACTCCGGCGTACTTTGCCTTGGATTTAACAGGCAGGGTCTGAAAGCTTTTGCTGGATTTCCGAATCTTAGATAATCCAATGAACAAATAATTGCCGTACTCCGCCATCCCACGAGCAAAACCAGGAAGTTGAACACTTTCATAGCTCTTGGTTTCCAGGTTGTACTTTACCAATTCCCCTGTTCCTGATAAAAGAAAATAGATATGTCCGTCAAGAAGTCTCGGGGAGTGGGGTACTGGCAATTGATCCAGTAAAATGTCCTCAGTCTTAACGTCCATCAGAATTCCACTATTGGCTAAATTGCTCCTCCATCCCTCCTTGGTGTTGGTTTGGCTCAGCGCTGTGACATAGGCAGGATAACCGTTTTTCATGGCCAAGCCATTCAAGTGGCATCTGTCTTCTGGCATCAAGTCAGTTATGAATGGTGGCTGCCACTTCGGCGTAAAACTATGATTGTCATCAATTATAGACAAGCATGAAAATCCAGTATTAACCGCCCACAGCCCGTCCTTGCCCCAGTTAAGATCGTGGACATCAATTCTGCCGCAGTAGTAATCTGCCCGAGGCATGAACAAAGCGTCAAAAGTTTTGGGTTTTATCGGATAGTTGATGGCCAGTTTAGGGGAATTGGAGAAGACGGTAACTTTATTTATACTTGCCACCGCCAGCTTATCTCCTGATACAGCAATGCCCATTGGCTTCTTAAAGTGCTTTGGTATTTGGAGTAGTTGAGTAGTGCTTAAAGGACAAATAAAAATGACCTTGCCTACGTGATAAGTGCTAACGGCAATCGTGCACTTGAGTTTTTTAAGCAAATCCGGAATGGTATCCGTATAGCTTATTTTCATATTATGCTGCTCACTCATTTGATGTCGGGTTAACCCAGTGCGACGTCGAGAATCATCATCACCGTGAAACCAAAGATAAACCCTAGAGTTGATATATCCGTGTATTTATCCCTTTGGGATTCGGGAATCACCTCTTCTATTACTACGTAAATCATGGCACCTGCAGCGAATGCCAATGCATATGGCAGGATTGGTTGAGCGTACAATACGGCTGCAGCGCCTATTACTCCGGCAATCGGCTCTACAACAGCCGAAAGCTGCCCGTACCAGAAACTTTTAAGCCTGCTAACACCCTGTCTTCTCAAGGGCATAGCCACCGCAGTTCCTTCGGGAAAGTTCTGAATACCTATACCGATCGCCAGGGCTATGGCTGCTCCCATCTCTGCTCCGGGAAGGTCAGCCGCCACTGCACCAAAGGCAACACCAACGGCTAGCCCTTCCGGAATATTATGCAAGGTAATGGCCAGTACCAAGAGCGTAGTCCGGTGCCAATTGGTTTCAATCCCCTCCTTTTCAGAGGGCTTGAAATTAATGTGTAGGTGAGGCAGGAACTTATCCAGGCTGAAAAGAAAAAGAGCCCCTGTTACAAAGCCAATAGCAGGAGGAAGCCAGGGTATCAGCCCTTGATATTCTGATATCTCAATAGAAGGAGCAAGCAGTGACCAGAAACTTGCGGCAATCATCACCCCGCCGGTAAATCCGAGCATGCCGTCAAGAACCTTACGGCTCATGTTCTTCATGAAAAATACCAGGGATGCGCCGAGGGCGGTTAAAAACCATGTGAATGTGGTAGCCACCAGAGCTTGCATAATTGGGTTAAGCGCTAAAAACCACTCTGATATTTGCTCGAACATTGCTTGCCTAGGATTTTGAGATGTTGATATTCCGTGCTACCTTATTAGAGATGGTGACCTCTGTCTTCCCATTCATTTCAATGGAAATGGATTTATCATACTTGAACTTTTCAATCATCATGACCGTGGTTCCTAAAAGCAATTTCTTTTCCTCGAGGTACTGTAGGAAAGCAACAGAGGAGTCATTCACTCCCACGATTATACCCTTGTCTTTGCTTTCCAGGTCAGCGAGCGAGAATTCCTTTCTATTGGAAAAAACTCCTTTCTTATCAGGAATCGGATCACCGTGAGGATCAAATTTTGGGTAGTCAAGGTACTTGTCCAATCTGTTGACAAGTTCTGGTGACACCACATGCTCTAACTGCTCAGCAATGTCGTGTACTTCATCCCATTTAAATTTCAGTTGATTCACCAGGAAGACTTCCCACAGTCTGTGCTTGCGTATTATTTTCAGCGCAATTCGTCAAAGTAACTCCCTGGTACTTTTCGTAGTTGATCAGTTTCTTTTCTGATAACTTTTTCAGCATATCGGTGACAGAGGATGCCTTGGTTTGCAGTCGCTCAGCAATACTGTTGGTACTAACAACCGTATTGCGCTGATCAGACAGATTGTAAATCGCCTTCAAATAATTCTCCTCTGTCTGTGTATTCATGATTTGGGTTTGTGCAAATCTACAATAATTTAGAATTTTATAAAAATTAATTTAGATAAGTCTAAAAATAGATTTAAATTTGTGAAAATTCAATGGAATGAACAAGGCCGTTCTACCTGTATGTGGACTTCTCTTCTTTGCTGCTGTGGCATGTCAAAAGATTATGCCTGGCTCCCCTGAATCAGGGGAAGTTGTGGCCGAGCCGATTTCTGGACTTACCAGCGCTCAATTGAATAAGCATATTCTTGGCGACAAGGCATTCGCAAAGATATATACGCCGGAGGAAGGGCTAGGACCCATATTTGTTCAAGCTTCTTGCGAGGGTTGCCATATCGGTGATGGAAAGGGGCATCCCATAAATATCGTTACAAGATTTGGGAAAACAGGCACTGGCGGTTTTGATTACATGGAGGATGAGGGTGGAGCGCAGCTCCAACCGAGATCAATTGCTGGCTTCCAGGGCGAAGTCGTTCCAGGCAGTCATATGTTCAGAACAGATAGATTGCCTCCGCTCGTAACGGGATTGGGATTTTTAGCAGCTATCCATGATTCCACTATTCTCAATTTTACTGATTCTCTGGATGCTGATGGAGACGGGGTAAAAGGGACTGTAAACTATTTAGAACCTGAGCC
>DTRK01000021.1 GCA_012965955.1 Flavobacteriales bacterium
AGTGGGTGATGGAAGTGCTGATAATGAAGAAGTGGCACAGGAGGAAGCGGCTGCAGAACCAGTTGCAGAGCCTGAACCAGCGCCAGAGCCAGAGCCAGCGCCAGAGCCAGAAGTGGTTGATACGACTAAGTCTGACACCACAGCAACAGACGGCACGGAAACTGATGCTGAAGATGGTGAAGGTGGTGATGCGCCTGAGTAGAATTAAAGACAAAATACTAAAAGCCAGTTTGATTTGGTCGAGCAGGCTTGGTTAAACGCCATGCGGAAGGTATGCCAGGCAGGGCAAAGGCAGACACATGCCACTCCTGTAGCAATAACTAATAGTAACGGGCGTTATTGGGATATTGACTGCATGCTGAACCAAAATTTTATTCAACTTAGAAGCAAATATCGATGAAGTTCCTATTATCAATTACCGCATTCCTTGCAATAAGTACACAACTCGCTTTCACAACGGTGGTGCATGGAGATGGCAAGTATCAAATTGATGTATCCAACAGCAATATTGAATGGATCGGAAAAAAATTTACCGGGGAGCATTCAGGGAATCTTACCTTTGAAAGCGGTGAGATTAGCATGGTGGGGCACGGAATATCTTCCGCCAACTTTGTAATTGATATGACCACTATCGATTGTACTGATCTCCAAGGTGAGAGTGAAGAAGACCTGGAAAGTCACCTTAAGGCAGAGGATTTCTTTCATACCAAAAAATTTCCGGAAGCAACCATTACCATGGTGAGTGCGAATGCCCTGACCGACGATAAGCATGGGAATAACTTCGATATCAGGGCGAACCTTACCATAAAAGGCATCACCCATGAAATTTCATTTCCCGCTCAGGTTCAGATTGGTGACAAGCAAGTAACATTGAAGGCAAAGGTGATCTTTGACCGAACTAAATGGGGAATTCACTATAAATCAAAAAGCCTGTTTGACGATCTTGGGGACAAGTTCATATACGACGATATTGAGCTAAATATTAGTCTCACTGCCAACGCAACTTAATTGCTGTATTAAATTGTTTGGAAGCTCCTCTTTAATTAGTGGGGCTTTTTTTTATTCTCACATCTGCCTAATTTGGTAACAGAACTCGATCTTTACAAACACAATTTTCAGATAATATGAAAAATATGATTGGCTTATGACGGATTCAGGTAATTTTGGTTCCTCCTTAAAACCGAGCTAACCTTTACAAACACCACATGGATAAAAGATATATCGTAGCCCTGGATCAAGGTACCACGAGCTCAAGGGCGGTTCTCTTTGATTCAGAAGGAGGCATCGTTGGCATTTCCCAAAAAGAGTTCGAGCAGCATTTTCCAAAACCTGGCTGGGTAGAACACGATCCTATTGAGATCTGGGAATCCCAGTGGGAGGTATTTGAAAACGTGCTTGCTGAGAACGGTGTAGGAGCAGCAGATATCTCGGCTGTAGGCATTACTAACCAAAGAGAAACAACCGTTGTATGGGACAAGAGCACGGGTGAGCCGGTGTATAATGCAATTGTATGGCAGGATCGAAGGACAGCGAGTATATGTGAAGACCTGAAGTTGGCCGGACATGAACCATACATTCGGGAAAATACCGGACTGGTAGTAGATGCGTACTTCTCGGGCACGAAGGTGAATTGGATACTTGACAATGTAGAGGGAACAAGAGAAAGAGCTGAGAAAGGTGAACTTCTATTTGGTACGGTTGATACTTGGTTGATTTGGAAGTTGACCAATGGTGCCGTTCATGCAACGGATTATTCCAACGCTTCCAGAACCTTGATGTACAATATCCGGAACCTGGAGTGGGATGACAATCTACTGGAAGCCCTAACGGTACCCAAGATACTGCTACCTGAGGTCAGGGATTCTTCTGGTGACTTTGGTTCCTTTAACTACCAGGGAGTTGAAATTCCGATCGCCGGAGTTGCTGGTGATCAACAAGCTGCTCTATTCGGGCAGGCCTGTTTTGAGCCGGGTATGGCCAAGAACACGTATGGTACAGGATGCTTCATGCTGATGAACACAGGGGAAAAACTCTTTGATAGCAAGGCGGGACTTCTGACTACAATCGCCTGGGGATTGAACGGCAAGGTCACCTATGCACTTGAGGGTAGCATCTTTATTGCCGGTGCTGCAATTCAATGGTTGAGAGACGGGTTGAAGATAATCGACTCTGCGCCTGAATCTGAAAAGCTGGCTGAGGCCGCGGGACCAGAGAACAGCGTGTATGTAGTTCCAGCCTTTGCTGGATTAGGTGCTCCCTATTGGGACATGTATGCCAGAGGTGCCATATTCGGGCTAACCAGAGATACTGGACGAGAACAGATCACCCGGGCTACGCTGCATTCACTTGCTTACCAAACCAGGGATGTATTATCCGCCATGGAGAAGGACTCCGGTATAAAACTTTCAAAACTCCAAGTGGACGGAGGTGCATGCGCCAATGATCTGCTGATGCAATTTCAGTCGGATATCTTAGGAACACCGGTCGAGCGGCCTGTTGTTATTGAGACGACCGCCATGGGTGCTGCCTACCTGGCAGGGCTGCATGTCGGTATGTGGGATGCCGAATCCATTAGCGGTAAGCGAGCGGTTCAAAGGAAGTTTGAACCTCAGATGTCTGACACTGATCGGGAATTGTACTATGCCAAGTGGCAAAAGGCTGTTGAGCGCAGCATGAGCTGGGAAGAAAAATAAGATATGAATTGTTTGTCCGCGCCTGAGCGCGCTGAGGCCATCTCGCAAATCCAGAAAGAAGAGTACGATATACTAATCATCGGCGGCGGAATTACCGGTGCCGGAATTTTGCTTGATGCTACAACGAGAGGATTGAAGGCTCTACTCGTTGAAAAGAACGATTTTGCCTCTGGCACAAGCAGCAAATCCACCAAACTAATTCACGGAGGACTCCGCTACTTAAAACAACTCGACCTGGCCCTTGTTCGAGAAGTTGGTAGAGAACGAGCAGTCTTATACCGAAATGCTCCCCACCTCGTCATTCCAGAACGCATGCTCCTTCCTTTGATTGTTGGGGGGTCCTTTTCAAAATTCATGTCCAGAATAGGGTTGACCATCTACGATATCTTCGCTTCTGTGAAACCTGGAGAAAAAAAGAAGATGCTCTCGAAGGAAGAAACATTGTCGATTGAAAAGGGCTTGAATGAAGAGATTCTGTTAGGTGGGGCGCTGTACTCCGAATACCGAACTGATGATTCCCGCCTAACGCTAGAGGTTATCAAAACTGCTTGCAATCTCGGAGGTGTTGCCATCAACTATACCGCCTTCACCAAATTCAACTATGATAACGAGCAGATCAATGGCATATCCGCTATTGACACAATGAGCGAAACCCGCTTTCAACTAAAGGCCAAGCAGGTCATCAATGCGGCTGGTCCATGGGTAGATGAAATTCGTGAGAACGATGGTGATTTGGGTGTGAAGAAGCTTCACCTCACTAAAGGAGTACACATTGTTATACCCAGAAACAAATTGCCGATCCACCAATCAATCTACTTCGATGCAGGGGACGGTAGAATGATATTCACGATACCTCGCGGTGGAGCAACATATATTGGAACAACTGACACCAATTATTCGGGAGACCTAAATGCAGTTCGCGTTACGAAAGAAGACGTGGACTACCTGATTACATCGGTCAAAAAAATGTTTCCAGCAACTAATCTCTCGGTCGAGGATATCATCTCCAGCTTTGCGGGAATTCGTCCTCTCATCCATCAGGAAGGCAAGGCACCTGGAGAGATTTCAAGGAGGGATGAGATCTTCATTACTGACTCAAGACTCCTCTCCATAGCAGGTGGAAAGCTTACCGGGTACAGAAAGATGGCGAAGAAGGTAACGGACATGGCAATGGAAAGGCTGGTGAATGAATTTAATTACAAGCATATCAGCTGTCAAACAAGGTTCGTGGTATTACAGGGCGGAGATATTTCTGATATGGGCGCGTTCAAATCTGATCTGGAGAAATCACTAAGTGGCATGGGCATTTCTGAAGAGCGGGCATTTTACCTAACTCACACCTACGGCTCCCAGTCATTAAAAATTCTGGCGGAGCTCAATGGAGAAGACAAGGAAATAGCGCTGGCCATTGCGGAGATGAACTACGCCATTCGCTTCGAGTCCGTGCATACCCTGCTGGACTTTTTCATCAGGAGGACGGGACGGTTGTTCTTTGATCCGCTATCCATTGAAAAACTACTTGAACCTGTTGCTAAGAGGACTGCTTCCCTACTCAAATGGAACGAGGAAAGAATTGATAAAGAGATTCAAAGTGTGAAACTTGCTCTTAAGGAGATAGTTCAGTTTGACTAGTATTTCCAGCAGAATTACTACTTTGGCTAAACTCAAATCGCAAATCTCATATACCATGTCTGCATACTTAGGTGAATTTATTGGAACGATGATCTTAATGCTTCTCGGCTGCGGAGTTAACGCCGGAGTTAATCTAAAAAAGTCGTATTCATTTGATTCAGGTTGGATCATAATTACCCTTGGTTGGGGGCTCGGAGTAGCCATGGCCGTATATGTGGTTGGAGGTATCTCAGGAGCGCATATCAATCCAGCAGTAACGCTCGGTCTAGCATCAGTTGGTGAGTTTGATTGGAATCTGGTACCTGGGTATATTATTGCCCAGATGTTTGGGGCTATTGCCGGAGCGACTATTGTCTATTTACAATACCTACCCCATTGGCGTGTGACAGAAGATGCGGGGGTTAAATTAGGAGTGTTTTCAACTTCTCCAGCGATTGCCAATACACCTGCTAATTTGCTTTCTGAGATTATCGGAACATTCATGCTTGTTCTTGGGCTATTGGGAATCGGCTCGAATGAGTTCACCGAAGGGCTGAACCCATTGATTGTCGGATTTCTGGTACTCAGTATCGGACTCTCCCTGGGAGGATCGACAGGATATGCCATCAATCCAGCCAGGGACCTCGGGCCGCGAATTGCTCACTTTCTATTGCCAATTGCTGGTAAGGGCGACTCTAACTGGCGTTACTCCTGGATACCGGTGGCAGGCCCGGTTATCGGGGGCATCTATGCAGGGTTGTTTTACTATGCCCTTTTTAAGGACGAGGTGAAAACTGAATTCTGGGGACTTACTGCTGTGATCGCGGTGTTGGCTATTACCGCAGTGATCAAAGAACGGAAAAACGCATAATCTACATTAGGGCGTTTAGGTGTTCCTTTGCCTGGGCCCTATTTTGCTCTGTAACGACAAATGGTTCTCCATACTCCACGACAACCTTTGAAAAAGGAAGCGGAAATCTCTTTTTATCCCATGTAGGTAACGTGACCGCGTGGTGGGACGTAATCTTAAGAGGAACGACAGGAACGCCAGTTTCGATGCCCATATTTAATACGCCTTCCTTAACCTGACGTATCGGCCCTTTAGGGCCATCAGGATTAATCATAGTGTTCGAACCTTCGTTCAACCAGGTGATCACCTCTGCAAGAGCCGCTTTTCCCGAATTCCCCGAGGATCCAAGTGCCAGCTTCCGGGTTCCCATCCAATGGAGAATTACATGCACCGGTTTCATGTACCAGATA
>DTRK01000022.1 GCA_012965955.1 Flavobacteriales bacterium
TTGTATCAGACGTTTCGTGCCCCGAATCTAATAATATAGCTGCTTTTCATAACTTTGCGCTTGCCTTTTCAATAGCGCGAATAAAATGCTCTGTGCCATGAATACACTTATTTCAAATTTTACACAACACCTCACCGATGCACTGGAAATCGGAAAGAAGGCTGAACTCCAGCCAACGTCCAGGCAGATTAATAATGTTCTGATCAGCGGTTTGGGGGGGTCTGGCATAGGCGGTACGATAGTGTCTCAGCTTACTGAACAAGAGGCCAGCGTCCCAATCAATGTGAATAAGGACTATTTCGTCCCTGCATATGTGAATGAAAACTCACTGGTAATTATCTCTAGCTATTCTGGCAACACGGAAGAGACCTTGAGCGCTATGAAGCAAGCGCATGATCAGAAAGCAGAAGTTGTATGCGTTACCTCCGGTGGAGAGGTGCTAAAAATGGCAGAAGAACACAGCTTGAATCACATCGTTATACCTGGAGGAATGCCTCCAAGGGCCTGCCTGGGATATTCCCTGACACAGCTTTTCTTTGTGCTTTCTCATTATGGGATCATAGGAGATTCATTCGCCGATCAAATTGCCAATGCCATTACCCTTTTGGATAATGAGGAGGCAAGTATCCAGCATGCTTCTAAAGAGCTGGCAAAGACCATTCACAATACAACACCAATTATTTACACGGCAGCCAATTTTGAAGGCGTTGGAATCCGGTTACGACAACAACTCAACGAAAATGCAAAGCAATTGTGCTGGCACCACGTATTTCCTGAGATGAATCACAATGAATTGGTTGGATGGAAAAGTGGAAGTGAAGCATTGTCTGTTATTCTGTTGCGCAATAGCACAGATTATGAACGTACGCAAACCAGGTTTGAGACCTGCAAAGAGATATTTGGCAAATATACTTCGAATGTAACGGAAGTATATTCCAAAGGAGACACAGAAATTGAAAAAGCCCTTTATCTCATTCATTACGGCGATTGGCTTTCATGGTATCTATCTGAGCTGAACGAAGCAGACTCAATGGAAGTTGACGTTATTGATTATCTCAAGTCTGAACTGTCGAAGACCTGAAATTTAAGCCCTCAATGCAAAAAGTACACTTTCAGGAACTTGGATTAATCGACTACAAGGAGTGCTGGGATTACCAGGAAAAGCTCTTTTCAGAGACTGTCAAGTTGAAAATATCAAATCGTAAGTCCGGGGCTGCCGAACAAGTCGACACACAAAACTATCTGCTCTTTTGTGAGCATCCCCACGTATACACCATGGGCAAAACGGGATCGTTGGATAACCTGCTGTTGAACGAAGGAGAGTTTGCTGAGCGAGGATTAGATTATTACAAAATAAATCGCGGAGGAGATGTCACTTATCACGGCCCTGGCCAAATTGTAGGATATCCTATTCTGGACCTTGACAATTTTTTCACCGACATTGGTAAGTACCTTCGCTTGATCGAGGAGACCATAATCCAAACTCTCGCTCATTATGGCTTGAATGGGGGTCGAATTACGGGCGCTACAGGGGTTTGGCTGGATGCTGACAAGCCCTCTGCCCGAAAGATCTGCGCCATAGGGGTGAGAACAAGTAGGTGGGTGACCATGCATGGGTTCGCATTTAATGTGAATACAGAACTGGATTATTTTAAGAACATTATCCCTTGTGGAATCGATGAATATTCGAGAGGTCAAAGAACTGCTCAAGGAGAACTTCTCAGAGTTGTTTGATGTGCATTTAATATCATCCATCTCTTCTGAACTCGCACAATCCTAAATCACAGAAGGCTATGCTCAAGAAAGTAGGCAAGTGGGTATTAGGCGTTATTATTCTGCTCAACGTAGCAATTCTTGTAACTGGAAAGACCTATCTATACAAGGGGGTGGCGAACACTTATTTGAAGGGGAAGAAAAGTGCGGATATTGATGAATACAAGATTTTTGACAATAGAGAAGTAAAGGCCGGAGTACATCAGCCCTGGGCTGAAGGTGCAGACTACAACCAGGTTGAGATTCCCGCCATATTACTGACAGAGCTGGAAGAATTGCAGTCTGTGGCTTACCTCGTGGTAGTTGATGATTCCATTCGCGTTGAACAATACTGGGACGATTACAGTGCGGATTCTTATACCAACTCCTTTTCAATGGCCAAAACCATCATCAGCATGCTCACGGGGATTGCGATCAAAGAGGGCAAGATAAAAAGCCTGGATCAGAAGGTTGGCGATTTTTTAGACCACTTTAGGGGCGGAAGCAACAACAACGTTACCGTTAAACATCTGCTGACGATGAGTTCGGGCATCAACTTCAGCGAAAGCTATACCAACCCTTTGGGGTTTATGGCCCAGGCCTATTTCGATACTGATTTGAAAAGCCTTGTCACCACAAGAGAAAATGTTCAAGAGCCGGGAGTTTCATTCAAATATCTCAGTGGCAACACCATCCTTTTGTCCATGGTGTTGGAGCAGGCAACAGGCCAAAGTGTAAGCGAATATGCAAGTGAGAAGCTGTGGAAACCCCTTGGGGCCAGGAACCCCGCCTATTGGAGCCTTGATGACGACGGGGGGATGGAAAAAGCATACTGCTGCTTCAACTCCAATGCAAGGGATTTCGCTCGGCTCGGGCAGCTATATTTAAGAAACGGGGCCTGGAAGGATGCCCAAATTGTACCCTCAGTCTATGTAGCCGCATCTATTGTTCCCGCAGAGCTGGTTGAAGATGATACTGGAGAAAAGCTAAAGCGCTATGGTTATTCCTGGTGGATGTGTGATTATCGCAACGACCACATCTATCTCGCAGAAGGATTCAAAGGACAGTACATCGTGGTAATCCCCAGCAAGGATGCTGTTATTGTCCGACTCGGCAGAACGCGATCAAAGGAAAAGCTTCAACGTCTTCCCAAAGATCTATTCAGTTATATAGATCATGTAATGGAAGTTTACTAGCCTACTTTAGAACCACAATCTTTTTGGTAATGCTTTGCTCACCCGCAAGGATGTTCACATAGTAAATTCCATCGCTGAAATCACTGACAGATATCGCAACCATATGATCACCGGCCGACATCTTACTATGTCGAATTACCTTCACTTGCTGACCAATCATGTTCCTAACCTCAACCAATACTGTTTCGGTGTTGTTCAGGTGAAACGATAACATCCCAAGATCACTAACCGGATTTGGATAGAAATCCCTGGCTGACAGATTGCTAGCAATGTCATTAATCGCCAAGGTTATCGAACCCGAACTGGCTGCGTTTAGAATGTCGTTGTTGCCCCGATCTGTGGAATTATAATAACTCAAGAAGGCTACAAGCTCTATTTCAGTCTCCTCATAATCAGACGGAAGCGTATAGGAATAAGCTTGAGAATACTCGCCTCCCGGGCTAACTATACCAGGAATAACTCCAGATGTTCCAGGTACTCCAGAAGGGACGGCCCTTAGCACATGTCGGTGGTTATACCCAATAATGGGATTTCCTGCATTATATAAAGGATGGGTGGTATAATCCGGATGCCCATCTAGATAGTTGGCCTGGTCATAGCCGCTTCCAGTTCCCGTTACATTGTCTTCTACCACAAACAGATTGATTCGAATATCTCCAGCTGCATAGTCAACAAAGTCCGCAGTAACAGTTGCATCAATTACCCTCGTGCCTGAATCATAGCTTTTAGAAATAGATACATCCACAGGACTATACGCATTTACCCGCTCGGCTGTGTGATTTTCCCAATTGTTGCTTGATCTTGTATGTGGCACCTTATCAAATCCATCAAACAATACCCTATCGATCATTGCTCCCGGAAAACTTGTCGCAGAAAACTCGGTGGCGATAGCCAGACTTTCCGTAAACTTCATATCATCTGTTGGAGTGCCAGCGTGAATCATCACAACAGACACGTTGCTATAGGCGCTAACAATTTCATCTGACTTGGTGTGGCCATCGGGACACCATCCGCACCAAGCACCCGTGAACTCCTCAAGTAATACGTGCCTTGATGTCGTTATTCCCTCATTCACAAATAGCGTTTTTGTTAGCGTGTCATTACATGGCATGTCATCCGCACTTCCATTGATGTTGTTCGCCCACACCTGAATTGTATGTAACACCCCTGGAGTTGGAGGGCTAAATGTAGTTGGATGAGAATATGTGTATGATCCGCCATTAATTGCAATATTGACAGAGCTTACTGATGAAGTTACCGGAGCGGCTCCATCCACTGAATAATTGATGTCAAGTGATGTGACCGCAGCCGATCCCCAATTTTCTATTGTGCCGGTAATGGTATTGCTGCTGCTCGTTACGACACTGGTTGCCAGGCCTGTTTCATCCATTACGGTTAAGTCTGTTACTGGTTGGGCCCCGTAATAAAAACGGTAAACAACATCATCATCCCCATCTGGAGTAGCCGGATCTGGGTAATCAAGGCTAGGGCTTCCTGTCACTATTGTTGCGTCAGTACCATCACTGTTTTCACACCCAACTGTTGCCGTCCAGCCTGTAGAGTTGCCGTAACCATTAACTATGTCAAAATCACCGCATTCATACAACCTGATAGCTGCGTAGGCGTATGATCCGGTTACCCCTGCATCACCTGGCGTAAAAGAATGCCACTGTACAACATGTACCCTGTTGGGTTCTTCACCATAGGTCCAATATTTTACCTTATCCGTGGCCCCACCACCTTCTTCTATGGCAATATCATCCCAGAATGCATAAATAGAATTGTTGGGCCCCGATGCTGATGGGGGCAGGTCGTTGGAAGGGTTGCTGGTCACTGTATTATCGAACGCTATATATCCATTATCGCTGGCATAATAACCGGTAACAACATTGCCATAAAACCTCCAGGTGAACGGAATGGAAATCAACGAAGACATTTGGTCTGGCAGACTGGTCCCAGATGCAGATGGGGCTTCCATAATGTCTGTTGTGGTGCCTTCCAGAACATTATACGGATCTGATGTACCAGTCGTTGTTGTATAGACATAAGATTGGGCGAATGCTCCAATGCTAAATGCCATTATTATCAAAACTGAGAGTAGTTGTTTTTTCATAGTCCTATTACTTATATCCTAATTTAGAATGTTTAATTTATAGCCTAAATGTTAAATTTAGCACGAAAGTACAAAAATATACGATCACTTACAGCAAAAAGATTAGCTCCTAGTCATGCATCAGGTACCTCTCGTCTTCCCATCCCAGAATTCCGTCAATGGTCGCTGTGGATATTTGATGGTAATTGAGCCGGGCCCTTTTATAGATCCTAATTCCAACTTTCTTATTGGCCTCGGTCTTGGCAAGTTCTTTATATAGTGGTGCCAAGAATTTTCTTCTGCCTACCCTTACAAGAAATTCCTCCAGTTTGCCATAAGCAACATTGTAGTTATTCTTGATTACATGAATAAACCATGCGGCGATAATTTCGGAGTTAT
>DTRK01000023.1 GCA_012965955.1 Flavobacteriales bacterium
AGCGCATGATTGGAAACCCGGGACGACCTACAGATTGAAGCTTGAACCCGAGGCACTTACAGATCTTTTTGGGGGGAAGAGTGACAGCCTTGCTGTCGACTTTTCCGTTGGAAAAGAAGAGTATTACGGCAAGGTCGCTGTCGAAATTACCTTTCCTGAAATTGAACACGCCTTTATTGTGCAACTTTTGAACGCGAGGGGTGGGGTTAGTCGTGAAAATTTCATACAGCTCGAGCGTAGCAGCCAGAATTTGACAAGAAAGTTGGATTATCAGCATGTTACCCCAGGCAAATATCGCTTGAAGGTGGTTTACGATATGAACAGCAATCGAAGGTGGGATACTGGAAATCACGCTGAAAACCGCCAACCTGAGCGGATTGCTTTTTCTAAAGATGACATCTTGATTCGTGCGAATTGGGATCAAGTCCTTGACTGGACTTTAGATCCTTAGATCTCTATTGAGAATTTATCCGCATCCATTGCTATTGGGAATTTGGACCTGAAGTCTTGTAGCTTCAAATAACTGAGAGAAGCTTCAACTGTTTGCTCTTGCTCTGCAGCTTCATCCATTTCGCTCCCCTTAGGATCTATTATTACTGAGTCACCCGCAAAAGCTATTTCGTTTACATCTTTCCCGACTCTGTTTAACCCTATAACATAAGCCTGGTTTTCGTGAGCCCTGGCACGTAGCAATGTTCGCCAGGCTTCTCTCCTGGGTTTGGGCCAATTGGCTACATAAATCAATACATCGTAGTCTCCGTTGTTCCGTGACCACACCGGAAAGCGTAAGTCATAGCATATAAGTGGGCATATCGTCCAGCCATTCAGTTTGACAAATAATTTGTCCTGTCCGGCAGAAAAACTCTGATCTTCTTCCATCATCCTAAACAAGTGGCGCTTGTCGTAATGAGCGAATGTGCCGTCAGGTCTCATCCAGATCAGCCGGTTGTAATATTCTGCCTCCTCTTCGATAATCAAGCTGCCTGTAATTACCGTGCTTGTAGTTGATGCTTGCTCAGCCATCCATGAAATGCTCTTGCCATCCATCTTTTCAGCAAGTGCTGCCGAATTCATAGAAAATCCAGTGCTAAACATTTCAGGTAGCACGATAAGATCTGGACTGCTCTGAATATCAGAGATACGCTCACTAAAAGCCTGGAGGTTGGCATCTACGTTTTCCCAAACGAGAGAGGCCTGTATCGCGGATACTTTTAGATCTTGCATAATTTATCGGCTGCTTTCTCCAGGGTTTCTTTCTCCTTAGCAAAGCAAAACCGGAGTCTTTGATTGTCAACAGGTTTGTGATAGAATACGGACATAGGAATTGAAGCGATGCCAAATTCCTGTGTTAGGCGAATAGCATACTCAGTATCCTTTTCATCTGTTATGTCACTATAGTCCAGCAGTTGAAAATAGGAACCGGATGCAGGTATTACTTTAAATTTTGACCCTTTGATTAAATCTATGAAATAGTCTCGTTTCTCCTGATAAAAGTCGTAAAGTCCAAGGTAATTCTCCTCATCTTGCAGATATTCTGCAATAGCATACTGCATCGGGGTATTGCATGTGAATACCACCCACTGATGCACCTTTCTGAACTCCTTCATGATATTCTCTGGAGCCACGCAATACCCGAGCTTCCAGCCTGTAGCATGAAAGGTCTTGCCAAAGGAATAAACAATAACACTCCGATCAACTAGCTTAGGATAGCGGGCAACACTTTGGTGCTCATAGCCGTCAAACACAATATGCTCGTAAACCTCGTCGCTCAGCACGACAATATCAGTACCCCTCGTGATCTTATCCAAATTTTCCATGTCACCAGCACTGAGGATGCTCCCTGAAGGGTTGTGAGGCGTACAAAGAATAATCATCTTGGTGCGATGGGTTATTACCTTCTTCACCTCATCCCAATCTACCTTGTAATTCTTACCTTTCATTTCGACATATATAGGTATGCCTCCGCTCAATTCTACCGCCGGAACATAGCAATCATAAGCCGGTTCAAGTACTATCACCTCATCGCCTTCATGTACTAGTGCAGTAATAGCGGTATAGATAGCCTGAGTTGCCCCAGCGGTAATATTTATCTCCTTTTCCGGGTCATATTTGGTCGAGTACATCGTCTCGATCTTATCTGAGATGGCCTCTAGAAGTTCAGGTAAGCCCTGCAGGGGACTGTATTGATTGTGTCCTAATTTCATGTGTTTATCAACCAACGACAACAGCTTCTTTGAGCAGGCAAAATCCGGGAAACCCTGGGAGAGATTTATGGCGTTATATTCATGTGCCATCTTCGACATTACCGTAAAGATGGTGGTTCCGGTTTTAGGAAGTTTGGAGTGAATTGAATTTGGAAATTGCGCCATAAAACAAATCTACTCTATTCTAATTATGGGCGAAATACTTTTGCTGAAAAGATGAAACTTTTGAATGAAAAGGTATATTTTTGGAGCACTGTAAAGTAGGAGGCGCTCCTATAAGAATATCTAGATCAGTATGGCCACAGCGACAGCAATTTCAAGACACTCGAAGGGATTTGCCCTAAACGAAAGAACTGATAATTGGTGGGTAGGTCCGTTGGCTGTACTTGGTGGATTACTCGCCTTCATTATATACTCTACCTGGGCAGCTTTTCAGGGGAATCACTATTCGGTGGGTATGAGCGAGGGTTTTGGAGGGTACTTGTCGCCAATGTACTCACCCCTGGTTTATATTATGGAAGGTGTTGAAGGTGGTGCTCCACTTTCGCATAGCTTACTCGGTACCTGGCCTGATTGGTGGCCCTCATTTTTGCCAGCTTCCCCTGCGTTCATAATATTGGGATTTCCGGTGCTCTTCCGTTTTACCTGCTATTATTACCGCAAGGCGTATTACAGGGCTTTCACAGGTACTCCTCCAGCTTGTGCGGTAGGATCCCTTCCAAGAAGATCAAGATATGTAGGTGAAACTGGCCTTATGGTCATTCAGAATCTTCATAGATATGCATTGTACTTCGCGGTGGCACTGATATTCATCCTTTCCTATGATGCTGTACTGTCCTTTTTTAGGGATGGAGTGTTGGGCGTTGGTGTAGGTAGTATTGTTCTCCTCATCAATCCAATCCTCTTGGGCTCTTACACGTTTGGTTGTCACTCTTTCCGACACCTTATGGGAGGAAGGAGAGATTGTTTTTCATGTGATGTGCGGGCTAAAGTAGCTCATGGTAATTGGAAGTGGATTACCAAATTGAATGAGAACCACCAGCTGTTGGCCTGGTGCAGCTTAATTTGGGTAGGTGGGGCCGATGTTTACGTACGCCTGGTTTCCATGGGTGTGATTACGGACCTCAATACCTGGGGCATTTAAAAAATTTATATGATTCCATTATCTGAACTGGAGGTACACGAGCACGACATATTGATCGTAGGTGCGGGGGGCGCGGGACTGAGTGCAGCCATCGAGAGCTCTGCCCAGGGAATGAAAACGGGCTTGATCTGTAAGTCACTCTTGGGAAAGGCGCATACCGTGATGGCCGAAGGAGGCATGGCTGCAGCCCTGGGGAATGTAGACTCCAGGGATCATTGGAAAATTCATTTTAGGGATACCATGAGGGGCGGTAAATTCCTCAATGTATGGCGAATGGCCGAATTGCACGCTCGAAATGCTCCGGCGAGAGTCAGGGAATTGGAAGAATGGGGAGCGGTGTTTGATCGTACCAAGGAAGGATTGACCGCACAACGAAATTTTGGAGGACATAGATATCCACGATTGGCCCATACCGGTGACAGAACTGGCTTGGAAATGATCCGCACGCTGCAGGACCATGGAATTCATCAGGGGATTGATATTTTCATGGAGTGCTCTGCACTGGACGTGGTTAAGGACAAGGAAGGAAGAGTTTCTGGTGTTGTATGTATGTGGAGAGAGACCGGAAAATTCGCTCTGTTCAAAGCAAAAGCTATCATCTTTGCAACTGGAGGAGGTGGTAAAGGATGGGAAGTGACCTCCAATTCCTGGGAGTATACCGGCGACGGATATGCGATGGCATACGAGGCAGGAGCTGAGTTAATGGATTTAGAGTTCAGTCAATTTCATCCTACCGGAATGGTTTGGCCACCTTCGGTTAAAGGAACATTGGTTACAGAAGGGGTTCGTGGTGAAGGCGGCATATTACTCAACAGTGAAGGGAAGCGATTTATGTTCGATTATATCCCGGAACGATTCGCTTCGGAAACAGCTGATACCGAAGAAGAAGCTGCCAGATGGCTGGCGGGAGATGAGAACGCACGCAGGCCTCCGGAACTGCTAACAAGGGATGTGGTCGCCAGGGCCATCAATGACGAGGTTAAAGCCGGCCGCGGTTCGACCCACGGTGGAGCATATTTGGATATAGCCAACCATAGATCGGCGGAAGACATCAAGAAGAAATTGCCTTCCATGTACCATCAGTTTAAGGTGCTGGCTGAATTGGATATCACTACGGATGCTATGGAGGTTGGTCCTACTTGTCATTACTTCATGGGTGGCATCAAAGTAGAAGCTGATACAACTATGTCTAATGTTGAAGGATTATTTGCCTGTGGAGAGTGCGCTGCAGGAATGCATGGCGCTAACCGTCTTGGTGGCAACTCTTTGTCTGATTTATTGGTATTTGGAAGCCTGGCGGGGAAAGGAGCCGCGGAGTATGCTAACGGTTTAAGTGCTTACCCTGAGGTTAGTGAGGAGGATGTGAATGCCATCATCAAGAATGCTACGGACATATTGAACAGAGAGTCGGGGGAGAACCCTTACTTGTTACATGAGGAGCTTCAAGCTACTATGCAGGAGAATGTCAGTATTGTGAGGATCAAGGATGATCTCGAAAAAGGTATAGAGGAGCTTGAAAAGATAAAAGCAAAGTACGATAACATTAAGGCACCAGGGGCAAGCCAATTCAACCCTGGTTGGCATGAGGCACTTAGTTTGCGAAACCTGTTAATTACCACTGAGGCTGTTGCGAGGGCGGCGCTCATGAGAGAAGAGAGCAGAGGCGCTCATAGCAGGGTAGATTTTCCCGGTGAAAGCGCCGAATGGTTCAAGTACAATATTGTATTAAGCAAAGGTGCTGATGGCAAAATGGATGTACGGAAGGTGGAAAGGCCCGAACCAGATGCGGAGCTAAAGAGAATAGGTGAGTCCGTGCTTGAAGAGTTGGAGAAAGAAGTGGCAGAAGACCAGGCAAATGGCAAATAGACAAGATGGCGCTTAGAAATTTCAAAATATATCGAGGCGACGACGAAGGCGGCGAGATGGTGGAATATCAGTGTGAAGTCACTGAGGGTATGGTTGTTCTTGATGTAATTCATCGCATCCAGGCCGATTCAGCGAATGATCTGGCAGTGAGATGGAATTGCAAAGCGGGTAAGTGTGGCTCATGCAGCATGGAGATCAATGGAAAGCCA
>DTRK01000024.1:0-15557 GCA_012965955.1 Flavobacteriales bacterium
CGATAAGATTAAGGGCATAAAGGCACCTACGCTAATTATGTGGGGTAGTAAAGACGCTTGGGTTTCGGTAAAGAACGCTGAGGCATTTGAAAACGACTTGCCCCGATCGAAGAAAGTGATTTATGAAGGAGTAGGTCATATTCCCATGGAAGAAATTCCGGGTAAATCTGTACGTGATGTACACAAGTTTCTTTTGAACGGTAAGTCTAAGAAGGAGTAGATTTTGCCTTCTTCCTCCCTTCAAATTGGTCCATGGCAGTGGACACGCCCAGAAAAGCCGAGATCCAGTCAAACACGGAAACAGGCAAATAGCGCATCATCCAGGAAGCATAAACAAGACCCGGCATAATCAAACGCGGACGGTTACTCTTGATCGCCTTTACAATTTTCTTTGCGACTTCCTTCTCCTCCAGTATAGGGAGTAGCCAGCTGAACCTTGATTTAACACCTTTGAACATGCCCGTGTTGATGAAATAAGGACATACGATTGTTGTCCGAATATTCATCTTATTCTTTTTGAATTCCATTCGAAGAGATTCGTCAAACCCGAAAGCAGCGAATTTACTGGCGTTGTAGTCCGTCAGTTTAGTAGCACCAACGATCCCGGCAGCTGACGATATGGTCACTATATGTCCTGAATTGGCCTCTATCATATCGGGAAGAACAGCCTTGACAGTCCAAAACATGGCCATCATATTCACGTCCATGGTAGTCTGAATGTCCTCATCGGTAAGCTCCCAAAATGGTTTCCCTGATACGATCCCGGCGTTATTGATCAAAATGTCAACGTTGCCACAGTCTCTCTTAACCTTCTCTATTTTCTTGTAAACAGCTTTGCGATCCGTGACATCACATACGTGCGTGTAGACCCGACCGCCTTTGTCTTTTATAGACTTAGCAGCTTTCTTCAGTTTGTCTTTATCCAAATCCCAAAGAACAACGGTAGCTCCGGCTTCGGCCATACCCTCTGCCACCAGGTGGCCTATCCCACCTGCACCACCGGTAATAAGAACATTCTTGTATTTGAGGAGTGTCATCTACAAAGGTGATTCATGAAATACTACTGCCAAATGACTTTACCTTCTTTCTCGTACCACTCTTCGTAGTTGCCCTCATGGATTTTTTCCAAAGCAGGCCGCTTCACTTTCATGGTAGGAGTAATCAAGCCATTCTCGACAGTCCAATCATCCTTAAGGATTACGAACTTAGCCACATTTTCATGGTGGTCTAGTTGTGGATTCACCACGCTCAACGTTTCCGCTAAGCTAGAGTCAATTTCCTCAGTGGTCTTCTTCTTGCCCTCTTCAGACAATACGGCAAGTGCAATTGGTTGCGGTACGTTGGTACCTACTACGCAAATCTGCTCTAAATTGGTGTTAACCGACAATTTCATCTCAATAGGAGAAGGCGCTACATACTTGGCTTTAGATGTCTTGAAGAGATCTTTGACCCTGCCAGTAATCTTCAAAAAGCCGTCATTGTCAATCTCTCCTTTGTCACCGGTCTTAAGATAACCATCTACAATAGTCTCTGCAGTTAACTCAGGTTCTTTATAGTATCCAGTCATTAACGCCTCGTGCTTAATCAGGATCTCTCCCTCGTCACTGAGCTTAACGTCGCAATAAGGCAAAGGTGCACCGACATAACCGATCTTTATATTGTCCCTGAATGTGACATGAGAGTAACAACAGTTTTCAGTCATGGCATATGCTTCCTGAATATAGATTCCCAACTTTTCAAACCACATAATTAAAGCTGCAGGTGTAGGAGCAGCTCCCGTGAATACTTGTCTTGCATCATTCAGTCCAAGACCTTTTCTTACCTTCTTCTTTATTAGGCCACCTAAAATTGGGATTCCGAGTAACTTATCAAGTTTAGCCTGAGGGAGCTTACCTAAAACTCCCTGTTGGAACTTTGTCCAAATACGAGGAACCCCCAAGAAAACGGTGGGTGATGCTGCAGATAAATTAGCTGCAAACGTGTCAAGAGATTCAGCAAAATCTACTTTTCCACCTGAGTATATACTTCCCATCTCAACCAATAGTTTTTCAGCTATGTGACACAGTGGCAAGTAAGAGAAGAACGAATCAGTATTGTTTAATCCAACCTTATTAATCGCATGAGTAGCTGCAAAATTGATATTGTGAAATGTGTGCATTACCCCTTTAGGCATGCCAGTTGTTCCTGATGTATAAATAATCGTGTACAAATCATCAGTCGGCCTAATCGTCTCATAACCAGCTTCAGAATAAAATGGATAGGTAATGCATCTTACTCCATCTGGCACACCGGGTTTCATTGAGGCCCAGTCATCCAACTTACCAACAAATAGAACCTTCGCTTCACTATGCTCCATAATTTGTCGCACGGAAGATTCATTTAAATTCGGATACATCGGAATAGATATGTGTCCGGACATCATGATCGCCAGATCATTCATGATCCAGTGTGCACAGTTTTTGGAAACGATCCCGATCTTGCTGTTCGGTTCAAGGTCCATTCCCCTAAGTACTGCTGCCATTTTTCTTACCTCGGTGGCAGTTTCTTTCCAGGTCCATTCCTTATAGGCTCCGTCAATAGGCTGACGCAGATAAACTTTATTTGGATTTTCGCTCTCCCATTTGTAGAGCATTTCAAGTGGTGATTTCAGACTCATGATTGTGTTTTTGGGTGATGCTTGATTTTTCCAGGGAAGCCTGCCTGTCGGCAAAGGCAGGGCGAAGATAGTACAAATCTGATAGATTATGAAGGCTAATTCGTATGCATGCAGAGCAAATCTGTGATCTCTTAATTCAGGCGCCCCTGCTGAGTTGAATTGGTTATTTTCTTTGGGATGCTGTTCGATTAAACATCAGGTCTAACGCATGAAAAGTCCATGGTCAGCAGCATCACTTAGTTTCATCTTCATAATCCTCCATTATAAACTTCTTCACCATTGATAAATGTACTCAATACCCGAATAGACTGAATATTGTCTAAATTTTCTGTCATTATATCTGTATCCAGTATCACTAAGTCCGCGTCTTTTCCTACTTCCAGTGTTCCCTTCGCATCTTCCTCGAAGTTTGCAATTGCCGACCAAATGGTCATCGACTTCAATGCTTGCTGTCTGCTAATTGCATTGCTCATTTGAAATCCTCCTTCTGGGTAACCTTCCAGGTCTTTTCGTTCAACGGCTGCATAAAACCCTAACAATGGGTTAATACCTTCTACTGGAAAGTCACTACCCCCGGCAATCATGCCGTTTTGTTCCATTAGTTCCTTGTAAGCATACGCTCCTGTCATCCTGGCCTCTCCCAACCGGTCTTCTGCCCAATACATATCAGAAGTGCAATGTGTTGCTTGAACGGAGGGTATTATACTATGTTCACCAAACTTAGATATATCATTGAAATCTATGATCTGTGCATGTTCAATCCTCCAGCGTTTGTCGTTCGCGCCTTGCAGGACTTTGCCGTACAAATCGAGAATTAGCTTGTTGCCAGAATCTCCTATGCAATGGGTGTTCATTTGAAAATCCATTGCGTATATGATCGCTGCCTTTTCAGCCAGGAACTCCACATCAGTCAATAGGAGTCCTGTGTTCTCAGGGTCATCGCTATACGGTTGTTTCAGGGCTGCCCCCCTGGACCCTAGAGCACCGTCCGCATAAAACTTAAATGATCTTACGGTTAATCGCTCTTTCAGTATGGGTCCCATTTCTCCAAAGTGTCCAAAATTTTCTTTGCTTGGATTTAGCATTGCATAGACCTTCATTTTCAATGTACCTTCTTTATGCATTTTATCCAGAAGGGTTACCACATCGAGATCCAGGCCTGCATCATCTACTGTTGTAAGACCCACTGCAAAACATCTTTGCTCAGCAGCTTGAATAGCCGCGGAATATTCCTCCCTGGTTGGGTCAGGAATTACATCCAAAACCAGATCGATCGCATTATCTATCAGAAGACCGGTCAGTATTCCGTCTTTTACTTCAATGGTGCCACCGGCAACTGATGATTCAATGGATAGGTTGGCTAAATCCAGGGCGATTTTGTTGGCTAAGGCGGCATGACCGTCAATTCGCTTTATCAGCACGGGTCGGTCAGGAAACAGGGAATCCAAGGCAGTCCGCGTAGGGAATTCCTTTACTTCCCAATCATTTTGGTCCCACCCTCTTCCTGTAATCCAGCCACTATTTTGAGCGGCATACTCCTCCATTCGCGCTAATACATTCTCAAATGACTTGGTCCCCGTCAGATCAACTTGCTTTAGACTCAGCCCATAGCCAACAAAATGGCAATGCGCATCAATAAATCCCGGGTAAATTGGTTTTGCCTTTACATCAATAATCCGGGCAGCAGTATAGTCATCCAATACATCTCTGGTGCCCCCTATCGCTAGTATCTTACCGTCTTTGATGGCAATCGCTTCGGCAATAGAAAAGGTTTCGTCAACCGTATATATCTTTGCATTCCTGAGGATTATGTCGGCTTCATTTTTCATTGAGCATCCGGTAAGTAATGCGAAACATAGCAATAGCCTTTCTGGCTTCATCTTTCTAAAAATTTAAATCTGGGGAAACGCGTGATGAATCTCTCCTGATCAAATAATACAAGAAATATAATCAGAAGAAATGGCAATGCTGGAATTTTGTATCTCACAACTGCACCAAGTATGGGCGTGATCATTCCTATTAACGCATATAGCATTACAACAAACCCAATGCAAAAGAACATGAAATTCCAATCTGGGCTTTTCTTTTTCACAAAAACCAGGAACAGGAATATAAGGAACAATATCATGAGGTTTTCAAGAGCAGCAAGCGCCATCATCATTGAATCTACCTCTCCCAAATGCGGCCTGAACAATACGTTAGCAACACCAATGGGAATTGATTTCACAATGCTCCATACATTAGGCTCAAGAACCGGTATCGCATAAACGCTATTTGCGTTGGTCATGACAGCCACGTCCATGAAGTTTGCCTGCTTCTGGGAGAGCACTCTCATTACTTCCAAGTCGGGATATATCCTATGGATATTCAAAATAACTACCAATCCACCTATCACAACGATCCCGTATCTAAGGATTATCGTACGAAATCTAGCGTTATAGCTCCAACAATATGCGAGAACAAGAGGTGCTGCAACGATAATGATGTATATTTTAGAAATCAGCAAGAGACCCACAGAGAATAGAATGCTCAATATGATTTTGGTATTCAATCCGTTTGATCGAGCCTGATCACATGCATAGAGAAAAATGCCAAGCGAAAAAAGTAAAATCCCCTCTTTTAATAAACCTGATCCCCAAAACAGTACAGAGGGGAGAAGAAATACAACAAATATCAATGTCTTCTCTTTGCCTTTCGCGTATTTGACTGCAAATTTATACAGCGCAAGAAGGCCTACATAAGAGATAAAGCACATGATCACTGTATGTACCCCAATAGACCCAAAAGAGAACAGCCGAGCCAGGATGTTGAATCTGATGAGAGTCCTGTTGTCATTATAAAGTGGGGACTCAAAGGGTTTATACCAATAGTTCAATTGATCCAATATTTCGAGTACATGAGGGGACTCCGAATTGATTCCCAGGAGTATTTGCAAGTAAGACCATGGGTCTACAAATAGCAGCTCATGAATGATCAAGCTATCATCGAAGTACTTGTAGATGTCAGCTGTCGCCCGATCAGTGTAGTAAAATGTATAAATTAACAAAAGAGTAAAGCCCGCAAGTAATTTGAGGCTGAATATTGCAAGAGATGTCCTGGCATTTATTCCTGGAGCTTGGAAAATCCTGCTTTTATATACCAAAGCGCAGAAAAGTGTAGCATAAATGAGGGTGAGAGTTGCTTCCAAAGGGTATATTTGAGAACAAAGTTATTATAAAAACACTTTAGTTATGTACCTTTGTTTTCTTCTCAGAAACTATTGAAAAACCGTATGGAAGCGACCGTGGAAGACACTAAATCCAATCTGGAAACAGCTGAAAACCTGGGGTTATTGCCTTCGGAATTTGAAAAAATAAAAGAGATACTTGGAAGGACACCCAATTTCACTGAGCTCAGCATCTTTTCCGTGATGTGGTCGGAACACTGTTGCTACAAAAACTCTATCAAGTTGCTGAAGACGTTGCCACGAGAAGGCTCAAGGATGTTGGTAGAAGCTGGCGAGGAAAATGCCGGGTTGGTTGATATTGGAGACGATTTGGCCTGCTGTTTTAAGATTGAATCTCACAACCACCCTTCGGCAATTGAACCATACCAGGGCGCAGCTACTGGTGTTGGAGGAATTAACAGAGATATATTCACCATGGGGGCACGGCCTGTGGCGCAATTGAACTCTCTAAGGTTCGGCAACATCGCACGTGATCGAACAAAATGGCACGTGAAAGGTGTCGTTAAAGGCATTGGAGACTATGGAAATGCATTTGGTATTCCAGTACTTGGAGGAGAAGTGTTTTTTGATGATTGCTTCAACACCAACCCCCTTGTCAATGCCATGTCCGTAGGAATAGTGGCGAAAGGGGATACGATCTCAGCGATTTCCAAGGGTCCGGGTAATACGGTATATATTGTTGGCTCATCCACAGGGAAGGACGGGATACACGGTGCGACTTTTGCTTCTGGAGATATAACGGCAGAGTCAGCTGATGACCTGCCTTCTGTTCAGGTTGGTGATCCGTTTCAGGAGAAATTATTATTGGAGGCCACCCAGGATTTATTGAAGATTAGTGGAGTTGTCGGAATGCAGGATATGGGCGCAGCTGGAATTACTTGCTCCACTTTGGAAATGTCAGATAAAGGCGGATGTGGAATGAACATCTACCTCGATAAGGTACCAATGCGTCAGGCCAATATGAAACCATTTGAAATTTTACTCTCAGAGTCCCAGGAGCGAATGCTCGTTGTTGTTGAACGAGGTAAAGAGAAAGGAGTCAACGCAATATTTGAAAAATGGGATTTGAATTGTGTGGAGATAGGAGAGGTCACTGAAGGAGGGCTATGTAAGTATTACATGCATGGTGAATTGGTAGCCGAGGTGCCAGCTTACGATCTGGTCCTCGGAGGAGGTGCACCGGTTTACGATAGAGTTTCTAAAGTGCCGAATTATTACGAGGAGTCTAAGAAGTTCAGTATTGAACAGGTTGCAGAACCGGAAAGTTTACGCATTGTAGCTGAGCATCTGATCAGCCATCCCAATATTGCTTCCAAAGCGTGGGTGATCAACCAATATGATACCATGGTAGGAACTTCTACCATGTCAACCAACGCACACACGGATGCCGGTATCTCAAATATAAAAGGGACAAATAAGGCCCTGGTCATGACCACAGACTGCAACTCGAGATATGTGGCTGCTGATCCTGAAATTGGCGCTCAGATAGCTGTAACGGAAGCAGCGCGAAACATCGTTTGCTCAGGTGGTGAGCCCTTGGCCATTACCAATTGTCTGAATTTTGGCAATCCATACAATGAAGAGGTGTATTGGTCATTTGAAGGTACTATTAAAGGAATGGCTAAAGCCTGTACAAAATTTAATACTCCGGTTACCGGCGGGAATGTTAGTTTCTATAACCAGACCAGTATTGATCATCGTGAAGATCCGGTTTTCCCTTCTCCCGTAATCGGTATGCTTGGGATTATGGAGGACAAAACCAGGCTACTCTCCCTGGATTTTAAGAGCGAAGGTGACAGTATCTACCTGCTAGGCGAGGTTGTTAATGATATCAATTCTTCAGAATATGTTTACTCGTATTGTGATGTAAAGAGAACACCAGCTCCTTATTTTGATCTGGACAAGGAATATGATCTGCAGCAGGTAATTAAGGCCCTGAACACTGATAAACTAATACGTAGCGCCCATGATGTCGCAGATGGTGGATTGTTTATCACGCTGTTGGAATCTGCAATGCCAAACAATTTCGGATTCAAGATCTCTACAGACAATTCAGTAAGGAAGGACGCATTTCTGTTCGGGGAGGGCCAGGGTCGGATTGTAGTATCTGTCTCGAGCGAACAAGAGGAGGGGTTCAAGGCGCTTATGGATCAGTCAACTACCAACTATCTATTGCTAGGGTCGGTAGATACGACGACTTTAAACATTGATGGAGAATCCTTTGGGTCTATTCAAGAGGCCAAGGAGAAATTCGACACGGCTCTGGGCAATTTGATGAATTAACAATCACCTTTATCGGGATATGAAAATATGATCCCTTTCATATTCAATGCTGCTCCAGCAGCTTTCTTGCTCCAGCTCTATTACCGATAAGGGACAGTACCTTGCCATTTCTACGCCGGAATTACCACATTACTTCTCGGGTAATTTCCTGATGTTCCCGAAGCTACCTCGCGCTGGCGACCTTGAAAGGTAGGAGTCACTGTTCCATTTCAAAGCATTCGTCATCATAGCTGACCAGGCAGGTGCTGCAGCCAGCGTCTATAAATCCGTAGGTTTTAAGGTGGTGGAACACGGTGCTTCTCTTATCAGGAGAGCTTAGGGTTATTGGTGTAAATCGTCTTTTTCTTGAGTTTCTGTAACGATCATTTCGTCAATCGTCTTTTCCTTGTCTTTCTTATTCTTTATCAGTGCTATGGTCATGAGCACACTTGTAATAATGATGGTGAAAAGCAGAATGCCTGATTCGAATTCTGTCGCGTATTGTTCAGGAATCGCAAAGAACAGCAGTACTGTCACCAATCCTCGTGGCGCCACGTATAGCAATAAATTAGCATCCTTGCCAGCAAATACCTTGACTGCAGCAAATCGAACGGAATAGATAATACCAAGGACAGCCGCACTATAAAGTATCACGGTGATGCCTGCCAAAGAGCTCAACGCCAGAGATAACCCGAATATTACAAAGAAGAATGTTCGCATGACAAATGCGGATTCCATGGTAACAATTCTAAAGTCTTCGAGTACATCTTCAACTGCTTCTTTGTTTAACCACTTTTTCATAAATCCTCTGAAAAAGAGCTGGTGATTATGTAGTACCAGTCCAAACACCAGAATGATCAATAATGAAGAAAGGTGGAGCAGCTTACCGATCGAATACAACAAGAGCAGCACTGCTATAAGCAGAAACAGCTTGATCTTTGTGGTTAAGTTTTGAAATACAAGTACCAAGGCATAGCTAACCAGGATAGATATAAGTACTGTTCCTCCAATATTTCCCACCACATCCAGGATCACTAGCTTGCTATTGCTCTCATCAGCATTTCCCAGTACGAGATAGAAGAACATAATTCCAAGAATGTCAATAAACGTGCTCTCATAGATCAGGAACTCCTTTTTCTCCGAATCCAAATCCATGACACTTGGAATTACAATTGCGCTTGAGATTATCGCAAGTGGAATAGCGTAAACAAGGGCGGTTGATTTAGACATCTCTCCAAAGAAGTAGAAAAGGGCGGCACAGCCAAGAGTGGTCAGAACCAATCCGACAAGGGCAACTGAAAACGATCTCCATATTATACCCCATTTATCTTTCTTAAGCTCCAAGTCGAGAGCAGCCTCAAGAACGATCATAATCAGGCCAACGATACCAAGTACCTCCAGTATTGGCTTAAGTGTTGACTTGTTGAAGTCAAAATACCAGGCGGGGATCTGAAGCAAGACTCCCAAAGCAATCAGCATTAAGACGGCAGGGATACTCGTTTTCTTTGATAGTACGTTAAAGAAATACGAAATAATGACAATTCCAGAAACGGCGATTATGAACAGATATGAATTAAATGCTTCCATGATTAGTGATAGCCGTACTCTTAAACGATGCCAAGGTAAAAATTTAATGGGTTAATCGACCTAATCCTTAACTATCCGTATATGTCCTTCGGATTTGTCTGAGATGATAGATAGCAGGTAGATTCCAGAGCTCAAATTCAGATGTGCCAGGTTCAAATGCAATACTTCTCCTTTGTTCAGCTGAACATCGGTAACGCCGTATAGGCTTTTACCCAGCACGTCTGATAAGAATACATCATACTCACCATGTTTCGCAATACACAAATACAAATCCGATGTAAATGGAATGGGGTGCACCGTCAATCCTATGTTCTCTCGCGATGAGATGCCAATTGACCCGGTGTCTTCAATGACGCGAATGTAATTGAGCAGTTCCACTGTGTCATTCGGGCAATCCTCGTTGATTGCGACCAATGTCACTGTATACCATCCAGTATCTAAGTAGGTGTTTATAGGATTGAATGAGGTCGAGGTATTTCCATCACCCAGATCCCAATCAAAGGCCGAAGCGGAGGATGAGTTATTGGTAAAAGAGATCGTCGCATTTTGTAATTCCACCAATGTATCACTGGCAACAAAATCAGCAATAGGTTTTTGAACAGTTGTAACTGTGGTGGAAGAGGTGTCAAAGTCAGCACAAGCATCTTTTGAAATGACTACCGTATAAGTAGCAGGAGGTGTGCTTGCTCCAACTGTGATTGAAGCGGTTGTATCTCCCGTATTCCATGAATATGAGTTGCCACCGCTTGCGGTAATGACAAGCGAATCCCCAAAGCAGATGTTCTGATCTGGTGTAATTGTGGTAGTGGGAATGGTAGTCACGGAAACTTCAATATCTTCTTGTTGGCTTACGCACCCATTGGTTGAGCCGGTAACCGTGTAAGTTGTTGTTGAGGATGGGGACACAACTATGGTCGAATCGGTTTGGCCGGTACTCCACAAATATGTGCCCGCTCCAAATGCAGATAGTGTTGCCGTCTCTCCTTCGCAGATGCTGGCGTCTGCAGACACAGATATCACCGGATCCGCATACACAGTAATATAGCTGGGCATTACAAGAGTGTCAGTTCCGAAGAAGTTGGTAGCGATAAGCGTGACGGAGTAGGTGCCGGGGTTCATGTAGGTGATCGTTGGGTTCTGATCTGTTGCTGCAGTTGTGTCTCCACCTGCGAACATCCATAACCATGAGGTTGGAACATTGGAAGATGCATCTGCAAAATTCACAGTTAGCGGTTCGCATCCGGCAATCACATCACTGGTGAATCCAGCTACCGTAGGTGCAGGCGGTGGATCAGACACCACAATATAGGAGGTAACACTAAGTGTTGCGGTGCAGCCATAGGCATCTGTCACGGTAAGCGACACATTGTAACTCCCTGCAGTATTGTAAACTACTGCCTGGCTTTGTGTTGTGGAACTGCTTGGTGATCCTCCAGGGAATGTCCAGCTCCATGAAACAGCGTTGGGGGTGTAGTCGGTATAGACCACCGTGCTGTCTGGAAGTGTGATTTGAGTCGTATCAGCTGAAGCAATGATCTGAAGTACTGTGGGTACCTGTCCGTCACTTGATATATCGCCTGAGAACAATCCAGCGCCGTTTTCAACTCGGATCGTAAAATAATAGATGCTATCAGCCTGTAAAGTCAAACCCGTTTGAGTAACTGTTGTATCCGTTCCGTTATCCAACCAATTGATAATATCAGTGCCACCAGGCGTGGTTCCTATAGTGTACCAATAACGCACAACGGCTGAATGAGTATCAGCTGAAGTGGTCCAGTTGGCTGATAATTCTGTCAGGGAACAGATAGTATCTACATCGGATCCTGTCCCATCATTGACCGTTGCATCTGTTGGATTGCTCCAGTCTATATTAACGTTTAGCGCACTCAGCCCCGACCAGTTTTCATCGTTGTCCTTTACAATGGATTTAATCTGGCAGGATGGGGTGGTCGGGTTTGGATTTTGGTAGCGTACATCATTGGTAACCCCAGGTCCAACGGTCACCAATTCTGACCCTGTTCGGGCCTTATATACCATTAAATCATCAAAGCGCACATCTGCATTTCCGGTGCGTAGAAACATCCCGGTGGCAGATGCATGAGGGGAACTGTCTGTCCACTCGGCAACAAGCTGATCATCCATATAAACCTTAATCTCTCCGCTTGAAGGGTTAAACAAAATCTTGTGATCGTACCATGTGTTCTCGTTTATTACCAGTCCCGTATCCACCTCGAGCGTCCATACGTCTGCAACTACCTTGTATATCTGGCATTTGTTACTATTTGCCCTGAAATACACAAAATAAGAGTTCCCTCCATTGGGCAGTGCGGGATTGTCTGAATAAAAATGAAGTCCCTGTCTTCTATTGGCACTTCCACCAGACAGTGTATTCGCCTGCCAGTTATAAAGGTAGATCTCGGTATTCACTTGCGTTAGAGGAACATTGATATTGGTTTGGTTGACGGCTTCATCTGACTGATTGATCGATCCGCCATTGATTGCCCAGGTACCAGTTGCAATCGACCATTCTGCATGAATGATATTGTCAAAATTATCATTGAAGAACCCGTTGCCATTGTTTGACCTCCATTCTGTCCAGTCAAAATCAATCACCTGATAAAAGGACAGGTCTAATCCGGATCCGCCGGCGTCAGCGTCCGTGAATGTGGTGGTGAAATCTGTTGTTTCCCAGGTATTGGGGTTGGAAATTGCGGTGCTGGGCGGTGTAGTATCAGGGCAGAATGGCACCGTAAAAAAAGGGCCATTTACCCATGAACTTCCATCCCATATTCTCCAATAATACGTAGAATCGGGAAGCAGGACCATCGACCCCAATCCAAAAGTGTCCAAAAATCCAGTTGGAGCGGTAGTCGATGTCAGCCAGGGCACCGGCTTATTCCAATAGTCTGTAAAACCCGGGTCGGTTGATACATCAGCATACCAATTTGAGTCGGCATTGTCCCAGGACAAAGTAGCTGTGTAGCTTCCATTAGAACAGCTTGGCACAGATACCTGAAGATTTGTTGGAGGACTTAAAACGGTTGAGCACGTCCAAGTGGCTTCCCAGCCTGGGTTATTTGTAGCGCAATCTGATCTAAATTCTATCGCCAATGCCCCACCGCTAGACGTAATCGTTCCTGGATTGTTGGTTCCGGTGTAATAACCGATCAAAGGAGCCCAAACGGAATTCCCGTCATAGATATACATGTAATCCCATTCAAACTCCAGATCAAATGAACTAAAGGTTACCGTGACGCTGGAGGCATTGACTGGTTCAATCACAGTTAACTCCCGTTCATCATCACCATAATTGGCACTATTTCCTCCACTATCGGTGAAGGTGCCGGTACAACTTGTTATCGAACTTGTCGGAGGAGGATCATTAATTAATTTGTAGAAATAGTCCCAGTCCCAATTTGCCCCTGGATCAGTATGGCTTTGATTTTGATAATGCTGATGCCCTTTCACCTTCGAGCAGTTCCCGGGCCTTCCGCCCGAGTTATAATTCGTGCTGGCAGCCCAGGGCCAAAAGGCAGTACGCAGGGGATTGATTCCATATCCGCTATTGATAATGTCTCTACAAACATCAGCTGAACTCGTGTACATGGCCATCGTGTACCAGGCAGGATCGTTGACAAACCCTTCATGCTCCAGCCCAATAGTGTAGGGGTTTTCTGATCCCACGTGCCATCCTTTGTCTGATTCACAGACCATTTGAGTTACCTGTCCATCTGACGACCTTAATACGTAATGAGCGGATACATTGGCACTGGGATTCTGAAACCATGAAATCGCCCCTGCATATGAGCCCTGAACCGTATGGATCGTCACAGCCGATACCAGTGTGCCACCTCTTGAGGAATAGTTGGAACCATCAGCAGCAACCCATATGGCACCGGGATAATCGATACAAACCAGCTGTTTGTTAGGTTGGTATGTTTTGTTCTGCGAATTCTTAATTGCACCCTTGGACAACCAAATCTTCATAGAAGAAAGGATTTGAAAATTGTTCAGTCCGAAGACGGTGCTGTAATTGATCTTATGAGGAGACCGGTTTACACTCTGCATAAAGTCAGCATCTTCCAGATACTTGAGAATTTGATAGATCTCAGCATCCTGGGCAAAGAGCTGCCCTCCGGTTTGGGTTGGGAGCTCACTCATATACCTCAATACCGGAACATTTGCTTCCGGACTGTTTGAAGTAATATTCAGCTCATTTTGAATTCTTGCAAATGCCTCAGCATATCCAAGGACAGTATTACTCATATTTGTTCCTAGACTGGCTTTGGTAAACCTCGATTTTGAAGCAACCAGGCCTGTGGTGTTCTTAAAATAACCATTACCGTCATCTATCAATCCCATTACTCCGGAGGGGAGTGGTACTCCACTGCACGAATGCGTAATCTGCTGAGGATCGATGTTCTTCATGCGTGTTTTAGCATAGGCAACAGCCTCTAGCAATCCTAAAGGGATACTGGGATTTTCAGCATATGCCTGGTCCCATACATTTCTGTACTGCTGCTTAACTTGGGCGATTGTCGAATATGCCATTGAGAGGCACAGGGCAAGTGCAATAATCTTTTGCATATAATGGGGTACTGGAGCGCTAATTTAGCAAAAAAGAAGTCGCTAATAACAAGGTTAAAGCAGTACCTAGAGTCCGACAACAACGCCGACCCTGAGGATAGGATTGGTGGGATAAATAGAAAGATCTGAGTAGTTAAGATCATAGAGACCCATGAGTACTAGGTATGCATTTCCTCCTAATTGCCGTCTGAATCCACCACCTACCCAGAAATAATGCACATCCTGGCGTTCAGGCGGATAAAATTTATAGTATTCAGCATTTAGTATTTGGTATTCCACGTGGGCGAACAAGTTCCTGGCGAATACATATCTGACAAAGGGGCCACCCCCGTAGACATTGGTTTGATAGTCGAGCGAACTGATCTCGTAATAGAGGTACGTTAGTCCGAGTCCCGCAGACAAATTTTCATTAAATCTGTATCCAATAGTGGGAGAGATATCAACTACCGTTGTGTATCCAAATTGCAATCCCAGGCCACCTCCCATGTAAACCTTTTTCCAGTCAAACCTGGAACTTTTCTTTACCGGTTTGGTAGTGCTATCCGGACTTGTGCGGTAATCATCATCCTGGGCCAGACATGTTGTACTGAACAACAAAAATGCAAAAAGGAGGATAGCTATCAATTTCTCCTGTGGTTTCATCAGAATGTGGGCTTATCGGCTATAAATATAGCAACATATATTGCACCGAAAAATGAAAGGATAAAGTATGGAGCATTACTTTAATAGCGTGACGTGTCCTATGTACTCGTGCTCGCCGCCCATTATATCTGTAGTACGTATCAACCACACATAGACATCCATCTGTGCGGTTTCTGCTCCTGCATTGGCTTTGCCATCCCAGCCTATACTGATGTCATTGCTCCACTCGCCGTCCACCGTTGCGATTACATCGCCCCAGCGGTCAAAAATGTAAAGTTCAAAGAATTCATGGTCTACACCTAGGCCCTGGGGAAAGAAGAAGTCGTTGTCACCGTCATTGTTCGGCGTAAAACTGTTCGGTGCAAACAAGATGTATTGACTCGTAATTCTCACTTCTTGCGTTATTGTATCAGAGCATCCATCAGGCGTTTCAACAATAAGCGTTATTGTGTAAGTTCCTGTATCGCTGAACATATGTGTTGCGTCTTCCAGATCACTTGAATTGGCGGTTCCGGAATTAGGATCACCGAAATCCCATAGCCAGGAGGATACATTGGTTGATGAGGCATCCATAAAGTCAATGGTTGGACTCAACAT
>DTRK01000024.1:15585-17778 GCA_012965955.1 Flavobacteriales bacterium
CAATCTCATCTTGCTCTATGGTGAAGTCTGCTGTAGGAGCGGCATATGCTACGACAGCCCCCTGTTGTACTACGGTAGTCGTACATCCCTCATCAGAAATCACTTGCAGTGAGACATCGAACGTATCTGCCGTAACATAAACGTGGGTCGTTGAGTCTGCATCATTTGAAGTACTACCATCACCAAAATCCCACAACCAGTAGACAATGTTCACAGGTGGTACCGTCCCTACTGATCCTACCTCAGCGGTTAATACATAGGGTTCGCAGCCTGATCCGGAAACGGTAAAACTCACATCTGGATTTGGGCTTACCCAAATCTCTACAGTAACGGTGGAATCTGGTGAGCAACCATCGCTGACCGTTACGGTTAAAGTAGTATCTGCAATCAACCCGTTTAGCGTCTGAACTGAATCGGTTGCCCAATTACTCCATAGGTAACTGATTGGACTTCCGTTACCCCCGGTAACAGAGACGCCAACAACTGCATCAGCACCAACACAAATACTATCGTTTTGAGGAACGGGAACTAATGGGGGCGAAACTGAAACTATCACCGAGTCAAAACTGCTGGGACAGGAATTGGCATCAAGAACATTGAGACTGTACGTTGTTGTTGTTAAAGGCGCAACGGATTGGATTTGGCTACTGTCAAGTCCATTGTCCCAAATATAATCGTAAGGTGGAACTCCCCCACCTGCTGTTGCATTGATGTCAACAGATTGCCCATAACAAATGGATATGTCCTCTGATACGAACAACACCAGGGTGTCGGGCTCATCGATGTTTGCATAACCAGTAACTGTGCACCCATTTGCGTCTGTCAAAACAATAACTATAGGCCCTGCATACAAATTGGTGGCGGTTATTCCACTTTGTTCTGCTGGATCATTCCATTCATATGTTAGCGGAGGAGTACCCTCACTTGCTTGAACAGTAGCAGTGCCCGTATTAAGGCCATTGCACAGTATGTCTACGGTAACAACCCCGTCCACTTCGGGTCCAGGCAGATCTCCAACTGTCACCTGGTAGTTTAAAATACATCCGTTGGCATCCGTAATAACTACGTAGTAAGGGTCTCTTGCTAATAAGCCTGCTACCGTATCCGTTGTAGTTGCTGATGGATCATCCCAAAGAAAGGTGTATGGAGGTACCCCACCAGAAGGAGTGACGATGGCCATTCCGTTATAGTCTCCACATACCGATGGATAACCTATTCCGATGGCAGAAAGTGGTGTAGGCTCGTTAATGGCAATAGGGTTTATTGAGTTACATCCATTGAGATCCGTCACTGTGACCACATACGTCTGTGCGCTTAGGTTGGTTGCAATTGGTCCTGCTGCCACATTTGGCAGCCAACCATAGCTGTAAAAGGGTGTTCCTCCAAATACAGATAGGTAAATAGAACCATCTGAGCCACCATTACACGACGCATCATTAATAGAGTCGGTTACAGTCAGTGGTTGAGGTTCAAGGATGGAAACCGGCGATGAGGTGGAACATCCATTTACATCTGTCACCACCACATTGTGCAATCCTGCACACAACCCGGTAGCAGTAGGAGTAACCTGACTATTGCTCCATAAATAAGCGTAAGGTGTTGTTCCACCTCCTGCCATAACTGATGCGGAACCATCACAAACACCAAAGCATGAAGTGCCATTTGAATTAATAATTGCTGAGGCAACAGTAGCAGGTTCGGCCACTGTAACAGAAGCACCAGCTATACAACCGTTCGAGTCAATGACCGTAATAGTATAGGTGCCTCCCCAAAGGTTAAATATTGCCGTTATGTTAATTCCAACCGTATCAGTACCTGACTTCCAGATATAAGTCAACGGTGGAGATATTCCCGTCGCGGTAATTGAAGCTGATCCATTGCTGTCGCCCGCACAAGTAACATCTGTCCACACAACACTGTCAATAGACGGCCCGGTAAGGTCGCTGACAATAACAGGCATAGTAAAGAAACATCCATTTCCGTCACTCACAATCGGATTATAAACGGCGGCTAACAAGTTCATCGCACAAGCACCAACCGTGGTTGCCGGATCATTCCATTGTATTACAAAAGGTGAGATACCACCGATAACATTTACACAGGCGCTTCCGTTATTGAAACCACAGGTAGATAAATTAATCGTTGAAGAGAGCCCCAGTTGTTGGGGTTGCGTAATGATGGTTGCTGACGTTT
>DTRK01000025.1 GCA_012965955.1 Flavobacteriales bacterium
GTAACAGCGCAATTAGCAGTTGATTTAAACAATATGTTCATTAATAACTTTGATGCATTGATGCGAGACAAAGAATTTGTGGAGATTTATCTGAAAGGAATGAGCAATCAGCCATTAGATGAGATTGAGATAATCCAATTTTCGTTATTTGTGAATAGGTGGTTAGCGAACTGCGAAACACTGATAGTTACAGCTAAGGCAGAAGTTGCATTTGATAACGACTACGACCTGGATTTTTTATATGGTAATCCTTGGATACACAAACTTATAAACACCGAAGTAGGGGCGCGTTGGTTTGACGAGGAAGCTCCACTATTATATACCAAGAATTTCTTGGACAAAGTGGGAGATTTCAGGCGAAAGACATTTAATCATCCTCACCCAGCTTCATGATAACCGATATTTATAGTATTTTCTGGGTATGAATATGAAGAATTGACTGAATTATGTTTGGATTCTCTTAGCAAGAGAGATTATCGAAAGACATTGGTGTTTATCTACATCGAAATATCCGTGAGGCCTTGAGTGATGAAGAACACATTGCGGTTATCAGAGTTACAGACATGTTCACGTCTGCTTTTTTATACAGTTTAGTTGAAGCGATGGGTAATCATTGTGATTTGGATGGGGAAAAAGAATCAAAGGGTTCAGAGTCGGTCAATTAAAAAGGAAGGCTGTTTCACTTCCAGGGGTTCACTCCAATTACTGGGTCAATATTCGCTGCAAATTAACGCTGGTGTTTTTCAACCATGAATGCGTGGACTTAAATGAAGCTGGCTTTTATTCTCCCTATACTCCGTGTTAGTCTGAATCGATGGACATAAAACCTGGCCACGAGCGTGTGCAATGTTGCATTGTGGGTGCAGGTCCTGCGGGCCTTGTGCTTGGATTGCTGCTGGCCCGTCAGGGGGTTTCGGTAAAAGTACTGGAACTACATCCCGATCTCGCACGTGACTTTCGTGGAGACACCGTACATGCCTCGACGCTTGAAATGCTGGACCAGATCGGCCTTGCTGAGGGAGCGCTTGAACTTCCCCACAGCAAAATACAACAGATGTCGATCAACACACCAGACAAGGTCATCAACCTAGTTAATTTCAAGCGCCTGAAGACCAAATATCCTTACATTACCATGATGCCACAGGAACACTTCCTGAATTACTTGCTTGAATGTGCTCAGGGCTTTGATTGTTTCGAGATATTGTTTAGTACAGCGGTTACCAGTTTGCTCAGGGACGAGCAGAACAGGATTGTCGGGGTTGAAGGAAAGCAAGATGGTAATCCCATGCGAATTGAATCCGATTTGGTGGTTGCCTGTGATGGGCGTTTTTCCACACTTCGCAGACTGACAGGTTTCAAGGCCGAGAGCCAGTCCCAACCAATTGATATTGCATGGTTGCGTTTCCCCAGGTTAGCTACGGAGGAAGACGACCAGGCCGGGTTTTACGTGGCTGACGGCAATCTTTGCATTGTTCTTAATAGAATAGACGTATGGCAAGTAGCCTTTGTCCATGCAAAAGGTGATTTTAAACAGCTGCGAGAGAAGGGTATCGAGCATTTTAGACAAGGCCTCCGGCAGACGATTCCCTGGTTGCAAGACCGGGTAGACACAATCACCGATTTCAGCGATCTCCATATTCTAAACGTTAGGGCAGATATGCTGGATACCTGGTACCTGAATGGATTGTTGTTAATCGGTGACTCTGCACATGCAATGTCTCCTGTTGGTGGCATTGGGATAAATTTCGCGATTGCCGATGCGATAGAAACAGCTAATATTTTGTCAGAACCCTTGTTGGCTGGCGCCTGTACTTCTATGCATCTTGCTGAAGTGCAGAACAGACGCTTCAAGGCCACGAAAACCGTCCAGGGCATTCAAACGCGGATTTTGAATCAGATCACTTCACGCGCCTTTGCCAATAAGGAGTTTGATCTGCCCTGGTTAGTCCGGGTATTGTTAAAAACGCCCTTTCTTAGGGATATTCCTGCCAGACTGATGGCATTTGGACCATACCAGGCAAAAATTCATAAACCCTAAAACGCTCGTGTCCAGCAGGGAGTGTGTATAGAACTAGCTGTGCATGACAGTCATTGGACCTGGTTGCTAGATATTGATGGCGTTTTCTGAGTTGGGGTTTGGTCCGAAGTAACTTAAAGCCTCTCTGGGGCTGACAGAGTCATTCCCCGTCCCAGATCGATCCCGAGTCAAGCAGACTTTTTTTGAGCACATTTTTTTCCAGCAGTAGACAAGGAAGTGGTCTGTAAGTATTGTGTTTACTGGGCTTAGGTAAAAGGGGTTAGCCTGGTTGAGACTAAGAGTTGGTACCGGTGGGCGGACTTTAACACCTATATAAATCAGTTACTTAGGTAGTATTCTACTGCTGTACCAACATCCCCCATAAAAACCCCCACAAAAAAAATTCCCCCCCCCCCCCCCCTAAAATTCATTAATGGGTGACCCTGCAAATGAAATACCTAAGGTAATTTATACCACCAACGCCATTGAATCGCTGAACAGTGTCATCAGAAAATCGACACGCAATCGGAAGATATTTCCTGACGATCAATCCGCATTGAAGGTGGTGTACCTGGCAATTCAGGAGGCATCAAAAAAATGGACTATGCCAATAAGAAATTGGAAGCCGGCATTAAATCGGTTCAGTATTGAATTTGGTGAGCGGGTAACCGATCATCTTTAAACAGCGTCGCGGGTGTTTACACAGAAGTCAGGAAACTCTCGCTATAACTAATCAGGACGTTCCACACCTGGCAAAGCAAAGCTATCTTCATAGATACAATTGGCTTCACGTACATCTATGCGAAGCACTCTGTCTCGGAACTTGACATGTTTCCACTCGCCAACCCAGTATTCAGGATCTGTAAATGTATACTCACTGACCATTGTATTGCCCTCATTAATCAGTGAAATGCGCTCGACGATTTTAAGCTGCTCACCAGTCGGGACGCCCGCCTGAATAAGATGATTTTCACCAATGAAACCAGTAGTTTCGACTACCAGAGTATCGCCATCCCAGTAGCCTAAGGACTCTCCTTGCCAGTTACGGTCGACTGCATATCCGCTGGAGCGTTCACGCCCATCAAGAAAGATTACTCGATAATCATTATTCAGCCGTGAGACCATGAAGATGGCTGTGGGATGCTGCAACATCATAAGAGCACCATATCTGGTCATGAATCTTGGCATTCCAGGGGGATAGCATAGGGCGGTGGGATCACCAAAACGCTCCCCCTCTAGTGAGGCTTCCATATAAGCATCATGATAGGTTTTACCTTTTGCTGTGAGCTCTGGCATAGGCTTGAATTCAAAGGAGCCATAATTTGCGCGATATTCATTCTCTCCACGGAACTGCCATTGCCCTGTCAGATCGAAAGGTGCTGGTGGTCTTTCCTTCGCTAGATTCTCCGGATCAAGAGCACCGGGCATATTACCTCCACCACTTTCTCCAGGAGCTATTCCTTGTGAAATGACTGGTAACTGAGCGGGTCTCGTTTTTTCCTCTCGCATTTGCCATGTCTCTCCAGCCGGTGGAGGAACATAAGGCATTAAAGCTGGGTAAACTTGACGAACCTCCTGTTCTGGTTCCTGTATGTAGGCACGTCCATCTGCGCCAATAAGACCTAGTACTAATCCTCCAGGCTTACCAGATCTTAATGGGTTTATTCGAACAGTAATCGTATCACCAATATTAATGGATCCACGATCAAAGCCCATTGCTTGCATTGCACTTATGCCCTGGCCCTCCAATCGCCAAAGTTCAACTTCACCTTCTTCATTAGTGACTTCCATGTTAAGGATGAGGTGAGGATTCCTAAGAGTAAAAAGAGTTGTTTTTCCTGTTTTTTCGATAATTTCCCCAACATCAAAGACAACAGCAGAATGATGTGCGCTTACGAGGCTGGCAAAGAATACTGACAATACCAGCAGCACTTTGAATACACTTTTAGTCATTAGTATTTCCCTCGGCTGAATATAGGCATTTATTTGAAAAAGCAGAATACGATTCGGTAAACACAAATAATAATACGCCGAAATATTACAGGATAAAAGTAAAGCTCTTAGAAATGTTTGGTCTATAAGTGTCTTCTTCTATAAGGTATAGCCATGTCTCTATACATAAAGATTTCTCAGAGCTTAAAAGTAGAGGCGAATAAAAAAATAACGCCGTGCTACCTAGGTCTAAATTTAAAGTATTTATCATATTAACTCATATCGTAATTCGCTCTTACTATTCTTCAACACTGTAGCCAGCTTCGATAAACAATTTAGCTGATTCCAGAGTGCATGGAGCACGAATGACTTCCCGATCAATTGTTTTTATCCACCGATGAGTAAATGTTTTAGGTTCATGCAGATAAACCGGATCAGTTATCGTGATTTCAATGTCTATTCCAAGTCCATTATCTACCAGACGTAAACGCTCGCGGATATGCTTCTGCTCACTGGAATCTATGCCGGTATGTGTACCCCAGAGGTCTGGCGTAAAGCCGCTTGTTTCGATAATCAGATCTCCATTCTCGAACCAGCCAATGGAGTGACCGAGCTTCGAAGGGGGACCTGGCTGTGAATTTTGATCAAGATGAATAACACGGCTTCCTTCCATCATATCTCGTTCAATTATTAGAGTCTTGTCATCTTGGTAGCTAACTAAATGGGTATAAGGTAGGGTCATCGATTTTGGGGGGCCAGGGTCGTTACATTCCAGAATAGGATTCTGATCTTCGCTGAATCCATCCACTAAAGCCTGTCCACGCTCAGTAAGTGGCCATCCCGGCGGTGGAGTATAGGTAAATTGATTTGGGCCACGATTCCACATTCCAGTAAAATCAGAGGAAGGAATTATCGGTTGATCATTACCCTGCATATCCTGACCAACGCGGACACCATTTCGCTCAGCCCATTCCAACCCGGCATAAGCCCTAGACTTGTTACGGTCATGCCGCCCCTCCCAAGTGATACGGTCACCTGGTTTGAAGGTATCCTTATCCCAACCCCTGGCTGACATGCCTCCCGGATGAATTAGCTCAATGCCGTATTCAACAACATTACCTGACAGATTAGGGGCTTCAACTTTTATGTAAACATGGGGATAGGTCCAACTGTAGCTAGTCACCACACCTGACACTACACGTACATCATTTGAGTCAAGCGAGGCGTGCGAGTGGTGACCCAGAACTGTGGTCGCCTGCATCGCAAATAGCATTCCTGCAATCATTGCTACAAGTCTTACTTTTCTCATCTTGAAACCTCCGTTAAATAAGATCAGTTGAATATTGATCTGCCCCACCAACGAGTCCAAGCTGTTAGTTTGGGTTCCTTAGAACTTGCCATTGTAATTGAACTGGTATTCGCTGCATATAGA
>DTRK01000026.1 GCA_012965955.1 Flavobacteriales bacterium
CCGGTGATGAGTATTTGTTTGTGCTGCCCCAGCAGCCCGCCGGTGCGTGGATGGATTACTGGTTCACTGCCATCGATGCATCTGATTCCCTAAACATGGCCCAGAGCGACACCTCTTCCTATATCTCAGGAAACTATATCAGCTACGATAACGCCCAGATCGACTTCGTCAACTCTTACGGACCAAGTTCGCTGAGCCTATTGAATGGTACTGCTGTTGCAATTACGCTGCCTGGAACTACTGATCTCGTCACGGCGCTTATTAGAAACTATACAGATGTCAACCGGCCAAATGACAGCATGTTGATACATGTATGGGATGAAGTAGGGGGATTACCTGGTACTGACCTGATTACGCCTTTCAAAGTTTTCCCTGAGGCTACGTTGGCTGAGCCCAATAGAATTACCCGTGTCGATCTCCGCCCGTATTCCAGTCAATTGTCCAACCTGTCTGGAAATGTCTTTGTTGGGTTCACAGTGCCTACGGGGGAGGTATGGGTATCACAGACTACCCCAGGAGTTGCGGGCAGGACCTATGCTGACGATGGAAGTATCTGGGCCAACATAACGGATGACTATCACTTTCGTGCCATTACCGACACATTTGCAGGCGCACCGGTAACTGATTTTACCTACAACTCATCTGCAGATCCGCTTATAGCGTTCAGCGATATCTCAACCAACTCACCCACGTCCTGGTCATGGGATTTTGGTGATGGTATAGGAACGAGCACGTCACAAAATCCCTCTTATACATATACAGCCAATGGGACATACAATGTGTGTTTAACCACCACCAACAGCGTAGGCAGCAGCACAACCTGTCAACTGGTGACGGTTTCCAGCATCGCCACGGTGGCTAACTTCACAGCCAGTTCAACAAGTTTCTGCCAGGGCACCTGCATCACCTTTGCGGATAAGAGTACCAATGTGCCACTCACCTGGTCCTGGTCCTTTCCCGGCGGTACACCCGCTACAGACACCGCGAAGAACCCCATTATCTGCTACACCACTCCGGGCACTTACGATGTTACGCTGATTGTCACTAACGGTGGAGGTTCTGACACCCTTGTCCAGTCGGCATATATTACCGTAACTTCCTGCCCGCCACCTGTAGCTGGATTTACGGCGCTGGATACAAGCGTTTGCATTGGGGATCCGGTAACATTTACGGATAAAACAACAGAATCGCCCAACAGCTGGGTGTGGAGCATGCCAGGAGCCACACCTGATTCTTCCAACTTACAAAACCCAACTGTGACCTATGCTGCAACAGGTACATATTCAGTGACCCTGATCGCCAGCAATACGGTGGGCAGTGATACTTTGACTAAGGCCAATTATATCACGGTTAATGCCCTGCCCGCCACACCCACCATAACCGTCGGTGGTTCAACTACTATTTGCCAGGGAGATAGCGTTACCCTTACTTCGAGCAGCCCTACAGGCAACATGTGGTCCAACGGAATGAACTCCCAATCCATTGAAGCTACTACAGCAGGTGGATATACAGTGACTTTTACGGATGGCAACGGGTGCAGTGCTACCTCTGATACAACGACCATTGCAGTAAATTCGGCTCCTGCAACGCCTATTATAATTGCAGGAGGGCTTACCTCCTTTTGCGAGGGAGGAACTGTGGTCCTTACATCCAACACCGCATCCGGGAATATTTGGTCAACGGGGGATACAACTGTTTCAATTACGGTGAGCTCATCAGCATCGATTACCCTGAGTGTGATAGATAGTATCGGCTGTGTCAGCGCAGCTTCAGCGGCTACCGCAGTTACTATGCTTCCGAATCCTCCGGTACCGGGTATTACAGCCAATGGGAATGTGTTGACTTCAGACATCTCTAACACATACCAGTGGTACATGGGCAGTACCTTGCTCACCGGTGAAACATCGGTAGACTACACGATTACGCAGAGTGGAACCTACTCTGTGGAGGTAACGGATGTGAATGGGTGTTCTACCATGTCCAATCCGTTTAGCGCCACCTATACAGGTTTGGAAGATCTGCCGGGCAAGGTGCAATTCAAGGTCTTCCCGGTACCTAGCGAGGGAGAAGTTCACCTGCATCTCGATGCAATGGAGAGGGGCGACTACCTGATTGAGCTGACCAATGTAATTGGAGAAGTCATCTACACGGAACGGATGAAAGATTTCAGCGGCAAGTTCATGCACACGTTAGCTCTCTCTGAATACGGTACAGGTGTGTACTTTGTAAGATTGCAAAGTAGCGGGCATGCTTTGACCCGTAAGGTGATTGTCTACTAGCGGACTTCCAGTCGAAAACCTTCGCCGTGAATATTATTGATCTTCACGTTCTCATCATCCGAAAGGTACTTGCGGAGCCGTGAGATAAAGACATCCATGCTGCGGCCCGAGAAATAGTCGTCATTGCCCCATACCACGTTGAGCAATATCTCCCGGGTTAGCAGCTTGTTCTGATTCATGCTGAGCATCTTCAGTACATCTGCCTCTTTTCGTGTTAATTTCCGCTCTTCTCCTGGCCCTTTTAGCTTCAGGTCGGGGTAATCCAGCTCGTATTGGCCTATCTTGAAATTGTCACGGTTGGATTCACTCTCATTTTCCGACCTGGTTCTCTTTAGAATAGCTTTTATTCTCATAGAGAGCTCTTCAATGCTGAATGGCTTTATCACATAGTCATCCGCTCCATGCATGAAGCCTTTGATCACATCCTCCTTGAGGGATTTCGCCGTGAGAAATAAGATCGGCATGTTGTCATCAAGGTTGCGAATGTCCCTGGCCAGAGAAAAGCCATCCTTCTTTGGCATCATAATGTCGAGAACACACATATCGTAGGTGGCTTTCTGAAATTGCTGAATACCTTGAATCCCATCTGTACATAGGGTGACATCATATCCTTCTCCTTCCAGGCTGTCCTTTACCACAAATCCCAGGTTGGGATCGTCCTCGGCAATGAGAAGTTTTATTTTGTTTTGTGTTTTCGACATGCGGATGTACTATGCCTTGTTATAAGGTAAAAATACGGTAAAAATGCTGCCATTGTTGATTTCGCTCTCAACGCCTACTGTTCCGTCATGAGCCGACACAATTTCCTGAACATAGTTCAAGCCAAGCCCAAAACCCTTTACGTCGTGTATGTCGCCGGTAGGAGCGCGATAAAACCTTTCAAATATGTGTTTGAGTATTTCTGGTTTCATGCCGATTCCCTTGTCTTCAACAACAATGCTAATCCCAACTTCACTATCGGCCGTTCTAACGACCACATCTGGGTTCGCTACAGAGTATTTTAGGGCATTGTCAAGTAAGTTGAGGATAACATTTTGAAGGTGTTCCCAATCCCCATTGATATTGAATTTTCTTGCGTTGAGATCAAGTACCAGTGATCCCTGTCGCTTTCTCACCTTCAAACGCAGCTTATCAACGGAAATATCGATGAGCTTGTGAATATTGACCATCTGCATGTTGAGCTCAAAAGTGCCTTTTTCCAGAATGGCCATCTGCAGTACTTTCTCTACCTGGTTTTTCAGCCGGTCATTCTCCACGCTGATAATAGAAGCGTAGCGCTTGATTTTCTCTGAATCTCCTAGTGTATTGGGCTTCAACAACACTTCGCTTGATAGCGCAATAGTTGATATGGGAGTCTTCAATTCATGCGTCATGTTATTGATGAAGTCCGTTTTTATTTGGGCAACCTTCTTCTGCCTGATGATTGCGAATATTGTATACGAGAAAGTAAGAATGGTAATTATCAATAGTGCCGCTGTGGTGAACATCCATTGTCCCACTTTACTGATGAGGCGATCCGAGTCGGGGAAGTTCACCCATATACTGGCACTTGCCTTATCAAATTGAACCTCACTCGGAGGTGTTGCCTTGAAAATAGATTTGTGTTCTGCGTCAATAACCGCCCGGCTGAGTACCACCGAATCGCTGAAGCAATCGTAAATCCCGTATTCATAATCAGCATTGATATTTTGGTATTCGAATTCATAGCTCAGCAGCTTACCAAGAAGGAAGGAATCTATATCTGTATCCACATTACACAGAAAAAACCGAGGGCCCGTCTTTACAATTGGCTCTATGCGAGTGGTTGAGTCTTGATTTGATACCAGAATCTGCTCTGCCGTACTGCGAATGGCTTCTTTAACGCGATTGTCAAAACTAACCTCCTGCAGGTACATCGACTTTCGTATCCAAAACAATTGCGTAATCACAATTCCAGCCAGGGAAAGTGAGGCCAGGAGTACAACGAGCTGGATCGTGCGTTTCTTCATCTTGGAACATTACGAATACAAATGTACGAAAGAGGCCCATCCAGCCTCGGTGCGTTCATTCGTAAAGTCGTACCTGTTCTGAAGCGGATGCGGCAGGGCAGGAGATACGTATTCTTAATCATTGTTTTTCCACTGGATAATACCTGATCAAGGCCTAAAACTATAGGGTTTCTGATTGAGTTCAAAACATTTAACGTTTGATTAACACATATTCACAGCTCATTAACACGGTCAGGAGTAATACCAACCTGTGTTTGTCGGAGGTTAATCTCTTCCATTATGGAGTTGGATACAGGGAGCAGGATGGGAAATCGCCATTCTCAAAGCGAAAGAGGCCTGGATTACAATATTGAACCATTAAAAGAGCTAGAACTATTAATTGGTAATTCTGGCAGACAGGGTACATAGATAGAAACAACAGGGAATATTAAACCGATATCCCCACAATTAATGAGCGTAGAATACTTTGCAGAACTTCTAACCGTGATTAGGGTGACAACAAACAAGATGTACGGTGGTAAAGTCTTTGCGATCTCTACTCTTTAACGAATCTACCGGTACCCAGTTGGTTTCTGCTTCTGGATCTAATTATGTAAACGCCGGACGCAAGCCCCCCAACGTGTAGTTCATAATTTTCAAGCTTACCTAACAGGTTATTATGAAGTACCATATTGCCTTTGCTGTCATATATCCTAATAATGTTCAGGTCATTATAGACCGTACCTTCCGTAGATATAGTGATTGCCTCTTTAACCGGGTTTGGTGAGATCAGCAATCCTACTATTTCAACATCATATGAAACGGCAACCGGATCAAAGGTTTCAAAATTACCATCATAATCAGTCTGTTTCAATCTATAGTAAGAAACACCTACATAAGGTTCTCTATCGACGTGGTTATACTTCATCGTTTGGTTAATAGTACCGGCACCCACAATGGTTGCGATGTTTTCCCAGTCATACCCATCAATACTCCTCTGAACTGTGAAATAGTCATTATTCGCTTGTGACGCGACTGTCCAGTCGACATACACATTGCCGTCGTCCAGATCAGCAGTGAAGTCGATCAAGGTAATTGGCAGCGGCCCGCTTCCATTACCGGTACCATGGC
>DTRK01000027.1 GCA_012965955.1 Flavobacteriales bacterium
GTTGAAGAGAGATCCAGCTTCTCAACTACCGCAGCAGTGTCCTTAAGCTGAGGTATGGCTTTAGGCGATACAAAGCTTCCGAAATCAATTGTGTCAAAGCCGACTTTGAGCAATGAGTTGATATAATCAGCCTTTGTGTCAGTTGGGATGAAATCCGGCAAACCTTGCATGGCGTCGCGGGGGCATTCTATGATTCGTACTGTAGACATTATTTACCTCGCACCATATTGAACGTACCCGTTACCATTGCCGAAGGCTCTTCAGCCCCGTTCACGAACAGAAATCCATGAACGACACAAATCTTCTTGCCCTGAAAGACAACTTCAGTTTTGCCTTCAATCTCATCGCCCAGACTTATAGGCTTAAGATAATTCACTTTCAACTCAACAGTGGAACAAAAATCACCTTTGGCCATCGTAGTAAACACAGCTGCACCACAGGCAAAATCAAAGAATCCTGAAATTACACCTCCATGAACCTTGCCGGCTGGAGACAAGTGGTCCTCACGAATCGTTAACCCTGTGATTGCCTTTTTTCCCTCCTAGGGGTGCTGGAAATGATCCATATTGAACTTCTTTGCCAGTGTTTCCTTTCCCATTGTTAGTGCTTCTATACGTCTTAGTTACGAATACAAATCCCTACAAATTTAGGAATGAACAAAATTAGATTTGAGGTTACGACAATGCTGATGATAGTGAATTACACCATTCCTATTAATTCGTATTTGTACTGCTATTTGTCTAGCTGTCCTTTAATATCCAGGATATTGGATAAATCGTTCTCCTTGCAAAACGCAATCAGCTCGTCACAAATTGTCATGCCTCTATCTGGGTGTTTGTAATTGATTGTACCCACTTGCACCAGATCAGACCCGGCCAGAATAAACTCCAGCACATCCTCTGCAGTGCTGATGCCACCCAGCCCTATGATGGGGATGCTCAACACCTTACTCAGCTTGTGCACACATGCGAGGGCTACTGGTTTAATAGCTGGCCCGGATAAGCCACCATAGATGGTATGCAGTTTCACTGCTCTCTTCTTCACATCAATCCCCATCCCCACTACAGTATTAATAGCGGAAACCGCATCTGCACCACCAGCTTCTGCAGCCAGGCCTATATCCTGAATGCACGTAACATTGGGGCTTAATTTCATGATCAACAGACGGCCTGTTCTCTTCCGAAGCTCTTTGGTAAGTTCTTCAGTCATGTCAGGACTTACTCCGAATTCCATTCCCCCTTCTTTTACATTTGGGCACGAGATATTGATTTCATACCCCACGTGATTACCACCGTGGTCCTCTAATATTTCAAAGGTCTCTATATAATCAGACATGGTGGTGCCTGCCACGTTAATGATGATTTTCGTGGCCAGTTCATTGAGAAATGGCATTTTCTCCTTGCAATAACCCTCCACCCCCAGATTGGCAAGGCCGATTGAATTGAGCATTCCAGCTGCGGTTTCAGCAATGCGCGGTGGTGGATTTCCTTCACGTGGTAACCTGGTAACAGACTTGGTGATTATGCCGCCAAACTTGCTGACGTCAGCAAGGCCCTCTACCTCATTTCCGTATCCGTAGGTACCGCTGGCCACCAGGATTGGTGTATCAAATTCTGTATTTCCGAGTTTTACCTTTAACATGACCGCTTAGCGCTAAGACAACCCTTTTGCCCTTTGACTTGTTTCCTGGTTCTTTGATTAGAGATAACAAGTCTTAATCTCCTTTGCATTAAACACCGGTCCATCCATGCAGACCAATCCGAACTTTTTCCTATAACTATCCGTCGATTCACCGTTTGAGACATATTCCATAGTACAACCCTGACAAATGCCGAATCCGCAGGCCATTACTGTTTCCAGTGCAATCTCACATTCAATATTCTCACCAACTGCTACCTCTCGGACCGCCTCCATCATCGGAGCAGGCCCACACACAAATAATTTTACGGTTGAAAGTTCTATCTCTTCTCGAATGGTGTCTAGTCCGGTAATTACGTTTCCAGATACACCAAAAGCGCCATCATCAGTACACATGATTAGTTTTTTACCCACGTCATGCTCAATAAAGTGCTCATTCGCTGTTCGGGAGCCCATGATCAGGTAATGATCTACCCCCTGTGCCTTCAATTCGTTGTGGAGAAACCAGGTTGGTGCAATTCCGACGCCGCCACCGATTAGGATTGGTGTTTTCTCTGATACATGCCAGGCATTGCCCAAGGGGCCTAGCAGGTCTACTTCTGCCCCAATTTTCCAATCCCTCATCAGATCGGTACCGGGTCCAACAGCTTTAAATATTACACCTAAATGAGAGCCATCCACGCCAGACACGCTCATAGGTCGCCTCATGGGCATTTCCCAATCAGGAGCCGGTAGAATGTTAACGAACTGGCCCGATTTGACCGCGACTGAAATGAGAGGCGAATTTAGGAATACCTGAAATGTATTGTGGGCTATTTCCTCTGTGCTTATTACTCGTGCGGACTCTTGAAAAGCCATTCAGGTGAAAGTGGAATTATAAATTTCTTAAATACTTAATTTAAAGCAACTTATACTATTCAATTAAAGTTTAGCTAAAATAATAATCGAAGTAAATTAACGCCGCTTTTCAGGATGCAAATATAGGAAATAAAAAGGTGGCGGAAAGGGGTTATACTCTAATGCCTATTACCCATGCATCATCAACTTGTTTAAAATTACCTTCCTCTTCGCTAAAACTACAGCTAAATGGTGCTATTTATCAAATAAATATATATTTTTGCACCCGCTTAATTATCAGATAACACTTATACAAATAATGTCATGGTCCTAGCTGACGATCCAACAGACAAGCAAGACGAGCCTGAAAACGGGGAGAACACTACTTCTGCGGAAGAGTCCGCCGAAACTCCCAAGGAGAAAGCCGAAGAGGAAAATGCTGAGCCATCCGCTGAGGAGGTAAAAGATGAGGCCCCTGCTGAAGAGGAAAAAGCAGAAGAGCCTGCTGAAGAAGAAAAAGCAGAAGAGCCTGTGGCAGAGGAAAAAGCAGAAGAGCCTGCTGAAGAGGAAAAGGCAGAAGAGCCTGCTGAAGAGGAAAAAGCAGAAGAGCCTGTGGCAGAGGAAAAAGCAGAAGAGCCTGCTGAAGAGGAAAAGGCAGAAGAGCCTGCTGAAGAGGAAAAAGCAGAAGAGCCTGCTGAAGAGGAAAAAGCAGAGGAGCCTGTGGCAGAGGAAAAGGCTGAAGAGCCTGTGGCTGATGAAAAAGTTGAAGAGGCAGTGGCTGAAAAAAAGGAAGTATTTGATGTTTCATTGGCAGATGGGCATGTTCAAATTTCGATAGGTGGTGAAACACACCCTGATTTTGCTACTGGAGACACGATCACAGTGCACTACAAAATTAAGGAGGGAAACAAGGAGAGAATACAGCAATTCAAAGGTGTAGTCCTTCAGAGAAAAGGATCTGGTACTACAGAGACCGTAACTATTAGAAAGGTTTCTGGCGGGATTGGAGTGGAGAGAATCATGCCGTTAGCTTCCCCATACATCGAAAAGATAGAAGTGCACAAACGAGGGAAGGTTAGAAGAGCACGAATCTTCTACCTACGAGACCGAAAAGGTAAGAGCGCACGAATTGGAGAGAAAAAGTCTTAAGAAAAAGTCTTTAAAAGGAAGTTCCGCCCAGAACCAACTCTTAGTACCTACCGGGCGGGATATTTTTATGCCCTACTTTAGCAATCGGAGTAATCCCTTGAGCTTATCAGTCTGAATATAATCAGGTGACTTATTGATCGCATCCACATTGTCACCACGGGAATTCACATTCCAAATGGCAACTCTGAAGCCATTGTCATGTGCTTCTGTAATTTGTTCTTTGGTTATTTTGGAAGAGGCAATCGTAATTCCGTATAAGCCGTTAGCGGTTACGGTTGACAGTCCTTCTTCAAACGACTGAGGATAAAAGAAGAGCTTATAAGTTGGCTTTAACCCTTGGATGAGCTGTAAAAACGCAATATTTTGAGACTCAATTAGTACGTCCCCGCCGAAATTAATCGACTCCACCAGCTTAATTAGTTGATTGGCATAGGTCTCTAAAAACTCGTTGAAATTAGAGCTGTAAATCAACTTGCAGTCAAATACAATGATTCTCGGTTCTTCGTCCTGCCAGAACTCTACCATTTCAGGCAATGACAATATCCGGTAAACTCCAAATATCTCCTTCACATATTCACACTCTTTCAACGCTTCCCAGGAGTATTCGTTGATTTTGCCTGTACATGAAGTGTTTGAGTTCATGTCTGTATTGTGAAACGCCACGAGCACCGAATCATTGCTCATCTGTACATCGATTTCAACTCCATGTGCCCCAGCTGTGATCGCGGCAGTTAAAGATTCGTAGGTATCCATTGGGTAAGTTGAAGCTACGCCCATACCTCCATGGCCAATTACGCTGATCTCGTTTCGGTTCAAGTTTAAGATCCCTTTCAGATCGGCTTTCTTGCAACCGCAGAGAAGGAGTGAAAGAAGAATTATGGGATAAATAGCAGTTTGCATCTTGTCAGAATGAATATCCTATACCCAGTCCACCATAATTGACATAGTAATTATACCTCACGAGTGTACCGAGGTAGTAAATTTTAATGTGCCATCGATCGCAGGGGGGTGAATACCTATAGCCAATATGAATATTCCCATTCACACCAAATTCCCTATCTTCTTCGAATCCGCCTTCGGCAGTAACAATACTATAAACTGTATTGGACAATGCGAGTTCAATGTTGTGCACCGCTCCACCATAAAGGCCTCCTATAATAATGGGTATCGAGAAATTAGGATTGAAATCACCATTATAATCCGCTAAACCCCACATTGAAGTCGCAACAGCTCCAAACATGCGCCAACGATTTTTCGTCTTGATAATGCGCTCATAGCCTACAGCCCAATATCCAGCAGGCCCCGCAAACTCAAGATTAATCGCATTCTTTCTATCTAGCGTGTCAGGTTTAGCTTCAGAAACTATCGTCGGGCAGATCAGACCTAAAGTAAAAAACAAGAAAATGACCCAGCTGAACTTTATAAAATGCACTACTGACTGACGGTCTGGTTTTCCAGGAAGTTCAGAATATTCTGCTCTACCCTATCTGCAACACTTGACACATCGGCCCGTTCAAAAGAGTCTCCGGTAATTTGTTCAAAGAGCTCTATATAACGTTCGGAAACCGTGTTTACAAACTCTTGCGGCATATCAGGAATAGATTGGCCTTCCAATCCTTGAAAGCCCTTGTCCATCAACCACTCTCTAACAAATTCTTTAGACAGCTGCTTCTGCGACTCATCCCGGTCCTGTCGATCTTGATAGCCATCCATATAGAAGTACCAT